>JBGVCH010000017.1:0-4921 GCA_045226335.1 Christensenellales bacterium | reverse complement strand
TTACTCTATGCCATGCTGTGAACGGGAAAATAACGCGACGCGGGCGGCAGAGATTGGGGGTCGGCGGCTGGAAGCCCCCTTGGCCTGGCGGCGTTTGGTTCGCCCGGGAGCTCCGGCCAATCCCCGGCGTGTTTGGGCGCGTTAAGCCCTGCGAAAGAGCGCGGCAGCGCTCGGACCTTCTCTGGCCCTTCCCCCGGCGGCCCCTGCGGTCCGGGCGGGCGTGGTCCGGCCCGGCGGAATCCCGTCGGCTGTCTGCCGAAGATAGGTGGTACCGCGGAAGCATGCTTTCGTCCTATTGCGTATGGGACGGGGGCTTATTTTTTTGGAGGAGAGTCGCATGAAAGAAATGATGCAGAAGCTGCGGGAAGCGGCGTTGCAGGCGATCCTGGAGACGGAGGACGTGGACTCGCTGGAGAATCTGCGTGTGAAGTACCTGGGCAAGAAGGGCGAGCTGACGGGCATCCTGCGCCAGATGGGCAAGCTCACGGCGGAGGAGCGGCCGCAGATGGGCCAGCTTGCGAACCAGCTTCGCTCGGAGCTGGAGGAGACGCTGGAGACGCGGCGGACTGCGCTGAACGAGGCGCGGCTGGAGATGAAGCTGCTGCAGGAGACGGTGGACGTGACGCTGCCGGGGAAGAAGCAGCCCCAGGGGCACAAGCACCCGATGTACAACGTCCTGGACCAGATCAAGGACATCTTCATCGGCATGGGCTTTGAGATCGTGGACGGCCCGGAGGTGGAGCTCTCGGACTACAACTTCACGAAGCTGAACATCGACGAGGGGCACCCGTCGCGGGAGTGGACGGACACGTTCTACTTCACGGAGGACAGCCGGATCTGCCTGCGGACCCAGACCTCCCCGATGCAGATCCACGCGATGGAGACGAAGGAGCTGCCGATCCGGATGATCGCGCCGGGCCGGGTATACCGCAAGGACGAGGTGGACGCGACGCACAGCCCGATGTTCCACCAGATCGAGGGCATGGTCATCGACAAGGGCGTGACGATGTCGGACCTGAAGGCGACGCTGAACCTGGTGGTGGAGAAGATCTACGGCAAGGGCACGGTGACGCGCTTCCGTCCGCATCATTTCCCGTTCACGGAGCCGAGCTGCGAGATGGACATCCAGTGCCACAAGTGCGGCGGCAAGGGCTGCCCGACCTGCAAGGGCGAGGGCTGGATCGAGGTCCTGGGCGCCGGGATGGTGCACCCGAAGGTGCTGGCGGGCTGCGGGATCGACCCGGACGTGTACTCGGGCTGGGCCTTCGGCATGGGCCTGGAGCGCCTGGCGATGGGCGAGTACAAGATCACGGATCTGCGTCTCATCTTCGAGAACGACGTGAGATTCCTGGAGCAGTTTTAAGGAGGTGCCGCGATGAAACTGTCGAGAAAATGGCTGAACGAGTTCGTGTCCCTGCCGGACCTGGACGACCGGAGCTTCGCCGAGGCGATGACGGTCTCCGGCTCCAAGGTGGAAGTGACGGAGGACCTGTCTAAGCACCTGAAGAACGTGGTGGTGGGGAAGGTCCTCACGATGGAGAAGCACCCCGACTCGGACCACATGTGGGTACTGCAGCTTGACGCGGGCAAGTCCTCCCCGGTGCAGATCGTGACGGGGGCCTGGAACGTGCACACGGGCGACCTGGTGCCGGTGGCGCTGGACGGCGCGCTGCTCCCGACCGGAGCCGAGATCCGCAGCGGCGCCCTGCGCGGCGTGAAGTCCGAGGGCATGCTCTGCTCCCTGAAGGAGCTGGACCTCACGGCCCATGACTACCCCTACGCCGGGATCCGTGCCGCCGCGATCCTCGGGGACTACCACCCCCTGGACAAGGCGAAGCCCTCCATCCCCGCGGATATCAAGGCCGGGGACAAGGTGTACGGCCCCGTGAAGGCCGCCGCGGTCACCGCCCTCTCCCCGGAGGCGGACGGCTGGCGCGTGAGCCTGGACCTGGGCGGCGCCGCTGCCGAGACGACCACCCCCTGCGCGAACCTGCACGCGGGCGACCTGTTGGCCTATGACACGAAGAAGGACCATATCTGCGAGCTCTCCGACCTCCACGCCGAGCAGAAGGAGTTCCCGCACTGCATCGAGGACGGGATCTTCATCCTCCGCGAGGACTGCCGCCCCGGCGACGACGTAGCCGCCCTCATCGGACGCGACGACCACGTGGTGGAGTTCGAGATCACGCCGAACCGCCCCGACTGCCTCTGCATGATCGGCCTGGCCCGCGAAGCCGCCGTGACCTTCGGTAAGGAGCTGAAGCTGCACACCCCGGTGGTGAAGGCCGAGGCCGGCGGGGATATCAACGCCCTCACGAAGGTGATCGTGGAGGAGCCGGCGCTCTGCCGCCGCTACACCGCCCGCATGGTGCGGAACGTCAGGATCGCGCCCTCCCCGGCCTGGATGCGGGAGAGGATCCGCAACGCCGGCATGCGCCCGATTAACAACCTGGTGGATATTACGAACTACGTCATGCTGGAGTACGGCCAGCCCATGCATGCCTTTGACTTCTCCTGCGTGAAGGGCGGCGAGATCCACGTCCGCTGCGCCCGCCCGGGCGAGACGATCCGGACCCTGGACGGCACCGAGCGCGCCCTGACGGAGAGCATGCTGTGTATCTGTGACACGGACAGGCCTGTGGGCGTCGCCGGCGTCATGGGCGGGGAAAACAGCGAGATCGTCGGCGACACCGCGATGGTGCTCTTCGAGAGCGCGAACTTCGACGGCGTGTCGATCCGGCGCACGGCGACGGCCCTCGGCATGCGGACGGACGCATCCTCCCGCTACGAGAAGGGCCTCGATCCCGAGAACACCTACCACGCGGTCCAGCGTGCCTGCGAGCTCGTCGAGCTGCTTGGCTGCGGGGAAGTCGTGGAGGGCGTGATCGACGTGTACCCGGCCGGCCGCCGCGAGACGACGCTCTCCCTCGAGCCGGAGAAGGTCAACGCCCTCCTGGGGACCGAGATCACGGCGGAGACCATGGCGGAGATCCTGCGGAAGCTGGGCTTCACCGTGGAGGGCGAGACCGTTCACGTGCCCTCGTGGCGCGGCGATGTCGAGCATTACTCGGACCTGGCGGAGGAAGTGGCGCGGTTCTACGGCTACAACGAGATCCCGACCCGCTTCACCGGGGCCATCAGCACCTGCGGCGGCTTCACGCCCGAGCAGCAGTGCGAGCGCCGGATCGGCGAGGTCCTGCGGGGCCTGGGCCTGGACGAGATTATTACGTATTCGTTCATCAGCCCGACCTATTATGACCGCATCAACCTCCCGGCGGACTCCGCCCTGCGCGACAGCCTGAAGATATTGAATCCGCTGGGCGAGGACACCTCCATCATGCGGACCACGACCCTGCCCTCCATGCTGGAGATCCTGACGCGGAACTTCAATTACCGGAATCCCGCGGCCCGCCTCTACGAGATCGGCCGGACCTACCACAAGAGAGGGGACGGCCTGGCGGACGAGCCGAAGACCGTGTCCATCGGGGCCTACGGTCCGGACATGGACTTCTTCGTGCTGAAAGGCTGGGTCGAGGAGCTGCTGGAGAGCCTGGGCACCGCGAAACCGCGCTTTGTCCAGGAGACGAAGGACCCGTCCTTCCACCCGGGCCGCTGCGCGCGTGTCTGGATCGGGGGGAAGTGCGTCGGCACCCTGGGCCAGATCCATCCCCGGGTCATGCGGAACTACTCGGTAGAGTCCGCGTTCTACTGCGCCCAGCTGAGCTTCGAGGCCCTGTTCGCGCTGCGCGGCGGGGTACCGGTGTTCCGTCCGCTGCCGAAGTACCCGGCGGTGACGCGTGACATCGCGGTGATCTGCGATCTGTCCATCCCGGTGGGCGACATGGAAGAGACCATCCTGGCAGCCGGCGGGGAAAAGCTGATCGACTGCAGCGTCTTCGACGTCTACACCGGCACCCGCATCGTCCAGGGCAAGAAGTCCGTGGCGTTCTCGCTGACCATGCGTGCCGAGGACCAGACCCTGACGGACGAGCACGCGGAAGAGATCGTGGGCAACGTCCTGAAGGCGCTGAAGCAGAAGTACAGGGCAGAGATGCGAGTAAGCTGAGAAACGGAAAAACAAGTTGGGAAATAGCGGAGAAGAGGGAAGACCGGAAAAAGGCCGACCCTCTTTTTCGCATAGAAGGGCCGAAAAGGTATTGCCGATGTTTCCGACCCCGGGGCTTGGGCAAGGGACTGGGAAACGGCGAAACATCCCACAGCGCAAGCCTTTTTGACAGGTCATTTCCGGTATTGCCTATATTTTTATAACATATATATGATGTATGTAATGTATAGCAGAACCCCCTCGCATATACGCGTATACCCGTATAGAGATTTCAAACGCGTCCGAACGGACATCGGCAATGCTGCTCGGCAATGGCCTGGTCGATCGCCCGGCAGACCCGCCCCAGGTGATACCGCACTTCATGGTTTGGGAAGCGCAGCACCCGCAGTCCCTCTTCGCCGAGCTTCCGGTCCCGCACCTGGTCTGCATACCGCCCGTCCAGCTCCTCATGCTGCCGCCCGTCCAGTTCGACCACCAGGGAAGCGGCCCGACAGTAAAAGTCCACAATGTATTCTCCGATCACCCTCTGCCGGTACCAGTGCAGAGGGTGTTTCCGCAGAAAGCGGTACCAGAGTGCCTGCTCCTCCAGCGTCATGTCCCGCCGAAGCTCCCGCGCCCGCTCCAGCATGTAATCCCGATCTGCCATTTCAAGCCCCTTTCTCCGTACCCGTTGACGTATACTTACAAGATTTTCGTTTGTGCGCGAGAGACGGACACACGTCCGCGAACGATGAACGCCCCCCGCGCGAACGCTTTCTCCCTCCAACTCCTATCTGTTTTGCCCGGAATTCCTGTTGCCTGACGTATGTCCGAACTCAGAAACGGTCTCCCTTACGCCGCGTGCCTGAGTGAAGT
>JBGVCH010000016.1:0-4021 GCA_045226335.1 Christensenellales bacterium | reverse complement strand
GTCATGCGGGGCAACGGCGCTTCCGTCCGGGTCCTGGAGAAGAACGGCTACCGCTTTGTCACCGAGGAGTTCGGGGCGGAGGATGATCCTTACGGGAAGGGGATGCTGGTGTATCGGTTCGACCGTCGGGACGGATGAACGGACAAACCCCGGCAATCGAAAACGCCCCGAAGGGCGTTTTTCAGTGGAGGGTTCAGAGCGTTTCGTCTGCCTCGCCGCCGTTGTCATTCACTGCATCGCCGTTGTCGTCCACCGCACCGATGCAGTCGTCTGCCGCCGCGGTGTTCGCCGCACCGTTCAACCTCCCCGCCCGGTTGCAGAAGGCGCCCATGGCCAGCAGCATCAACAGGGAAGCCGGGCTTGTCAGCGGAGTGAGGATCAGGCTCAGCACGTTGGACAGTGCGAAATAGGAAGCCAAGGTTTTGTAACCGAAAACACGGATCACATACCAACGGGAAACGTAGGAAATGAGCAGGTTGATGATCGGCTTGACGATGATAATCACGGCAAGTACAATCACAGCAATCTTGGACGCCTGGTCTGTGCGGAGCTTCCGGGTCATGATCATAAGGGCCAGGGCGATGCCGCACGACGCGATGATGCTGATCAGCGATGGAAGCGGGATGGTCATCTGTGCGTCTTCCTCCCGGATCCCGTAGATGGAGAGCAAAGGCCGGTACAGCGGTATGGACAGGACGCATACCAGCAGAGCGGCTGCGAAAAGGCAAAACGCAATCGTGGACAGGACGCGGATGGCTTTGAGGGACACAGGGATCACCTTTCTTTCGAAATTGCTTGCATTTGCAAGCGATTGAAAGTATAATGTGGGCGAGGAGGGGAAAATGATGGCGACAACCAGTGCAGTTTATGCCCGCATTGACGCGGAACTGAAAGAACAGGCGGAGGGGATTCTCTCCCAGCTGGGGATTACACCCTCCGGAGCGGTTCAGATGCTTTATCGGCAGATCGTGCTTCACCGGGGTCTGCCGCTGGACTTGCATCTCCCGGTCCAGCGTCCCCTGGCCGCGGGCAGCATGACAAGGGAAGAGCTGGACGCCGCTTTGGCGGAGGGGATTGAGTCCCTCAAAGCCGGGCCCGTGTATACGGCCGGGGAGGTCCGGGCGCTGATGGCGAAGGAGTATACGAGATGACAGAGTTCAGGGTCATCTATTCGCCGGAAGCGCTGGAAGACTTGCGCCGGATCTATCGGTACATTGCCGATGAACTGCTGGCGGAGCAAGCTGCGATCCATCAGACGGAACACATTCAGGACGAGATCGACAGCCTGAGCCATTACCCGGACAGGCATCAGCTGGTGTTGTGGGAGCCGTGGCATTCGATCGGCCTGCGTCAGATTCCGGTCGATCATTATATCGTCTATTATCTTGCGGATGCGCAGGCCGAAACGGTTTCCGTTGTTCGGATCCTTTATGGCGGCCGCGATGTGAAGCGCATCCTGACAGATTCCCTGTAAACACACCGGCTGCGGCGCAGAAACCGCAGCCGGTGTGCTGTTTGCGGGGGATTATCCGTTCATCTGCGCCAGAATCTCCCGGAGGATCTCGTGGTTCAGGCTGCCGTTGGAGAAGGAGATCAGGGTGCGCAGGGGCATGTAGTCCAGCATGGCCTCGCCCATCTCGTCGCTGATGGCCTCCTTGGCCGCGTCGGACTCCCCGGTCCCGCCGTCGCTCACCAGCTCGCTCAGGCCGGCTTTCAGCAGCCGGCTGACGATGGCCATGGCCCGGGGGTCTTTTTTGATGTCCAGGATGATGCTGTCCTCGGTGTAGGTGACGGGGACCCGCACGGTGCTCTCCACGGTGACGGGGGCGCTCAGCACGACAATGTCCGCGTCCTTGCAGATCTGGATGTCGAAGACGCCGGTCTCCACGTGCCAGTCGTGGAGCGCGGTGTTCCAGTAGGCGAAGGCCCGCTTGTCCAGGGTGAAGGTGACGGTCTTCGTCTCGCCGGGGGCCAGCGCCACCTTGTCAAAGGCCTTGAGCTCCCGCACGGGGCGGAAGACCTCGCTCTCCCGGTCGGAGACGTACAGCTGCACGACCTCTTTGCCGGGAACGGAGCCGGTGTTGGTTACATCCACGGAGACCGTGACCGTGTCCGTGTCCTTGATGGCGTCCGCGCTGAGCTTCAGATTGCCGTAGCTGAAGCGGGTGTAGCTCAGGCCGTAGCCAAAGGGGAACAGCACCGGGACCTGCTTTTTGGTGTAATAGCGATAGCCCACGAAAATGCCCTCGCTGTAGACCGCCGTGTTGCCCTCGCCGCCGTAGGACAGGAAGCAGGGGGTGTCCTCCAGCCGGACGGGCAGGGTCTCGGGCAGGCGGGCGCTGGGGTTGACCTCTCCCCAGAGCACGGCCCGGTTGGCGGTGCCCACGTTCTGGCCGCAGAGGTAGCCCTCGATCAGGCCCTTCACCCGGGTGATCCAGGGCATCTCCACGGGGGAGCCGTTGTAGAGCAGGACGATGAGGTTCGGGTTCACCGCGGCCACTTTTTCGATCAGGGCGTTCTGGTTGGGCGGGATGCGCATGTGCTTGCGGTCATAGCCCTCGGACTCGTAGCTGTCCGGCAGGCCGGCCACCAGCACCACCTTGTCGGCGGCCGCGGCGGTCTCCAGGGCCTCCGCCACCAGGGCGCTGTCCTCGATTTCGCTGTCGATGTGATAGCCCTGGACATAGGTGACGGTGACGCCGGCCTTGCCGGCCACGGCGTCCAGCAGGGACGTCACCTTGAAGCAGTTGATGTGGGAGGAGCCGCCGCCCTGGAAGCGGGGCTTATTCGCAAACTCGCCGATGATGGCGATCTTCTCGCCGTCCTTCAGGGGCAGGATGTTATCCTCGTTCTTCAGCAGCACCTGGCAGTCCGCGGCCATTTCTCCGGCCAGGGCGTGATCCGCCTCCATGTCCCAGGGGGTGGAGGGGTCGGCGTGGTCCAGGAAGCGGTTGTGGACCTCGATGATGCGCTCCACGCAGCGGTCCACGTATTTCTCGTCCAGGCGGCCTTCCCGGACGGCTTTCACCACCTCGGCGTCGTTGATGCCCGCGCTGCCGGGCATCTCCACGTCCAGGCCGGCTTCCACGCCCTTCACCCGGTCGGACACGGCGCCCCAGTCGCTCATGACGAGGCCGTCAAAGCCCCACTCGTCCCGGAGCAGGTCCGTCAGCAGCCATTTGTTCTGGGAGGCGTACTCCCCGTTGATCTTGTTGTAGGAGCACATGAAGGTCCAGGCCTTGCCCTTTTTGGCGGCGGCCTCAAAGGCGGGGAGGTAGATCTCCCGCAGGGTGCGCTCGTCCACCACGGAGTCGGAGGACATGCGGCGGTGCTCCTGGTCGTTGGCGGCGAAGTGCTTCACGGACACGCCGACGTGCTTGCTCTGCACGCCCCGGATCAGGCTGGCGGCCATCTCGCCGGCCAGGAAGGGGTCCTCGCTCATGTACTCAAAGTTGCGGCCGCACAGGGGGGAGCGCTTGATGTTGATGGCCGGGCCCAGGTTCACGGCCACGCCCTCGTGCTGGCACTCGGCGCCGATGGCTTCCCCCAGCCGGTTCACCAGGCCGCGGTCGAAGCTGGCGGTGGTGGCACAGGCGGTGGGGAAGCAGACCGCCTTGATGGAATCGTTGATGCCCAGGTGGTCGCCGGTTTCGTCCTGCTTGCGCAGACCGTGGGGGCCGTCGGAATACATGACGCCCTGGATGCCCAGGCGGTCAATGGAACGGGTGTGCCAGAAATCGGCGCCGGAGAGCAGGGAACACTTCTCCTCCAGGGTCATCTGG
Organism: Christensenellales bacterium; assembly: GCA_045226335.1. GTDB lineage: Bacteria > Bacillota > Clostridia > Christensenellales > Aristaeellaceae > RUG11272. The sequence continues at coordinate 239 of JBGVCH010000016.1, read as the reverse complement.
GCCACCAGCTCGCGGGGAGTCATACGCATAGGGGGATCCTCCTTGCTTCTGCATTTTTCGCGGTGCCGCCGCACCGGGTCTCGCTGCCTCCATTGTAAAGGCGCGGCATGGTTTTGTCAAACCCTTTGGCGGAAACTTTGTCCCCGGCCGCGGCAGGGCTTGCGCATGAATGAAGATTCTGTGAATGGAATCTCAACGGGATGCTTCGCGTCAGCCTGATGGACGACCTCATCCACCGC
>JBGVCH010000015.1:0-9970 GCA_045226335.1 Christensenellales bacterium | reverse complement strand
ACGGCTGTAGAGGTGAACAGTATGCCGGCAACAAAGCCACACCGAAATTGTGTGGCTTTATTGATGGGGGCACTCCGTTCACCTCTAAAATGAACCCATTTTTGATATATGTGGGTTCACCCAAAAATGAAGGAGAAGCCCGTGTTTTCAGGGCTTCTCGGGGTCTGGTGGTCGCAACAGGACTCGAACCTGTGACCCCATCGATGTGAACGATGTGCTCTACCAACTGAGCCATGCGACCATATGCTGCGGAAGCAGCATGTGAATCTTAGCACAGGAAACAGAAGATGTCAAGTCATTTCGTGAAAAAGAGGGCAATCCCCCGCCTCCGCCGTACGGGCCGCCCGCCGGTGGACAACGGGTGCCTGTACGGGTTTTCACGCGTTGGATCCCTTGTACGCCATGCACATCATGGTCAGGTCGTCGAACTGCTCCGCGTCGCCCACGAAGCGGTCCACGGCCCGGCGCACATTGTTGAGGGCCTGCGCGGGGTCTGCCTGAGGATCCGCATTCAGGGCCTCCAGCATGCGCTGGGTGCCGAAGAGTTCCTTGTCCCCGTTGGTGGCCTCCGGCACACCGTCGGTGTACACGAAGATCCTGTCCCCGGGCTTCAGCCACAGCTCGCACTCCTTGTACCGGACGCCGTTCATCCCGCCGACCACGAAGCCGTGCTTGTCGTGGAACAGACTGTATCCCTCCCCCTGCTGCAGGGCCGGGTACTCGTGGCCCGCGCTGGCGGTGACCAGATGGCCGGTGGAGATCTCCAGGATCCCCAGCCACACCGTGACGAACATCTCCATCTTGTTGTTGGCGCAGATGGTCTCGTTGGTCTTCGCCAGGATCTCCGCGGGCGAGGAGCCCATCATGGCGCAGCTCTTCAGGATGATCTTGGAGGCCATCATGAACAGGGCCGCGGGCACACCCTTGCCGCTGACGTCCGCCATCACCATGCACAGGTGGTCGCTGTCGATGAGGAAGAAGTCGTAGAAGTCGCCGCCCACCTCCTTGGCGGGGGTCATGGTGGCGTAGATGTCGAACTCGGAGCGATCCGGGAAGGCCGGGAAGATGCTGGGGAGCATGCTCTCCTGAATCTGGTTGGCCATGTGGAGCTCGGTGCCGATGCGCTCCTTCTCCGCGGTGACCCGGGTCACTTCCTGCACATACTCGACGGTTTTGTGGGAGAGGCTGGCGAAAGACTGCGCCAGCACCTCGATCTCGTCTCCGGTGCGGAAGCTGTCCTCCATTTTGAACTCTGGGTTGTCCTCCCCCAGCTCCGAGATGCGCCGGGTGATGGTGTTCAGCGGCCGGACAATGCGCTTGCCCAGCCACAGCGACAGGCCCAGCATGGCCGCGGCCAGCAGCCCGATCAGGATGATGGTGTTTGTGCGGGACTGGGCGTTCTTTGCCCGGTAGGTGGCGATGGCTTCCGCCTCGATGCTGTCGTAATCGGTCACCAGGGACCGGGCCGGAGCGTCCACGGCCTCCTTGCTGAAGGCCGAGAGCAGCACCCAGTTCAACGTCGGGATCCGCACGGCGATCATGTAGTAGCCGCTGCCCTGGGTGTCCACCACCCCGACGGCCGACTTGCCGTCCTCGGACAGAAACGCGGCGTTCACCAGCGACGTGAGGGCGGCATTGGGCGAATCCCGCAGGTTCAGGTCCGAATTCTTGCCGTAGGCGCGGACGATGTCCTCGTTGGGGGAATAGATCACGCGGCCGCGGTCGTCCGCGATGATGCGGTAGCCGCCGTCCTCCACCGCGTCCATCAGCACGCTCTCCATGTCCTCCCGGAAGACGTCCGCGCCGGCCACGGCCACGACCTCGCCGTTCACGACCACCGGCACGGCGACCTCGACGCAGAAGGCGCCGGTGCTGAAGTCCTCGGTGTTGATGTGGATCACCGGCTCCCGGGTCTCCTTCGCCAGCAGGTACCAGTCCCGGCTGCGGGGATCGTACGTCCGGGGCGTACCGTCCTCGTTGAACCAGCTGTCGTCCCGCTTGTCCGCCTTGATGAAGGCGCCGTTCTCCAAACCCAGATAGATGTTGTCGGCGCCGGAAGCGCTGCAGAGGGAGAGCATCACGTCCCCCAGCGCGCCCGACAGCTCCAGCGTATCCGCCTCGGCCGCCCGGTCCACCCCGTCCGCCAGCACCATGTAGACCGACAGTTCCTTCCGGCCGCCGTCGGTCGGGCCCAGCAGCTGCTTCGCCCGGCGGTAGCTGTCCGGGTTGGCGAACACCGCTTCCGCGTACTGGGCCAGCAGCGTCACCCGGGACTTCACCCGCAGGAACATCTCGTCCACGATCCGGGCCTCCCGCACCGTCAGGCGGTCGATGCTGACCCTGGCCACCGTATCCATCGTGCCGGAAGTGGTTTCCAGCGATTTGGCCTTCTGTTTCTCTCCGGTCTCCGCCGTCAGGGAGGCGAGGGTGTTGTACTGATAGATGGCCACGACCATAAAAGCGGCGATCATCACGATCACCGTGATCAGGATCAGGTTGAAGATCCTGGTCTCGATGCCGCCGATGACGAGCTTTTTGAATTTCTTCATTCACCGCGCCTCCTCTCGGTCTCCGCCACGCTCTCCAGGCTGAACCGGCCCGGCTCGGCGATCATGGCGGTGAGCCGCCCGCCCTTGCCGCAGCCGGTGTCGATGCAGATCACGCCGCGCTCCGGCAGGGGATGCCATTCGCCGGGCTGAATCGGCTTTTTCTTCTCTCCGGCCCCGGGAAAGTACACGGGATAGTCCACGGCGATGTGCCCCACCACGGTCAGCAGGCCGGCATACGCGTTCTCCAGCGCCACGCCGTGGTCGTGAAGCAGCGTCCAGGTGTCGTTCTCCTCCACCGGGGTCTTCCGAACGCCGGCATGTACCGCCTGAAACGCCTCGCCCTTCCACCACAGCCGGCAATGCTCCCGGAGCCAGGGGATGGCGTCCTCCATCCGAGCCCCGTGCTCCCGGAAACTCCGGACGGTGTCGCCCCGGCCCACCCGGTTCCAGATCAGCTTCTCGGACAGGGACAGTTTTTCCGCCAGCAGGTAGTCCTCATGATTCCCCCGGAGCAGGACAAAACGCCGGCCGAGGGTCTCTGCCAACTCCCGCACCGTCCCGAAGACGTCCCAGGAGTCCGGCCCGCGGTCGAACAGGTCGCCCAGCAGCACCAGCGTGTCCTCCCGCCCGATCCCCACCTTCTCCAGCAGGGCCCGGAGGGCGCCGTCGCAGCCGTGCACATCCCCGATCAGGATCGTTCTCATCTGAATAACCTCGGTCAAATGGCCGTATGGGTCTGAACCGCCGCCTCCGTCATACGCCCGTTCTCGATGTGGAAACGCTTGTTGCAGATCGCCAGGGCGGCCCGGCGGTGCGTCACGATGATCACCGTCTTGTCCTGCAGGGCGGCAATGTTCCGCAGGAGCCGGGCCTCCGTGTCCTCGTCCAGGGCGGAGGTGGCCTCGTCCAGCAGGAGGATCGGCGCGTCGGACAGCAGGGCCCGGGCCACCGCCACCCGCTGCGCCTGACCCTCGCTGAGGCCCACGCCCCGCTCGCCCAGCCGCGCCTCCAGGCCGATCTCCTTCACCAGCGGCTCCAGGCAGGCCGTCTCAATGACCTGCGCCAGCCGCTCTTCCGTCACGCTGTCGGTGAACATGGCCAGGTTGTCCCGGAGGGTGCCGGAGAACAGGGTGTTCCCCTGGGGCACGTAGGCAAAGAGGCGGCGGGTGCCCCGGCTGGCGGGATAAGCCGTCCCATCGCTGACGAACAGTACCTGTCCGGAGGTGGGATGATAAATAGCCAGCAGCAACTGGAACAGGCTGGTCTTGCCGCCGCCGGACCGCCCCGTCAGGGCCACGAAATCGCCGTTGTGGATCTCGGCGTTGACGTCCAGCAGCACGTCCTCCACCCCGTCCTCATACTGGAAGGAGACGTGGTCCAGCCGGATCTCCTCGAAGGTGGTGACGGTGGTCCCCCGGTCCTCGTCGGGCAGGTCCACCACTTCCATCAGCCGCTCCGCGGAGCTGATCACGCCGTAGGCCTGCGCCACCAGGCCGATGGCGCTGGCGATGGGGCCCTGGATCCGCCCCACCAGCTGGATCATGGCCGCCAGTCCGCCGTAGGTGAAGGTTTTGTTGAAGATCTTGACACAGCCCCACAGGTAGCAGCCCAGCCAGGCGATGTCAAACACCGAGCCCAGGCCGTGGTTCATCCAGATGGACAGCGTCGCGTTGCGCCGCTGTTCGCTGGCCAGGTGTTCCCGGTGGAATTCGATCTGCGACAGGGTCCGCTCCTCCGAGGAGGAAGCTTTCACCACCCGGATGTTCTCCAGGCTTTCCTGGGTGCTGGCATGGAGGGCGCCTTCCGCCTCCTGCATTCGCTTGTGACGCCGCTTGAGGGGTTCCCGGAAGATCACGCTGATGAACAGCCCCACCAGGGAGCCCGCGATGATCGCCGGCAGGAAACGCCAGTCCATGGTGACCAGGATCACCGACGCGCCGATAAAGGACACGGCGGTCTGCAGGATGTTGGGCAGCAGGCTCAGGATGCCGCCCTTCACCACGGCCACGTCGGAAAAGATCCGGTTCACCAGTTCGCCGCTGTGGAAGGGCTTGATGGAGGCGTAATCCTTGTCCATCAGGGCGGACGTCACCAGCCGCTGCATTTCCATCTGGAACCGGATGGAGGTCCGCATCCTGAGCCGGGACATGGCCAGGCCCGTCAGGCGCCCGATGAGGACGAAGCCCGCCAGGAGCCCGCCGTAAAGCCACAGGCCGTTGGCGTTTCTGGAGGTCGCGCTGTCGATCAGGGACCTGGTCACCAGGGTCATCGACAGGGAGAGCAGGGAGGTCAGCACACCGACAATGCTCACCACCAGGATCGACCCGCGCACCGGCTTGCTCCACCGGATGATCGTCCGAAGCGCCGGACTGCGCAGCGCTTTCCTGGCTTTCTCCAGTTGACCCGTCATGTTCTCCCTCCTTCCGCTTCCGGCTGTCCGTCACGCCGGCATGCAATCATCTTCCATCCATAAGATTAGCCCAAACCGGGCAGAAAATCAAGTGGTTTTCTTTGTGGGGGAATTGCCGCAGGACAGGACCTGCGGCCGGTTTTGCGGAATCGGACGGAAAATTCTCCTCCCCCCGCTGCCACAGGCCCTTCCCATGCGTATCAACCAACGGAAGCCCAGGACAAGCCGGGCTTCGGAGTGCATTCCAACCATCCCCTTCATCCCGCAGCTGACGAGCGGCGGAGTGAAACCGGCGAGAGGGGACATCCCCCGCGGACCGGAACCGGCGATCCCCCGCGCCGCCCAGAGCGCGCCGAAAAAATGGAAACACTTGACAAACGGATGCTCTGTGGTATACTTACTGTGTATCGGTGGATTTATCCGCAGATACGGTAAGAACCTCATCCGCACCGTCAGGCCGTTTGCGGGATAACCGGTTCTGCCGCCGCTCTTGACGGAGGTGAGGCTGATCCGTGATAACCCTTGTTGAACCAAGGCCGTCCGTTGACAGGCTTTGGGGCAAACAACGAGTTCAGGAGGACCGGCGCTATCGCGTGATGCGCTATGTCCTCCGGGTGGATCACGACGGCAGGGTGCTGCTGCACAATGTCGTCACGGGTCGGCTGGTGGTTCTGGACCAGGCGGAAGCGGATGGGCTGGGCGCCCTGCCATCCGCGTTCAGGCCTGAAATGGAACCGCTGATCGCAGAACACTACCTGGTTCCTGAAGACTGTGATGAGCACCGGCAGGTGGTGAACCTGAAGCGCATCCTGCACGGGTTCGCCGACGCGGAGCCCTGCGAAGGCGCCGCCATCACCAACTACACCATCCTTCCCACCACCGCGTGCAACGCGAGATGCTACTACTGCTACGAGCACGGCGTCCGTCAGGTCACCATGACGGAGCGGACGGCCGACGAAATGGTGCGGTTCATCGCGGAGCACTGCGGCGAGAGGAAACGGGTGAAGATCCGATGGTTCGGCGGGGAGCCCACCGTGGCGGCCCGCCGCATCGACCGGATCTGTGAGGGCCTTCGCGGCCGCGGCATCCACGTGACGTCCACCATGACGACGAACGGCTACCTGTTCGACGAGGCCATGGCGGCAAAGGCGCGGACGCTGTGGAATCTGCAGGAAGTCATGATCTCCGTTGACGGGACCGAAAGGCACTACAACGAGATCAAGGACTATGTGAACGCGGCGGACAATCCCTATCAGCGGGTGCTCAGGAACGTCGGTCTGCTCCTGGATCAAGGCATCCGGGTCAACCTGCGGATGAACTTCGACATCGGAAATCATCAGGATTTCTACGATCTCCTCGATGAAGCCAAAGCACGCTACGGGCGCAATCAACTTCTGCGGGTGTACGCCTTCCCGGTCAAGGGGGAATACCCGGACAAAACCGGCGAGGTGCACCACGGCAGCCTGGAGGAATGGGGCGTCGGCAAACTGGTGGAACTGAACGACGCAGCCTGCGCCGCCGGTCTCTTCCACAGAGGCGTCCCGCTGCCATCGCTGCACTTCATCAACTGCTCGGCCGGCCATCCCGCCTGTATGGTCATCTCCCCCGAGGGAAACCTTGCCCGGTGCACCTCGATTTTTGAGCGGGAGGACCAGATCATCGGAACCGTGACGAGCGGCATCAAAGCCGACAAGCCCTTCATCCTGGGGCGTCGGCTGGCCGATCCCGCGAAATGCACAGGCTGCGCCCTCTTCCCGGGCTGCGTGCTGATCGAGGGCTGTCCGGGCGGGACGGACTGCTTCATGGAGGAAGATCGTCGTAAATACGAAACCGCGGTCAAGGATGCCTATGCGCATTGGAAAACAGGTACAAAGGGGGAAATGTCACATGATCTTGCAGGAACCGAAGGCAGAGTTTGTTCCGATTGACCTCAGTCAGACTCTGATTGCCATGAGCCGCTGCCCCGATGGGGTCGTTGAGGAGCATGGCGGCGGTCAGTATTGCATCGCCTCCCAGGAAGACTCACCGTATTGCCCCGGTTGGGATGGCATGGTTGACTGGGATGATATGGGGGACTGATGGCTCCCGATAACTTGAAAGGAGAACAACAACATGCGTGAAGAACTGAACGAAGAAGCTCTGGACATGGTCAACGGCGGCCGGTACGTCATCAACGCCAAAATGATGAAGATCGCTTTCCGCGACGCCAAGAAGACTTACAACCTCAAGTGCTCGCAGTATGAAGCCATGGCGCTGTGCGACAGCCTCATCGGCTCCTACGCGTCCGAGGAAGAGTACGACAACGCCTGCATCAAGGCGTTGAAGGCCAAGGGCTGGATCTGATCCGTCCCGGGTGATCTGTGACCATCCGCAAAGGGCATGTCGTGGGCCTTCGCCCGGCATGCCCTTGTTCATTTGCCGATCGGGATCCCCGGTCAGGCGCAAAGGAGATCGGGTCATGAAGCTGAAGTATGAGTTTGAAACCGTGGATATGGGCGATGAGATCATCCTGGTTCCCGTCGGAGAGGGCGCGAAGCAGGTCCATGGCGTGGTGAAGCTGAACGAATCAGGCCTGGAGATCGTCAACCTGATCAAAGACGGCACCGGCGAAGAGGACATCGTGAACAAGCTGGCCGCGCGGTATGAGAACAGCCGGGAGGACCTGCTGCGCTATGTCCGCGATGTGCTCAAACCCCTGAAGGAGAACGGGCTGATCGAAGAATAACCGCAGGAGAGACCGCCGTGAGTCAGTTTGTCATCCGCGTCGCGGGCCACGTGATCCAGGCCGAGACGACACACGAAAACGCTTCGGCGTTCTACCGGGATTTTCTTTCCGACGGAACGCCGGAGTTTTGTGTGCGCGTTGAACAGCGGGACATCGACCTGGAGCGGCAGTTGAGCAGAAGCCCCGGCCGTAACAGCGCTTGTCTGGAGGAACAGTTTGAAACCCAGGCTTTCCACAGACTGCTGACGGAGCGCCTGATCGACGAAGACATCCTCGCAATGCACGGCGCGGCCATCGCCGTGGACGGGGAGGCTTACCTCTTCACCGCCCCCAGCCGCACCGGCAAGACCACCCAGATCTGGCGGTGGCTGGACCACCGCCCGGACGCCGTGGTGGTCAACGGCGACAAGCCCTTCATCCGGTTCTCCGACGACGGCACGCCGCCCCTGGCCTGCGGCTCCCCCTGGGCCGGCAAGGAAAACATGTACGCCAACGTCATGGTCCCGCTGAAAGCCATCGTCCTGATGGAGCGCGCGGAGGACAACCGGATCGGGCGCATCTCCCTGGCCGCCGCCTTCCCCACCCTGCTGCAGCAGGTCTATCGCCCGGAGGACGCGGCCAAAATGCGCAAAACCCTGCAACTGCTCCGGCGCCTGGACCCCGCGGTGTCCTTCTGGCGCTTCCGGTTCAACAACCTGAAGGACGACTGCTTCCCCGTCGCCTACCGCGCGCTGACAGGACGTGAACCATGAGCAGAGCATCCGAACCCTCCGTCCGCTTCTTCACCTTCGAGGAGATGCTCCGCCAGGACGGCTACATCGTCTTCACCAACGTGGGCCGCAGCATGCTCCCCCTGCTCCGGCAGCGCCGGGATGTCATCGAGATCCGGCCCGTGCCGGGCCCGCGGTGCCGGAAGTACGACGTGGTCCTCTACAGGCGCGGCGGCCAGTACATCCTGCACCGGGTGCTGAAGGTGCTCCCGCAGGGTTATCTCATCGCGGGGGACCACAATCTCTTCGTGGAGCGGGACGTCACCGACGCCATGATCCTGGGGGTCATGACCCGGGTGATCCGCGGCGGGAGATCCATCCGACCGACCGACCTGCGCTACCGGCTCTATGTCCGGCTGTGGTGCGCCCCCTGGCGGCTCCGCATGGCGGTGCAAAAGGCCGGCGGACGGGTCAAGGGCTTCCTGTACCGCCTGCGCCGCGCCGGAAAGCAGGCCCAATAAAAGACCGGCAGCTTCGGGAAACCTTCCCGCGGCTGCCGGTCTTTTACTGTGATCCGGTTCACCATTCGCCCGCGTCCCGCCCCTTGTACGGCCGGGCTCCCGCGGCGCCGCCGGTGACGCCGGCGATCTTCATCTCCTCAGTTTCGATGGCCCGGCGGTTGACCTCGTCGGGGGTATGGTAGGAGGGCACCACCCGCATCAGGGCCTCCTTCACCACGTGGTTGCTCTGGGTTTCCAGGGCTTCCCGCAGCACGTCCAGCTTCTCCGCGATCTCCTGCCGGCTGAAGGGCTTGTCCCGCTCCACGAAGATCTTGTCGTTCTCCGTCTTTTTCATTTCCTCGGTCTTGATGAGCAGCTCCTCGTAGAGCTTCTCGCCGGGGCGCAGGCCGGTCTCGACGATGTCGATGTCGATGTAGGGCTGCAGGCCGCTGAGGCGGATCATGCTCTCCGCCAGGTCCAGGATCCTGACCGGCTTGCCCATGTCCAGCACGTAGAGCTCGCCGTTGTGAGCCATGGCGCCGGAAGCCATCACCAGCTGGGTCGCCTCCGGGATGGTCATGAAATAGCGGATGATCCGCTTGTCCGTGATGGTCACCGGGCCGCCGGCGGCGATCTGCCGCTTGAACAGCGGGATCACGCTGCCGTTGCTGCCCAGCACGTTGCCGAAGCGGGTGGCGGAGAAGGTGGTCTTGGCCCCCTCCATCGGCTCGGCGCCCCGGCTCTGGACGATCATCTCGCACATCCGCTTGGTGGCGCCCATGACGTTGGTGGGATTCACCGCCTTGTCGGTGGAGATCATGATGAAGCGGCTGACGCCGTACCGCTCGCAGGCCTCCACCATGTTCAGCGTACCGAACACATTGTTGGAGACGGCCTCGCAGACATTGCGCTCCATCAGCGGGACATGCTTGTGGGCCGCGGCGTGCAGCACGATGTCCGGCGTGTTCTCCCGGATGATCTTGTTGATCTTCTCCGCGTCGCAGACGGTCGCGATCTCCACCCGCAGGCACAGCTTGTCCCCGTACTGGCTCCGCAGTTCCTGCTGAATGTCATAC
>JBGVCH010000014.1:0-5042 GCA_045226335.1 Christensenellales bacterium | reverse complement strand
GCGGCCTCGTACTCGGCCGTGCCCCTCCCGAAGAGATGGAAGCCGTCGCCGAACAGGCCGTCGTTGGCCCAGTCCGTGGCCGGCGCGCCCACCGCCACCATGGCGATCCAGTAGACCAGGAACATCACCGCGGCGAAGATGGGCAGGCCCAGCCAGCGGTTGGTGACCACCCGGTCGATCTTGTCCGAGGTGCTCAGACTGCCCGCGTTGTGCTTGCGGTAGCAGGACCTGATCACCTGGGCGATGTACACATACCGCTCGTTGGTGATGATGCTCTCCGCGTCGTCGTCCAGTTCCTTCTCGGCGGCGGCGATGTCCTTCTCAATGTGCCGCATGGTCTCTTCGGGGATCTTCAGCTGCTCCAGCACCTTGTCGTCCAGCTCGAAAACCTTGATGGCGTACCAGCGCTGCTGTTCCTCCGGCAGATCGTGGACAACGGCCTCCTCGATGTGGGCCAGGGCGTGCTCCACCGGGCCGGAGAAGGTGTGCTGCGGCACGGTCTTCGTGTTCCGGGCCGCGGCGATGGCCGCCTCAGCCGCCTTCATGACGCCCGTGCCCTTCAGGGCGGAGATCTCGACGACCTCACAGCCCAGCTGTTTGGCGAGATCGGCGGTGTTCAGCCTGTCGCCGTTCTTTTTCACCACGTCCATCATGTTGATGGCCACCACCACCGGAATGCCCAGTTCCACCAGCTGGGTGGTCAGGTAGAGGTTGCGCTCCAGATTGGTACCATCGATGATGTTCAGGATGGTGTCGGGGCGTTCACCGATCAGGTAGTTCCGGGCCACCACCTCTTCCAGTGTGTAGGGCGACAGGCTGTAGATCCCCGGCAGGTCCGTGATGGTGACGCCGTCATGCTTCTTCAGCTTGCCCTCCTTCTTCTCCACCGTGACCCCGGGCCAGTTGCCCACGAACTGATTGGAACCGGTGAGGGCGTTGAACAGGGTCGTTTTCCCGCTGTTGGGGTTGCCGGCCAGGGCGATTCGGATGTCCATCGTGTACCGCTCCTTCTCTTTTGTTTCTAATTAGATAAAACTAACCATTGTCCGCAGAAAAGCGGCTCATTCCACCTCGATGTTTTCGGCGTCCGCCTTGCGCAGGGACAGCTCGTACCCGCGCACGGTGATCTCGATCGGGTCCCCCAGCGGCGCCACCTTGCGCACGGTGATCTCCACCCCTTTGGTAATGCCCATGTCCATGATCCGGCGCTTCACCGCGCCTTCCCCGTGGATCCTGACCACTTTCGCCCTGCCGCCCACCGGCACCTCTCTCAGGTTGTTCATGTGCTGACCTCCTTGTCAAATCATGATCTTCCGGGCCATATCCTCATCAATGGCCACCCGGGATTCCTTGACTTTCACGATCACGTTGCCGTTCAGGGACGTGATGACGGTTGCCGTTCCCCCCACCACAAAGCCCAGGTTCTCCAGATGCTTCCTGACCTCCGGGCTGCCGCCGACCTTCCGGATCACGGACTCCTCCCCGGGGTTTGCGTAGCTTAATGGCATCATTTGGCCTCCTCCCATCGTTTGAAGCAGTCCCGATAAACCGGTGTTAGACTTTCCTAACACCGCACATTATAATTAGCGCTGACTAATATGTCAAGCGCTAATTCAAACTTTTTCAACGCGGCCCTCTGGCGGACCCGGTCGCCTCCATCCCGCCCTATTTGATCTGGGTGCAGATGGCCGCAAAGGATTCATCGGAGAGGTCGTGCTCGATCTTGCAGGCGTCCTCCCTGGCGATCTCCTCGGGCACGCCCAGCTGCACCAGGTACTTCGTCAGGGCCTTGTGCCGGTCGTAGATCCGCCTGGCGATGGCATAGCCCTTGTCCGTCAGGGAGATCAGGCCATCCTCCGCCATGGAGATGTAATTGTTCTCCCGCAGCTTTTTCATGGCCACGCTGACCGAGGGCTTCGTCACATTCAGCCCGATGGCAATGTCCGTCGACCGGGCATGGCCTTTCTGTTCCAGCAGCATCAGGATCTGCTCCAGATAATCTTCCGCCGATTCACGAATATCCATCGAATGCTCCTCTCTTCCGTCCTTCGCCGTTTTCATTCATCGGGGCGTTCCGTCTCCTCCCCCAGCGAAGCCCGCGCCTCGCTGCTGAGCCACGCGCTGTACGCAGCCTGGGCTTCCCGGCTCTCCGCTTTCTCCCGCCAGGCGTCCCGGTCGGCGCAGATGGCCAGCAGCTCGTCCGCGATGGTCTCCATGCTGCGGGGACGGACCCGCCCGAGCCAGGCCGTCATGCGGTCGATGGACCGCGGGCTCTGCAGCTGCCGGGCCAGCAGGTCCGCCAGTTCGGCCGGAAAGCCCAGCCCGGCGACCGCCTCCGCCAGCCGGTCCCTGGCCGCCGCCCAGATCCGCTGATTCAGTGTCATTTTTCCTCTCGCCTCCGGTTTAGTACCGGTTGTGGACCTTCTCCGCGAAGCACAGCACATCCCGGATCTCGACGGGGGTGCCGTCGTCGAGGATGGCCCGGCCGCTCATCCGGCCGAACACCTGATGCTGGTCCGACACCAGGACCTTGAAGTCGATCTTCGCCGCCCGGTCCAGCACCGGCACGAAGTCCATCTCGAATCGCCCGTCCGATGAGGAGAACTTCCAGGGGTCCATCCAGCCGGTCTCCGGGATGTGGAAGGTCACGTCGTCCAGCTTGTGGACCCTGCCCCCGTAGAACAGCGCGTTCTCCGTGGCGGCGGCGGTGTTGCCGAAGCCATAGCCGATGTTGAAGCCGAAGGGGATGCCGTTCACGTCCGTGTTGCCGGAGCCCCAGTGCCAGGTGTTGTCGTAGGTCCAGACGCCGCGGCCCCAGTCCAGGGTGCCGAAGTCGGAAGCCGGGTCGAAGGCGTACCGAACCCCGTCATATTCCATCCAGCCGGACGCCCGCATGCAGTTGATCTTCTGGTTGTAGTAGAAGTGCCGGTCCTTGTCCCAGGGGGTGGCGATCACCATGGATTCCATGTCCGGCTGCTCCAGGGTGATGTCGCAGTCAAAGGGTTTTCCCTCGCAGAACCGCTCGAAATGGCAGGTGATGCGGCGCCGGCCTCCGCCGGCGGTGAAGCGCATCCGCAGGCGCTTGTCCTCGTACACCGTCTCCCCGGCGGACGAATCCGGCGGCAGCTTCAGCTTGCCCATCGGGAAGGCGGTCAGCACCGTCTCCGTGTGCTCCCGGGGATGATCCCCCAGGTGGAGAAGCGAGACCGACTGCAAGCCGATGTACCCGTCGTCCGAGATGGTAAAGGCCCCCGCGAAGTCCCGGCCCATCACGAGATAATAGTCCCACTCCTTGATCCGCCACTTCGGGGTCTTGATGCGCCCGCGGTCATAGCACTGCAGCAGATGCCGCGACCAGCCCGGTTCGGCCAGATTACCCCGCTCGTCCAGCAGCTCCCGCTGGGCGGTGATCTCATGATTCCGCATTGTGCCCCATCTCCCGTCCCGGACAGAGTTCGACGGCCCGGGCTCATTTCCTGCCGGAAGGGCCGGTGTTCCCGAAATGCGGCAAGGCCGTTTTTCTCTTCTGCCGCGAAAGCCCGCCCCCGGTGCCTATACTATACCCGGGATGCCCGGAAAACGCAACAGGGAATCGGCCGTTGAAAAGTGACGCCGGTTTGTGGTATCATGGATCATCGGGCGGGCATTCCGGCGCCCGGATCCCGGCCGGAAAGAACCCGCCGTTGTCCGAAACGGGAGAAAACGGAGGCAGACGACCATGCGCATGATCCTCACAGACCTGGATCACACCCTGCTGCGGCAGGACGGCAGCCTCTCGGAGGAGACACTCCGTATCCTGGAGAAGTGCCGGGCCAACGGCTACAAGTTGGCCATCGCCACCGCCCGGTTCCGGATGGGCGCGGAGCCGTACATCCGGCAGCTGAAGCCGGATTACGAGATCACCGCCAGCGGGGCCCTGGTTCACGCCGGCGGGCGGTGCGTTCGCGCCTGGTCCTTCACCGAGGCGGTCACAGCCGGGATCATCCGGGGCATCCTCGCCGCCGCGCCGGAGGCCGAGATCGCCGTGGCCTGCGGAAACGCCTTGTATCGGAACAGCTTGCCCATCGCCGGATCCGACCGGTGGCGCATGGCCATTTCCTGCGATTTCACCCCGCCTCCGCGGATCCGCGCCAACAAGGTCGCCGCCCGGCTCCCGGACGAAACCGCCGCGCGTCGGATCGCCGCGGAAGCCGGCTGCCAGATGGAGCGTTATCGCGGCGAGGATTGGTGTTCGTTCCTGCCGGAAGGGGTCGGCAAGGCCGCCGCCATCCGGGCGCTGTGCGACGACGCCGGCATCTCCCCCGAAGACATCATCGCCTTCGGAGACGACGCCGGCGACCTGGACATGCTGCGGATGTGCGGCAAGGGCGTCGCCGTGGCCAACGCCGTCCCGGAGGTCCTGGCCGCCGCGGATGAAATCACCCTGTCCAACGATCAGGACGGCGTCGCGCTGTGGCTGAACAGCCGCTGTCTGTACCGGAGCTTCCTCGCCTCCACCTACAACACCCGGGACCTGGGCGGGCACCCCACGGCTGCCGGCAAAACAGCGGTCCGGAACCGGATCTGGCGGAGCGACGCCCCCACCGCGCGGAACGACGAGGACATCCGCCTGCTGAAGCACCTGCGGATCACCACGATCCTCGACCTGCGCACGGACCGGGAGACGGCGCAAAGGCCCTGCGCCCTGGCGGAGGCGGAAGGCTTCGTATACCGCCATCTTCCCATTTGGACCGGCAGCGTGCCGCCGGACACCCTGGAGGCGGTCCCCGTCTCCTATCTGGAGATCGCCGCGTCGGACGAGGCCGCGGAAGCGCTCCGGGCCATCGCCGAGGCCGAGACCGGCGTCCTGTTCTGCTGCAGCGCCGGCAAGGACCGCACGGGCGTCCTCACCGCGCTGCTCCTCCTCGCCTGCGGCGTGGACCACGAGACGATCGTGTCTGACTACGCCGTCAGCCGGGAATACAACCGGATCCGGCTGGAGCAATTCCTCGCCGCGCACCCGGAAGTGGACCGGCAGGTGGTGCTGGCCAACGAAATCAGCA
>JBGVCH010000013.1:0-6641 GCA_045226335.1 Christensenellales bacterium | reverse complement strand
ACCCTGCCGTACAGGGTCTTCACCCCGAAGGCCGTCTCGGCGAAGGCCGTCATCGCCTCCACCAGCTCGGTGGCATAGCCCTTTCCGCGGAACCCCGGGCCGATCACAAAGCCGATCTCCACCTCGTCCGGCTTTCCCTCCACCTCGTTGATGCCCGCGTCGCCGATCAGCTCGCCGGTCTCCTTCAATTCCACCGCCAGCACATAGGGCAGCTCATGCCGGTCCGCGCAGCCGGCGAAAAAGCCCACCGCCTCCCGGGCCTCCGCCTCGTCCGCATAGCTCTCGTTGGGGATCCATCGCTTTACCTCTTCGTCCAGGTGGATCCGCCAGAGCCGCGGCGCGTCTTCCGCCCTGAATCTCCGCGTGTGCAGGTGTTTCGTCTCAAAGATGGCTTCCATGCGGCATGCTCCTCAAACCGTGGTCGTTCCGTCCCCCTTCGCCAGCTCCTCCAGCCTGCGCAGGATCCCCTCCGGGTCCTGCAGCGGGCGGACATAGCCCTCCAGCATCCGGGCCTTGGCGGCCAGGCCCCGGGACCTGGGGTTGATGCAGATCAGGCACTTCCGCTTGCCGTTCCTGGCCTCCTGGATCAGGTTCAGGGCGGCGGAATTGCCGTCGAAGGCCAGCAGGGCGGAGGGTCTGCGGTTGAAGATCTCGTAGGCAAAGCTCTTGTACAGGCCCATGCCGGAGCTCTCGATGGACACCAGGACCCCCACGCCGGCGGCGGCCAGGCGGGCGCACTGGCCCCGGGTCAGCTGGCTGGGGACGATGGCAAAGACCCGGAAGCGCCCGGCGGCCTTCCGGACCAGATAGCCCTCCTGGGCCGCCAGGGTGTGGCCCACCACGAAGCAGACCCGCTCCGGATCCGCCCCGGCCAGCAGCGCGTCGATGAATGCGCAGTCCTCCTGCCGCAGCAGGGTCCGGTGGGCGCTGTTGTTGAAGCTGCCCCCCGCCAGCACGATGGGGACCGGCCCCTCCGGCAGCGGCGCCAGGGAGGCCGCCAGGGCCTTCTCCGCGCTGACCTTGCCGGATTCCTTCCACAGGAGCCGGGCCGGGGCGTCCCCCTCCTCCAGCAGGCGGTGGTAGTACAGCTCCGCGTCTCCCCCGGGGCAGCGGGCGCGGAAATCCTCCCGCTTGGCCTCAAAGACCCGCAGGCTCTCCGCCAGGATGTCGTCCTCCGCCTCCTTCATGCGGCGCAGGTCCCCGTCCGTCAGGCCCAGCAGCTTTTCGAGGCTCAGCTCCTCGTCGATGGAGTTGGTGCCGTACAGCGCGCCGCCGTCTGTGCCCTGCACGCAGCGCACGCCGGCCCGCAGGTACTGCCGCAGGGGGTGGCGCTCCAGGTGGCTCAGGTTGTTCAGCCGCACGTTGGAGGTGATCTGGAACTCCAGGGTGATGCCGCAGTGCCGCATGTCCTCCAGGAGCTTTTTGCCCTTGGCGCTGCGCAGGTCGCAGGTGTACAGGCCGTGGCCCAGGCGGACCGGGGGCATGGGCTGCCCCGGCTTCAGGGCTTCCTGGACGCAGCGGATGGCGTTGGCCACGTTGTCCCGGAGGCTGTCGTTCTCCCCGGCGTGGATGCGGATCACGAACCCCGGATGCGCCCCGGCGATCTCCGTCAGTTCCCGGATGACGTTCCGGATCTCCAGGATGTCGTTGATTTCCTCGCCGATGATGTCGCTTCCCGCCACATAGGGGTCCGCGGCGATGCCCAGCAGGCAGCGCAGATTGTCCGCCAGGTAATCGTTGGGGGTCACCCGGTCCCGGACGATGGTCAGGGGGATCCGCCGGATGCCCGCCAGGAAGCGCAGCACCACCCCGGTCTCCCGGGTCACGGAGGGCATGATCTCGTGGATCTGCCGCAGCCGCGCCGGCACCTCCGCCCGGTTCAGCAGGGCGGTGTCGGTGATCTCCGCGTAGGTGATGCCGTGGCGCCGGTACTCCCGGGCGATCCACAGCAGCAGGTCCTGGTACAGGGTGTTGCGGCGGTAGCGGTCGTCATCCCGGTCCCGCTGCATCCGGGCGGCCAGGTCCCGGACGTCCGGGTCCGGGATGCCCGCGATGCTGATGCCGCTGAAGCGCTCCTCCGCCGGAACGCCCCGGGTGAAGACGTAGCGGTACAGGTACACCTTCTCCAGGTCCGCGAACACCGCCTGGCCGTCCTTGGAGATGGTCAGGGAGTTGCGGATCCGCCCGATGTTGAAGGCGGCGTCTCCGGGGTTGCCCAGGATCAGGTCCGCGAAGTTGATGAAGGTCAGGTCGTCGATGCGGCGCTCCCGGTACCGCCCCGTCAGGGTGGTCTCCCCCAGGTTGGCCGCCGCGTCCAGTCGGGCCGTCTCCAGCCGGGCGATCTGCTCCAGGTTGCACCGCAGGCCCAGCTTCTTGATGTAGTAATAGGGGTAGCGGATCTGGTGCACGATCCCCAGGGCGATGAGGATGTCCGGGGGCAGGTTCCCGTTCATGTGGGTGTGGAGATCCGTGCGGAACTTGCACTCCCGGCGGATGTAGGTCTTGACGATGGTCTTCTCGATGCCCAGGTGGTAATCCTTGGTCTGGCTCATGAGGGTCTTCGAGATGGCCGGGACAGAGGCCTTCAGCTCCACGCGGCCGTCCGGGAAGATGTTGGCCACCTTGGTGTTGCCCAGGCGGAGGATGTAGACCTGCCGGTTGTCGCCGTCAAAATAGCAGGGGACTTCCCCCCGGATGACCTTCAGGCCGTTCTCGTCCTCGGAAGTCTCCATGCCGCACAGCGCTGCCAGGTTGCTGATGAGGTTCCCCGTGTTGTGGTTGGGGGTCCGGATCACATAGAGCATCCGCTGCCCGTCCATCCACAGCTCCACCGCCATGTCCTTTTCCCGGTCCAGATAAAACCGCTGAAAGAAGATCATCGTCTCTCTCCTTCTCCGGTCTTTTTTGCTGCTCATCCATCGATTGCATCATACCATATCATCCGGCAGAAAACAACCGTCAACCGCCGCGGGATCTTCCGTGAAAGCAGGAGTTTTTGCCCGGCCCGCAGAATCAGATCACCATGGTCCGAACGAAATCAGGAGGAAAACGGCATGAGACAGAGAAGACGACTGGCCGCCCTGGTCCTGGCGGCCGCGCTGCTGGCGGGCATCGGCGCCGCCGCCGGGGAGGAGCCCGTCTGGAACGAGCCCGACATGGCCGCCTACGCCGCCTGCGTCAACGGCCTGGCGGTGGAATACGGCATCCCGGTGATCCTCTGGGACTGCAGCGTCCACGTGAACCGGAAGGCGCTCTCCGTGAACTGGCCACAGTATGTGGAGGCCATCATGGGCTGTTATCCGGAGCGCACCGATCCCGGCAACGGCGGGGACGACGCGGTCTTTGAGGAGGAGACCGCCTTCGAGGCCGCGGCGAACTTCGGCCCAGGCTTCAACCTGGGCAACACCCTCGATTCCAACAGCTTCAACATCACCGAGGCCGCGCAGGGGCGGGTGGGCTGGATCGTGCAGTGGGGCGCGAAGGACCGCAGCGGGAACCGGCTGCCCAGGGCCTGGGAGACCGCCTGGGGCCAGCCCGAGACCACCCAGGCCATCGCGGACTATGTCATCGGCCTGGGCTTCAACACGGTGCGCATCCCCGTGACCTGGGCGGAGCACCTGGACGCGGAGGACCGGATCGATCCCCTGTGGATGGCCCGGGTGCACGAGGTGGTGGATTACTTTTACAGCCGCGGCGTCTACTGCATCATCAACCTCCACCACGACGGCGGCGAGAACGGCTGGATCGAGGCCACCGAGACCTCCTGCATCACCTACGGCAGCCGGTTTGCCTCCGTCTGGACCCAGATCGCGGAGGAGTTCGCGGGCTACGACGAGCGGCTGCTCTTCGAGAGCATGAACGAGGTGCTGGACGGCCGCAACAACTGGAACGCGCCCGACATCCTGGCCGCGAAGTGGATCAACGCCTGGAACCAGCTCTTTGTGGACACGGTCCGGGCCACCGGCGGCAACAACGCCCGGCGCAACCTGATCCTGATGACCTACGCCGGCGGCGGCGCGGAGGGGAACTTCAACCGCTTCACGCTTCCGGAGGACAGCGCGGAAAACCACCTGCTCATCACGGTCCACAACTACGATCCCCAGGCCTTCACCTGGACCACCGCCACCTGGACGAAGATGACCGCCCGCTGGACCGACGCCTACGCCGCCGCCCTGCGGACGGAGTTCCGGTCGTATCATCGCTGGTCCGAACACTTCGGCGCGCCGGTCGTGGTGGGGGAATACAACGCGGACCCCAAGCGGTACGCGGACTACGACTGAACCGCAATTTCCTTACATGCCCAAAGAGACAGGAGGATAAAGCGAAAAATGAACATTGAACGGATCAGCAAGCCGGCCTTCGCGGTCATCGGGAAGGAAGGCTCCACCGAGGACGGCGCCGGCTTCGTGCAGCGGCTGTGGCAGGAGGCCAACGCCCATTTCGGCGAGATCGCGCACCTGGCCAAGCGGGATGACCGGGGAAACCTGGCGGGCCTCTGGGGCGCTATGACCGACATGTCCCGGTCCTTCCGGCCCTGGGACGACTTCAGCCGCGGGCTGTACCTGGCCGGCGCGGAGGTCCGGGATGACGCCGAGCCCCCGGAGGGCTGGGTCAAGTGGGTCGTCCCCGCCCTCGAATCCCTGCGGGTGGAGCACGAGGACGAGAACACCTTCAACGCCATGCTGGACTACCTGAAAGCGCAAAACACCCCCCTGGCCGCCGCCGTCCAGGAATACACCTGTCCCCTGACCGGCAAGGAGTACATACTCTTCCCGGTCCGCCGGCTGTAAGCCTCAAGGAGGGCGTTGATATGAATCAGGCTGATATGATCTTTGACCTGTCCGCTGTCTGGGCCGCGGTGAAAGAGGTCTTCCCGTACTTCGGGCGCCTGGCCTTCGACTGGGACGAGCTATACCGCGAATACCTGGAAAAACTGCTGCTGGGCTGTGACGAAGCCACCTTTCACCGGCTTCTCTCGCAGTTCCTGGACAGTCTGGAGGACGGCCACACAAAGTACATCCCGCCGGCTCCCTTTCGGGACAAGCCGCCCTTTGTCCCGCCGGAGCCGCCCTCCTCGACCCTCGCGGACGGCGTGCTCACCGTCCGGCTGAATGAGTTCCTGCACGATCACGCGCCCTATGTGCGGTCGCTGCTGGAGGCCTCCCCGGCTCTCTCCCTGGTGCGGCTGGACATCCGGGACAACATCGGCGGAAACACCTTCTACGCGGCCAGCGTGGCTCAGTTGTTCATCTCCGGCGTGTTCCACGGCTGCCAGAAATGGACGCAGGCGCACAACGCCGTTGACGTCGCCAGCGCAAGCCTGCTGGCGGGGTACAGCGACGAGCGCGCCCGGCAGTACATCCGGGACGGCCTCCTGAAAGAGGAAGATTTCGAAGAGGCCCGGACCTTGGCAAGGCATATGGCCTATGAAACCTACACGGACACCTGGGGTTCGGAAGACGGCACCGCCCTGTGGCAGGGCCCCCTGCACATCCTGATCTCCAGGCGCACCATGTCCGCCGCGGAAGATTTCGCCGCCATGTTCCGGTCCAGCGGCCGCGGGACCCTGATCGGCGAACCCACCTTTGGGTCCACCGGCACGCCGTACCACGTCCGGCTGCGCTGCGGCGGCCGCGCCCAGGTGGTCTCCGTCGGCTACCGGCTGCTGGACGGGACGGAGTTCATCGGCAAAGGCATCGCCCCGGACATCGCGGCCGCCGATGAATGATCATACTGTTCTCAGT
This sequence comes from Christensenellales bacterium, assembly GCA_045226335.1. Classification (GTDB taxonomy): domain Bacteria; phylum Bacillota; class Clostridia; order Christensenellales; family Aristaeellaceae; genus RUG11272. The sequence continues at coordinate 897 of JBGVCH010000013.1, read as the reverse complement.
AAGAAATGCAAGTCAAGTGAGGGCATGTACCCGAAGGTCCAGGGCGATCGGAAAGCCCTGGTCGAGGCCCGCAGGCCTCGAAATCCCATCTTATGTACTCAGCATTCTTAAGAGAGAAAAGTGTCCCACGCAAAAGACCTGCCGCGGGAACGACGCCCTCACGGCAGGTCTTTTGCTGTTGAATGGTCGGATCAGAACGCCATCCGGTCCTCGATGTACTTCCGCAGGTCCGCCACGGCCACGCGCTCCTGCTGCATGGTGTCGCGGTCCCGGACGGTGACGGTGCCGGTGGGCTCGGTGTCGAAGTCCACGCAGATGGCGAAGGGCGTACCGATCTCGTCCTGGCGGCGGTAGCGCTTGCCGATGGAGCCGGTCTCGTCGTACTCCACGGGGAAGTACTTGCTGAGCTCCGCGTGGATCTCGCCCGCCAGGCCGCCCAGCTTGTTCTTCTGCAGGGGCAGCACGGCCGCCTTGTAGGGGGCCAGGGCCGGGTGCAGGTGCAGCACCGTGCGCACGTCCCCGCCCTCCAGCTCCTCCTCGTCGTAGGCGTTGCACAGGAAGGCCAGCACGGCCCGGTCCACGCCCAGGGAGGGCTCGATGCAGTAGGGCACGAAGCGCTCGCCGGTCATGGGATCCAGGTACTCCATGGACTTGCCGGAGTGCTGCTGGTGCTGGGTCAGGTCGTAGTCCGTGCGGTCCGCCACGCCCCAGAGTTCGCCCCAGCCGAAGGGGAACAGATACTCGAAGTCCGTGGTGGCCTTGCTGTAGAAGGCCAGCTTTTCCGGCTCATGGTCCCGCAACCGCAGGTTTTCCTCCTTGATCCCCAGGCTCAGGAGCCACTGCTGACAGAAGCCGCGCCAGTAGTTGAACCACTCCAGGTCCTCGCCGGGCTTGCAG
>JBGVCH010000012.1:0-17295 GCA_045226335.1 Christensenellales bacterium | reverse complement strand
AATAGTAGCGGGCCCGGCCGGTCTCGCTGAGCTTCATGATGTAGCCCTCGTTCTCCAGGAAACGCAGCGCGTTCCGGATCCGCATGTCCCGGAAGTTGACCCGGCTGCGGACCTCGGACAGCGTCAGCCCGTCCGCGTTCTCGATGGCGGCCATGACATCCGAGGATTCGGCCCGGGAGGGGAAGGCGGTGTTGATGAAGTAGTTGTTGATGTCGTCGTCCTCTTTTCCGTGCATCAGGAAAACGTAGGCGTCCTCCAGCTTTCTGCCGGCGCGGCCGATCTGCTGATACCAGGCGACGATGTTGGCGGGAGACTGATAATGGATGACAAAGGCGATGTCTCCCTTGTCATAGCCCATGCCCAGCTTGGTGGTGGCGACGATGGCTTTGATCCGGTTGTGCCGGAACGTATCGATGGCCCTGTCGTTCGCTTCCTCGTTGCTGTCTCCGGAATAGTAGGGGAGGGCGGGGATGCCGGACCGCCGGAGAAAATCCGCAAGCCGCTCGCAGTCCTTCCGGGTGATGCAGTAGACGATGCCGGTACCGGGCAGTCTGGGCAGATTCTCCAGCAGCCAGCCATAGCGGTCGATCTTGTTCTCCAGGTTCAGGATCTGGATGTGCAGGGAAGGCCGGGACAGCGGTCCCCGGGAGATGAACACCTGGCTGCCCAGCTGATTTGCCAGGTCGCTGACCACCCGGTCGTTGGCGGTGGCTGTGGTGGCCAGAACGGGAACATTGGAGAAACTGCCGTTGACGACCCGGCCCAACTGGCCGTATTCCAGCCGGAAATCATGCCCCCAGTCCGAGATGCAGTGGGCCTCGTCGATGACAAACAGACCGATCCGGATCTCGGGCAGAAGGCGCTGGACCTCCTCGCTCAGCAGGGTTTCCGGCGTGGTGAAGAGCAGATCGATCTCATCGTTCTTCAGCTGCCGGACGATGCAGGCGCGCTCCTCGCTGCCTTTTTTGACGCTGCTGTTCAGCGCCGCGCAGCGGAGCCCCATGCCGCGGGCAAAGTCCATCTGGTTGTCCATCAGCACCAGCAGCGGGCTGATGACCAGGGTGACGCCCCGGCCGCGGCTCCTGGTCATCCGGGTCGCGATGAAGTACACCAGGCTCTTACCCCAGCCGGTTTTCTGCACCACAAGCGTCCTGCGCCGGGTCATGGTGGCCTCAATGGCCTCATACTGCCCCTCCCGGAAGGCCGCGCCGGGGCCGTAGGTCTGCGTCAGGATCCTGCACGCCTCGCGCCAGACAGCCTGATCGGTGACGGTCATCGCGTTCCCTCCTCCGCCCGGGTCTTTCGCAGTATCTCCTCATTGGGCCGCAGGCATGATCCGTCCTGCCCATCTTTGTAAATCCTGATGGCATCATAGCGCATCCGCATCGGAAAATCAAGCCGGACACCCCCTCGCATTTTGGCCCGCTTCATGCTATGATGAAAGGGAACAGAAGACCTGTGACCACAGAAATCGGAGGAAGAGCCATGCGGAAACCGGAGGCTTATCTCTTTGGCCAGGTGCTGGGGACGCACTCGTTTTTGCTGAAGGACGGGTTTCTTCAGCCGGATGAATACGCGGAGATCCGGGAGCAGTACTTTCTGCCCGGCGGGGAGACGGGCACGGCGGCCACGGTGCTGGCCTCCCTGGGGGTGCCGGTGCGGATGGACGGCACCTGGATCGGCACAGAGGTGGCGCCCATGCTGAGGGCCTTCTACGCGGACAAGCCGGTGGATCTGTCGCCCCTGCGCTTCACGGAGGACGATCCGGGCGTGATGGACTATGTGGTCATCGCCGGATTGGTGCGCTCCCCCATGGGGCGGTTCCAGGCCCTGTTCTCCTCCGGGAAGCGCTGGTGGAACGTCCCGAAAGAGGAGGACATTGCCGGCTGCCGGGCGGCAGCCATTGACCCCTTCTTCGGGGAGGAATCCCTGCTGGCGGCGGAGATCTGCCGGCGCCGCGGGATCCCCTACGTCACCATCGACAGCCCCCACGATTCACCGCTGCACCGCCACGCGGCGGTCAACGTGGTCTCGAAGGAGTGCACGGCGCGGCATTACGCGGGGAAGGCGCCGGAGGAGATCATGGCGCTGCTGCAGGAGACGGCGGAAGGGCTGACGATCCTGACCCAGGGCGGCGGCGACATGCTGTACGGCCGCAGGGGAGAGCCGACCCGCCGGATGAAGCCCTTCCGGGTGGAGGTGAAGAGCACCCTTGGCGCGGGGGACACCTTCAAGGCCGGGTGCGTGTACGGCCTGCTACGGGGCCTGGGGGATGAGGAGCTGGTGCGGTTCGCCGGCGCCTGCTCCGCTGTGGCCATCTCCCGCTTTCCCCTGCCGCTGCATCCGCCAAAGCCGGCGGAAGTGCTGGCGCTGACCAAAACAACGGAGGAATGAGCCATGGATCTGAGCAACGTCTATTTCGTCATCGGAACGTCCTACGCGGGGAAATCCACCGTGGTCCGGAACCTGGCCGCGAAGCACAACGGCATCGAGCTGGGGGAGAACTACCATGATGTGAAGCTCCCGGAGCTGGACAGCGCGGAGTTTCCCAACCTGACCTACACCCGGGATCTGCAGGACTGGCATGAGTTCATCCGGCGCACGCCGGAGGAGTACGTCACCTGGCTTCACAACGTCAAGAAAGAGTGCGAGACCGTGGAGCTTCAAATTCTGGAGGAGCTGCTGGCCAAGCCGGAGGCGCGGGAGAAGCGCGTCTTTGTGGATACCAACATCTGCGTCGAAACGCTGCACAGGATCTCGGACGAGCGGCATGTGCTGGTGATGCTGGCAGACCCGGAGACCGGGATCCACCGCTTCTTCGACCGGCCGGATCCGGAAAAGCAGTTCCTCTACCGGCTGATGCTGGAGGAGCCGGACCCTCAGGCGGCCCTGGACAATTATCGGGAGATCCTGACCCGGGTGTGCTCAAGGGAGAGCTATGACGAGCTCCTGCACTCGGGGTTCAGGGTGATCTTCCGGGACGAGAACCGCAGCCAGGAGGAGACCGTCCGCCTGGCGGAGGAGATCTTCGGGCTGGACGCGTAACGTCAAACGGCGACATAACGGAGGGATTCGGATGGAATTTGTGATTCGGGACAACCGCATCTGGTTTACCCGGGCGGGGGAGACGGGCGTCGTCAGCGTGCCGGCGGAGGGCTGCATCCGGTTTCAGGCCACAGCCTCCTCCCGGATCGAGCTGCAGGACTGGACCCTGCTCCCGCGGGAGACGCCGGCGGAGATCTGGCGGGACGGGGAGGACGTGTATCTCCGGACCGGCAGGCTGAAGGTCTGGTTTGAGAAGTGGGGACGGGTCACCTACTACCTGGAGGACCGGGTCATCCTGAAGGAACAGCCGGAGATGACCTTCACCATGGGCTACCGGGACTACCGCAGCATCGGCAGCGGGCTGTGGGCCATGCGGGCCACCTTTGAGCCCAACCCGGAGGAGCAGTTCTTCGGCCTGGGGCACGAGCGGATCAACGTCTTCAGCAAGAAGGGCTGCACGGTGGACCTCCGCCACCTCAACACCAAGGCCACCATCCCGTATGTGTACTCGTCCCTGGGCTATGGCTTTCTGTGGAACCTGCCCTCCACGGGCACTGTGGAGCTGGGGATGAACCGGACGCGCTGGCGGAGCGACTGCGCGAAGACCATGGACTATGTGGTGATCGCGGGCAGTCCCCGGGAGGCCTGCTGCAAACTGGCGGACCTGACGGGCCATGCCCCGATGATTCCCGAATACGCCCTGGGCTTCTGGCAGTGCAAGCTCCGCTACGAGCGGCAGGAGCAGGTGCTGGAGGTGGCCCGGAAATACCGGGAGTTGGGGGTGCCGGTGTCGGTGATCATCATCGACTATTTCCACTGGACCGAGCAGGGGGACTACCGGTTTGACCCGGCATACTGGCCCGACCCGAAGGCCATGGCGGACGAGCTCCACCGGATGGGGATCCGGCTGATGGTCTCCATGTGGCCCACCATCAACGAGCACAGTGTGCACTATGCCCACATGGCGGACCGCAACATGCTGATCCGCACTGCCTCCGGAAGCAACCGTGTCTTCGACTTCTACGGTCCCCAGGCGGAGATCGACCCCACCAACCCGGAGACCCGCCGCTACGTCTGGCAGAAGCTGAAGGAGAACTACATTGACAACGGCGTGGATCTCCTCTGGTTCGACGAGGCGGAGCCGGAGATCCATCCGGAGCATTTCGACAACCTGATCCTGTACGCCGGCCGCGGCGACGAAGCCGCGCTGATCTACCCGTACTGCTATTCGCAGCTGGTCTACGACGGCATGAAGGCCATGGGGCGGGAGGATATCATCACCCTGTCCCGGGCGGCCTACACCGGGGCCCAGAAGTTCGGGACCCTGGTGTGGTCCGGGGACATTCAGTCCACCTTTGAAAGCCTGACGGAGCAGATCAAGTCCGGCCTGAACATGGCCATGTGCGGCCTGCCCTGGTGGAACACCGATATCGGCGGGTTCTACGGCGGGGACATCCGCAGCGAGGAATTCCGGGAGCTGATCGTCCGGTGGTTCCAGTACGGCGTCTTCTGTCCCGTGATGCGCCTGCACGGCAGCCGGGACGGCCATGACCGAAACCGGAACATCAAGGAGCCCAGTGGCGGGGACAACGAGATCTGGAGCTTCGGGGAGCGGAACCTGCCCATCCTGGCGGACCTGATCGCCCTCCGGTACCGCCTGATCCCCTACATTTCGGGGCACATGAAAAAAGCCTCCGAACAGGGGACGCCGGTGATGCGCCCCATGTTCTTCGACTTTCCGGAGGACCCGGTCTGCTGGACGACGGGGGACCAGTATATGTTCGGGGACGACATCCTCTTCGCGCCCATCTCCGTCCGGGGGCAGACGTCGAGGGATGTCTACCTGCCGGCGGGGGAGTGGACCCTCACGAAAGACATGTCGGTCCACCGGGGCGGCGGCTGGGTCCGGGTGCAGGCGGAGATCCATGAGTTCATCGCCTTCGTGCGGACCGGCGCGGAGGTGCTGGCCGCGTTCCGGGCCTGATCCGGCTGCCCTCAGGACGGTTCGATCCGGCCGCAGCCGTTGAACCGGGCCAGCCGCGCCACCGTGCCGCGGAGCGCCTCGGCCAGGGCTTTCGTCCGCCGCACGCCGTCCTCGTACCAGACGTTCTTCACGGTCAGGACGCCGTTCTTCCGGTCCGCCGCGGCTTCGATCCGGCCGATCAGCCGGTCGCCCCACAGCATCGGCAGGACATAGTACCCATACTTCCGCTTTTCGGCCGGGGTGTAGATCTCCCAGGAGTATGCGTAATCCCAGAGGGCCTCGATGAGCCTGCGGTCCCACAGCATGGGGTCCAGGGGCGCCAGAAACTCCAGGCGCCGGCGGGTGTCGGCCGTGCCCGCCCGGACCGCCTCCAGCAGCGGCAGGTCCTCCGCCGGGAGGTACAGCGGTGCGCGGAGGCCCTCCACGCCGGCCGGCAGGATGCGGCCCTCCGCTTCCATGGCCGCGAAGGCCGCGTCCCGCTCCTCCGGGGTCATGCGGATCCCCAGCCACGCGTCGGAGCGCCGGTTCCACATCAGGCCCACGGCGCCGATCCGCCGCCGGATCCGCCATTTCAGGAAGGAAGGCTCGTCCGGGCACGGGTTGGCCGCGTTCAGCAGCTCCGGGCCGAAGTACCGCTCCGCCAGGTCGTAGGTTTTCCGCGACCCGTTCTTGTGGTGGATCAGCAGCACGCCGTCCGTGTACAGCTGCTCCAGCACCGACCGGGCGGCCGGGGACTGACCGTGCCAGTTTCCGCTCCAGTGCATGCTGGAGTGCCAGCGGATGGTCCCGCCGATGGGCAGGGTGTCGCTGCTGACCGGCCCGTGCTCCCGGATATACGCCACGGCCTGCGCTTCCAGCTCCTGCAGGCCGGGAAAGCTCGCGCCGTGGGCCCGGCTCATGGCCCGGTATCCCGCGAAGTAGGGCCAGTCCTCCCGCGGCCAGATGGACAGCTCCTTGTCGCTGTAATCCACCAGCAGGCGGTCCCGGTAGAGCAGATCGGCCAGCATGTCCCTGGTGAAGCCCTTCACCCGGGACTGCAGCGTCAGCTCGGCGTTCTTTCCGCACACGTCCACCGGATCATACTGAATACACCCCGCCTGCCGGACATATCGGCAGGCGCCTTCTTTTCCGATGAAGCGGTGCTTTCCCAGCAGGCCCTGCCGGATGAGCACGAACCGCCGGGCTTCGTCGCGGGTGATGGTCAGCATGGTGCGGTGTCCTTTGCGTTTTTGCGGGTCGGTGTCACAGTTCCCGGCCGCGGCCGATGTGGAAAAGTCCCTGGGACGCGTGGATCCGGCGGGTGTCGTAGATCAGCCATGTCCCCTTCCACTCGGAGCAGCGGATGAAAGCCCGCCGTTCTTCCGAGGGCAGGAAATAGTCCACGGGGAAGGAGGGAGAGGGCAGCTCGGCGGTGCCCTCGATGCCGGAGAGCACCCGCTCGTCGTTCTCGATGAAGTCCTTCAGCACGCTCCTGTGGATGGGCGCGCCGTTGTGCCCCGGGCAGATGAAGTCGAACTCGCCGTAATGGGCTTCCATCTTCCTCAGGATCTCCAGGTGCCGCCGCACGCTGCCGCCGATCCGGCCGTCGCCGTAGAAGATCAGCACCTGGCCCACCTCCAGGTTGTCGCCGGTGAACAGCAGCCGCTGCCCTTCATCGAGGAGCATCAGGTCTCCCGGGCTGTGGCAGGGGGTCTCGAACACCTTCACACGGCGGCCGCCCAGATCGAAGACGTGGCCCTCCCGGACCGGGACGGGGCTGTAGTCCGGGATGCCGGCCAGCACGGGATCGCCGGAGGCGGAATTCTGCCCGCCGTTCACGTCCGGGATGGCCTCGGGGTGCATGCAGACCACGTCGAAGAACCCGTTGCACCGGGTGTGGTCGAAGTGGCCGTGGGTGTTGACGACGGTCATGGGCTTGTCCGTGATGGTCTCCAGGAACGTCCGCAGGTTGGCGCTGTTCATACCCGTGTCGATGACCAGGGCCTTCTCCCCGCCCGCCAGCAGGTAGCAGAAACACGTGGCGCCGATGTCGACGACCCAGGTGTTCTCAAAGATTTTCCGCGCTCTGTAGGGTTCGTGCCGCATAGCCGCTCCTTTTCTCCGACAGGTCTTTTTCTTCAGAAGATGGAGGAGGATCAGTAGTCAAAAGACTGATCGTTCACCCGGACGGTGGCGGTCAGCTTTTCGCCTCTGTAGGGCTTCCGGATCTCGATGAGGTTCAGCACCGTGTAGCCCTTGGACCGGAGGAAGGCGATCATTCCCTCGTTGTTGGGGTGCACGCAGTTGAAGACCGTGTCCTCGCCCATGGAGGCGGCGATGGCCTCCGCCTTCGCGAACAGCAGGGACGCGATGCCCCTGCGCCGGCTGTCCTCCCGGACATAGATCTGTTCCACCCAGAGGGTAGGCGCCTCGATCCGGCAGACGAGGTGGCCCACCATCTGCCCGTCCGCCACGGCGCCGAAGACGGGCCAGCCGGCGTCCAGGAATTCCAGGAACTCCGCCCGGGCTGCGCTGAGATCCGGGCTTGACGTGATCCCCCTGTATCCCCACAGCGCGGCCCGGAAGCCCGCGATCAGCGGCGCCGCAGCCTCCGCGTGGGAAGCGTCGAGCCGGAGGACGCGGATCTCCCGGGGATTCTCCCGCACGGTCATGGCACAAGGTCCACCGGGAGGTGGAGCTCGAAGCTGTCCTTGATGGAGCGGTCCGAACTGGTGAGGGTGAAGGAGGCGTCGAGGTTTGTGGCACGGGTGATGCCATAGCCCGCCAGGTCCGCGACGCTGAACTTGAGGTTCTTGCTTCCCAGCGAGGAGATCCAGAGCGAATTGGCCCTGATGGACCCGCTGGAATTGGCCAGTCCGACCTTGGCCCGGTCCAGGTAGACGCTGTTCAGGGAGAGGGTCAGGTCGGAATCCGTGTCGTTGCGGACCATCACGTCGAAGTAATAGTTGTTGAAGGAGCGGTCGTAGGCGATCCCTCTGAACTCGATCACCACACCGTTGCGGTCATAGATCACTTCCCCGGCTTCCGCGTTCCGGAGGTGGAGGGAGATGGACGCCATGATCTCATACAACTCATCTTCGGTATACCGGGACGGGTCGAAATCCGTGTCCGCCAGGGCGGCGGCCCAGACGGTCAGTGCGCAGACGCACAGAAGCAGCGCAAAGAAACGCTTCATAGCAGACAGGCTCCTTTTCAAGATACTGAGGTTTGTTTGCGTGGATTGAGGTTTTGACGGATGGACAACCAGGCTGACGATTGCTTACCGATCCAGGCACTTCGCAATGATTTCCAGCATTTCAACCGTGCGATAGGTGCCGTTGACTTCTTGCTGTGGGGCGCTTTTACAGCTGTAATTGTTCAGCACAAAGCTGGACATCACGGAACTGATCTCGCTGCTGTATGCCTTTGTGGTGTCCACCTCTTTGGCGATAATCTCCAGCATCTCGACCATACGGTAGGTGCCGTTAACCTGCTGTTGGGGGGCGCTGTTGCAACTGTAATTGTTCAGGATGAAACTGGATTTCACGGAACTGATCTCACTGGCATAAGTTCCTTTGGTATCCAATTCTTTGGCGATGATTTCCAGCATCTCGACGGAGCGGTAATACCCGTTTACGGCCTGTTGGACAGCGCTGTTGCAACTGTAATTGTTCAGGATGAAACTGGATTTTACGGAACTGATCTCACTGGCATAAGTTCCTTTGGTATCCAACTCTTTGGCGATGATTTCCAGCATCTCGACAGTGCGGTAAGAACCATTGACCTGCTGCTGGACGGCACTGTTGCAGCTGTAATTGTTCAGCACAAAGCTGGACTTTACAGAACTGATTTCACTGGCATAGGTTCCACGGGTGTCCAGCTCTTTTGCGATGATTTCCAGCATTTCAAAGGTTCTGTAGTTCCCGTTAACAGCTTGCTGGACAGCGCTGTTGCAGCTGTAATTGTTCAGCACAAAGCTGGACATCACAGAACTGATTTCGGAGCTGTGGGAGGAACCTGCGCCAGCAATCATTGGATAAAGCAGAAGGACAAGCGCGGTCAGTACCGAAAACAACTTCTTCATTTTACAAACCTCCTTTGATGACCCGGCAGAGTCGGTTTTGTCTCAGGGCCGGTCTTCAGGCGCCTCCCCGACGGTCAGCGTGACGGTTTGTTCGCCACAGGCGAGCCAGCCGTCCCGGGAAGGGATGAACCGCAGACTGTAGGTGCCGTCGGTCAGACCGAGGCCGCTGAGGTCCACCACCGCGGTCCCGGTCCGGTCCACCGGGCAGTCGATCCAGTCCAGCCAGTCGTATCCGAATTCATCCAGCCGGACCAGCACTTCGCAGGAGATCGTTTCGGCGTTCTCACAGACCACGGAGAAAACCGGCGGCTCCTGGGCACCGATCTGCAGCGCGTCTTCCACCGGACGGTCCTGCCAGATGATCGCGGGGGCATCCAGATAGCCCAGGGGATTCAGCGTGAAGACCGCCTCCCCGGGGGCGGACCAGACGCCGTTGAACAGGCCCCAGCAGGTGATGCGGTACTCGCCCGGCCCTTCCATGGCCGAGATGGAATCGGTCTCGCCCGGTGTGCAGCCGGAGGGGAGCCCCGTGCTGATCCCGGCCTCGTCGGTGACGGGATTGTAAACGCCGTAAGCATACGCGACCGCACCGGCGCCGGGGATCGTGAAGGTCACATTGCAGATCTGATCCGGGTCATAATCCGCTTCCGCCACGGACAAAACCGGCGTCGGGCACGGGGGAACGTCCCCGGCGGCCAGGGTAAACGCGTAGACGGCCATATCGCTGTCCGCCACCGTTTCGGAGACCGGCTCGCCGAAGGCGTGGGAGCACGCGAAGGCCCGGATCTGATAGGTGCCCGGCTCGGTGAGGCACAGGCCCAGCGCGCTGAAGCGGGAGCCGCTCTCGCTCCAGAAGTCCGTGATGAACGTGCCGTCCACCACCCGGCCGACTTCGGTGTAGCCCATGACCGTCCCCTCGGGGAACGTGACGACGCACCGGACGTCCGTCCGGGCCACGCTGCCATGCTCCACGCCGTCGATGACCGGCGTGTCCAGCTTTTTCTCCAGCGCCTTGAAAGGCGCCGCCGTGCCGCTCCACGAGTCGACGGCGGTGTCCTCCGGGTTCGGGCTCAGGATCAGCCAGTAATCGCCGGGCTCGGTGATCACGCCGGCTTCGATCCGTGTCATGCTCGTTTGGCCGGCGGCATCCCAGGCCCGCACCACGGCCAGCACCGTGTACGTGCCGTCCGCCTCTTCCCGCAGGACATGCACGTACTGATCTTTCGCCGTATCAAAAAGGCCGAAGTCGAAATCCAGGCTTTCGCTGACGGCCACCGACTCCCGGGGGAAAATGCTCACATACGATTGATCCTCCGCCGCGGCCGCGCCGCAGAGAAGCAGGGCGGCGAGGAACGCTGCCGCAAACCACAGCCAATGCGCCTTCATGCTGTACCTCCTGTTCAAAGCAGATGCCGGGGAACCGGGTTTTCCTTCCGCTGTTTTCCTGGGGGCATTATATCAGAAACGGGGGGATAAGACAAGATTGGGTGCGTTCGGGACAAGGGGTCCGCGCGTGAAAACAGCCGAAAGAAAAGGATTGCCGCAGCCGGCAATCACTTCAGCACGGGCTTCCAGTCGTCCGCCGCGTCCAGGAACAGTTCGGCGTAGTCGCCGTCGGCCATGATCCGCATCAGGCCGTCCATGTGCCAGATCCAGCCGGATTTCAGCACCTGGTCCCGCTCCAGCCAAAAGACCCGGCCCTCCGCGGAGGACGTCAGCCGGCCGGAAAACCGATCGGCCCGGAAGAGGAAGACCAGGTACCGGGAGCCGTCCTCGTTGATCCAGTCCTTCACGCCGCAGAGCCGGGGGCGCTCGACGGTGAGGCCGGTCTCCTCCCGCATCTCCCGGATGACGGCGTCCACCACGGGCTCGTGCTTCTCCACATGGCCGCCGGGGAAGATGATCCCGCCGGCCTCCGGGCCGACTTTCTCCTGCACCAGGACCTTTGTGCCGTCGCAGATCATGCATAGGTTGGTGAGGATCACCCGTTCCGCTCGTTCCATCCGGCTCTTTCCTTTCTCTTCTTCAGTCGCTTCAATCTGCCGCGGTGAGATACGGCACGCCGTTGTTCTGGGCCCAGGACTGGGCGTAAGAGCCCGCGGGGACCAGCAGCAGCACCGGACTGCCGTCGAAGGCCGTGGCGTCGATCAGGGTCACACCGGCCGGGATCGTCACGGCCAGCAGCCCGTCACAGGAGGCAAACGCGCGGGCGCCGATGGCCGTCACGCTGCCCGGGATGACGACCCACTCCAGGGCCGTGTCCTCGCAGGCGCTGTCGTCGATGACAGTCAGCAGGGCCGGGAGGGTGGCCTGCCGGTCGGTGCACAGGACCCGCTTTCCGGCCGCCGCGCCCCAGGCCGCCGCCGCAGAGCCGCTCTCCGTCACCACCGCCGCCAGGGACGCGGGGGCCGTCACATTCACCCCGAAGGATGTCACCTGCGGGCCGGCGTACAGCGCCTGCAGGCCGTCGGCGGAGAGGCCCGTCAGCGTGTTGACGCAGGCCGGGACGGTGAGCTGCAGGGCGTCCTCGTCCAGGTTGCTGCCCGCCAGCGTCCAGGGATCCCCGGGCTGCCACCGCAGGAGCCATTCGGGATACGCGGTGTCCAGGAAGTCATAGCCCGCCGCCCCCAGGGCCCGGGCCAGCGCGGTGTCCTGCCCGCAGGTCAGCAACGTGCCCTCCGGCAGCGCACCGGCGCCGATGTCCGTGACGCCCGTCGGCAGGGTCAGCCCCTGCAGGCCTGTGCAGCCCGCCAGGGCCTGCTGCCCCACCGAGGTGAGGGCCGAGGGCATGTTCAGGGTCTGCAGGGCGGTGTTGTTCCGGAAAGCGCGGGCGTCGATGCCGGTGACGGCGCGCCCGTCCAGGGTGGACGGCAGGGTCAGGGCCGTGCCGATCCCGAGGTAGCCCGCGATGGACGCCCGGTCCTCCGCCAGCGGCGTGTAGACCCAGCTGCCGGACACGACGTGCCCGTCCATCACCGCCACCGCGAATACCCGGTTGGAGGTGGTGTAGGTGAAGGCCAGGGTCTCGTCGATGATGTCGCTGTACCACTGGGGCTGGTTGCTGAGGATATAGCTGAGGATGGTCAGGCGCCGGTGGACCTGGGACGTGGCGGACGTGCAGGCCAGGGTCCCGGCGCCGCCCCGGCCGTCCAGCACCGCGTCGTACAGGGTGTCCAGGAAGCCGGTGTCCCAGCTGTCCCAGCCGCCCCGCTGCACGTAGTAGTTCATGGCCAGGGAGTCGCAGTTCCGGGCGGAGCTGGGGGTGTAGTTGTGCCCGGAGGCCAGCATCAGGGCGTCGGTGATGCAGAAATAGTCGTGGATGGCCCCGGCGGAGTCGTCCCAGGTGGCGTCCGTCTGGTACCACTGCCCGTCCAGGCAGATGGCGTTCCAGGCGTGCCCCGAGGAGGAGATGCGGAAGGATTCGATGCCCGCCGCCTGGAGCAGCAGGTAGTAAGCCTTTGAGTAACTGTCGCACACGCCGGTGCCCCGCAGCAGCGTCCCGTCCGCGCCGTAGAAGTGGTAGGTACTGTCATAGACCGTGTGCGCCATGACCCAGTCGTACAGGTTCAGGGCCGTCTCCCAGTCGTTGGCGCCCTGGTTCTGGGCCGCGATTTCCGCCGCGATGGCTTCCAGGGTGGGGTGATTGGCGTCTTCCGCCGCGGTGTACTGATAATCTCCCTCGTATACCTGATCGCCGGTATCCGCGTCGTAGACGCGCACTTTCAGTCGGTATGTCCCCGGAGCCACGATGCTGCAGCAGGCAAACGTATTGTCGCTGCCGGTCCGCTGCCAGTAGACCACCCAGCTGGCGCCGAAAGGGCTGGACCATTCGCCGAAGATAAACTCATACGTGAAGCCGGACAGATCGCATGGGTCTCCGTTCGCGTCCCTGACGGCGGAAACGGTCCAGGTCTCATCGTAATTGTAACCCAAAGTCTTGGTGGAATTGGGATGATCCCTCGTCAAGGTGATGGAGTGGCTCCAGCTGCTCTTGGCCCCCCGGAGGAGGATGGGCATTTCCACCCGGGAATGCTCCTCCAGCTCCTTCCAGTACGGGTTCACCGGGCCTTCCGGCTGCTCCGCCAGGGCGACGGATGCCAGCAGCAGCGTCAAAAGCAGCAGTCCCGCCGCCGTGATGATCCTGCGCATACCGTCACCTCCTTACAATAACCCAACCTTATTATACTGGAAAAATGAGGGGTTGTCAATTTGCCGGGGCGGATTGTCTTTCTGCTGTTTTTTGGATGCCGCGTCTTGACAGCCCGCGCATCCTCGTGTATGATCCGCTTAAACCGATGAAGGAGACGAGTAGCCCGCATCCAAAGGTCAAAGCGAGCCGCGGACGGTGAGAGCGCGGTGCCGGACGAGCAGGTGAATGGACTCCCGAGGGCGAACCGAAAGGCTTTCGAGTAGGTGAGACGGAGCAAGGCCCTCCGTGATCAATCGCCGCCGTATGAGATGTACGGGCAGAGAGGGCGCGCAAATCGCGCCAAGCCGGGTGGCACCGCAGGATGAGACGATCGTCGATCCTGTCCCAGCAGACAAAACTGGGACAGGATCGTTTTCTGTCCCCGAATACGAAAGGAGACAGCACCATGGCAGAGCAGAAGATCCCCTACAAGATTTACCTGGAAGAGAACGAGATGCCCACCACCTGGTACAACGTCCGCGCCGACATGAAGAACAAGCCCGCGCCGCTGCTGAACCCCGGCACCGGCAAGCCCATGACCGCGGAGGAACTGGGCGGCGTGTTCTGCGAGGAGTTGGTGCAGCAGGAGCTGGACAACGACACCCCCTTCATCGGGATCCCCCAGGAGATCCGCGACTTCTACAAGATGTACCGCCCCTCCCCGCTGGTGCGGGCCTACTGCCTGGAGAAGCAGCTGCAGACGCCGGCAAAGATCTACTACAAGTTCGAGGGCAACAACACCAGCGGTTCCCACAAGCTGAACTCCGCCATCGCCCAGGCCTACTACGCCAAGAAGCAGGGCCTGAAGGGCGTCACCACCGAGACCGGCGCCGGCCAGTGGGGCACAGCCCTGTCCATGGCCTGCGCCTACCTGGGCCTGGACTGCAAGGTTTACATGGTGAAGGTGAGCTATGAGCAGAAGCCCTTCCGCCGGGAGGTCATGCGGACCTACGGCGCCTCCGTGGTGCCCTCTCCCTCCGAGACCACCCAGATCGGCAGGAAGATCCTGGCGGAGCATCCCGGCACCACGGGCTCCCTGGGCTGCGCCATCTCCGAGGCGGTGGAGGTCGCCGTGTCCAACCCCGGCTACCGCTACGTCCTGGGCTCCGTGCTGAACCAGGTGCTGCTGCACCAGAGTGTCATCGGTCTGGAGACCAAGGCGGCCCTGGACAAGTACAGCATCAAGCCGGACATCATCATCGGCTGTGCCGGCGGCGGCTCCAACCTGGGCGGCCTCATCGCGCCTTTCATGGGCCAGAAGCTCCGGGGCGAGGCGGACTACCGCATTATCGCCGTGGAGCCGGCCTCCTGCCCCAGCTTCACCCGGGGCGTCTACGCCTATGACTTCTGCGACACGGGCATGATCTGCCCCCTGGCCAAGATGTACACCCTGGGCGCCGACTTCATCCCCGCCCCGAACCATGCCGGCGGCCTGCGCTACCACGGCATGAGCCCGGTGCTGTCCCAGCTGTACGACGACGGCCTGATGGAGGCCCGGGCGGTGCCCCAGACCGCCGTGTTCGAGGCCGCGGAACAGTTCGCACGGGTGGAGGGCATCCTGCCGGCCCCCGAGAGCTCCCACGCCATTCGCGTCGCCATCGACGAGGCCCTGCGCTGCAAGGAGACCGGCGAGGAAAAGACCATCGTCTTCGGCCTCACGGGCACCGGCTACTTCGACATGGTGGCCTACGAGAAGTTCCACGAGGGCAAGATGGACGACTACATCCCCACGGACGAGGAACTGGCCAAGTACCGCGCCATGCTGCCGAAGATCGGGTGATACGGTCTCCCGCCCGGCCCCCGTGGCCCATAGGCTTCGGACAGACACCGGAATGACAGCGCGCCTGGGAGCGCGGAATCTCCAGGCGGGGCCGCCGCGAAAGCAGGGAAATCGCGGCGGCCCCGTTTCTATCACCGTTGACAGCCGGGCCATCATGCCGTACAATACTCTCGGAATCAAGCGTTTGCACAAATTGTGTGAAAAGGAGTTGCGAAAAATGAAGCAGTACAAGGTTCTGACCCAGAAAGACAAATGGTTCTCCAGCAAATTTGATCCCCAGAAGCTGGAAGACGCGCTGAACGCGTATGCCGAACAGGGATGGCGCGTCGTGGCGACGACCTCCGGCGACTTCCCCGGCGCTTTCAGCAGCAGAAACGAAATCGTCGTGATTCTGGAGCGTGATCGTTGATGGCGTTCACAACGGTACATAACGGAATTGTGATCTCCGAGGGCAAACTCGACAGTCTGAGGACCCTCGGCGATGTCAAGTGCGACCTCGGCCGCAGGCCCGGCGCTCAGTTCAAATCTCTCCGGGACGTGAAGGATGAGCTGTGCAGGCAGGCAAAGAATTTCGGCGCAAACGCGATTCTGGAGTTCACCTACGGCCAGAAAAGCCGCTGGCTGGCCTGGGATGACGTCTCTTTCTACGGAAAAGGGATTGCCGTCACCATCTCCGAGGCTGACTATCAGCAGTATCTCTCGAAAGCCTGAGCCGATGGCAGCGGGACAAGGCTCGGGGCTGTATGCGGCTTGCATACGGCCCTTTTGAAGTAATCCGGAATAGCTGTGATCTGCGGGAATCCTGTCGCGTCGTTTCTCAACCGCCGGTTGGTTTTTCCCGCGAAATGTCAAGCGCGGCTCCCTTCCGTTCCGGCCGGGACGGCGTATCATGATCCGTGAAAGGAGTGAATGCCCATGAACCTGGATTCACAAAAAATCGGCGCGTTCCTGCAGTCGGAACGCAAGCGGCGGAGCATGACCCAGGCGGAGCTGGCGGAGCGGCTGAGCGTAAGTCCGCAGTCCGTGTCGAACTGGGAGCGGGGCGAGGCGATCCCCGACGTGTCCGTGCTGCCCGACCTGGCCGGTGCGCTGCACTGCTCCGTGGACGCGATCCTGTCCGGCGGCGCCGGCTGCGGCGGTTTCCGCAGGCACATCACGGTGGCGCAGATGCAGGAGGCGCTGGCGGCCCTGGACCGCATCGGCGAGCTCCTGGGCCGCGACCACTTCATCTACCGCTGCCTGATCGATGCCCTGAACACACGCATGAACACCACCATCGAGCAGTCCTTCTCCGACCCCCACATCTTCGACGTGTTCACGGTGGAGTTCCTCCTGGGCTGCATCGGCAACGGCGACTATGTGGACCCCCGGGACGTGCAGGCCCACCTGCCGGACAACCAGGCCCGGGCGTACCTCCTGCGAACCATGCAGGAGCACGGGATCCGCTGAAGGCGCCTGCAAAGACTTGCGCTTCCCGCCGGGTTGTGCTATACTCCTCCCTGCGGCGTCCTGCACCCGTAGCTCAGCAGGATAGAGCGTCCGCCTCCTAATATAGAGGTAGACGGCCGCCAAAAATGAGTGATGGGATCTCCCCAAAAGGGAAAATCCGCACTTCCAAGGCGATCTGGACGGCCGCCAATTTGCTAACAAAAGGCGGGCGTTCTGGCAAAGAAGAGGTGTCGATACCCAATCGAGGTCAAAAATCCTGCTAACGGATCACCCGATCTGCTAACGGATATTGACAGTATATACCAAGGAACGAAATTCTTCAACCTTCGGAAAGCCTTGAAAACAAAGGGTTTCCGAGGACATGGTCCCGTAGCTCAGCAGGATAGAGCGGTCGCCTCCTAAGCGACAGGCCGTGGGTTCGAATCCCGCCGGGATCACCATTTTACCTACCAGATCGACAGATTTGCCTTCAAAAAGGCGACTGTGAAGCTGGTAGGATTTTTCTTTTTCAGGGCGCTGCAGAACGCAAAAAATCTGCTAACAGAAGATGACCCCTGTTAGCAGATTTCAAATTTTTTAGCCCGATTTCTAATCGGCCTTCACGGATGCCCCTTCTTCGGCGTCTAATTTTTTCGGACGGTCGTGCCAAAAATGGCGGACGACGCAGACGACATTTTTCACAGATCTGAAAAATAGCTTGTGATTACGGGTGCTTTTGAGCACTCTGCAGACGACA
Source organism: Christensenellales bacterium (assembly GCA_045226335.1). GTDB lineage: Bacteria > Bacillota > Clostridia > Christensenellales > Aristaeellaceae > RUG11272. The sequence goes on along the minus strand of JBGVCH010000012.1, from coordinate 49 downwards.
AACAGGTGGATCGTTCACGGGTTCTGATTGTGTCAGGAGGCAGTAATCT
>JBGVCH010000011.1:0-43065 GCA_045226335.1 Christensenellales bacterium | reverse complement strand
TCCGTGTTAAGAACGCTAAATGAAAGCAAAGGGATTCCGAGGCCTGCGGGCCTCGGCCAGGGCTTTCCGATCGCCCTGGACCTTCGGGTGCATACCGTTGCTTGAGTTGTAATTCATAACTGAGATTCGTATCAGCCGTTGTAGCTCTCCAGCAGTTCAACGATGCACTTCAGGTCCGGGGCGTCCAGGTAGTTGTACTCCCCGTTGCCGTCCCCGTAGACCCCGTGCTGCACCAAGCGCAGGCCCGCGGCCTTCGCTTTGGCCACTTGCGCCTTGGAGTCCTTCACCTGGAAGGCCAGGTGGTGCATGCCCTCCCCGTGCTCGTTCAGGAAGTTCCGCCAGGTGGAGGGCGCCTCGTTGGGCTGGATCAGCTCGATCTGAAGGCCGGGGCCCACGTCGAAGAAGGCCAGCAGAGAGTTGGCCTCTGGGGCGGGCTGACCCTCGAACACGGTCCTGGTGACGGCGTAATCGCCGCAGGGCTGGGTTTCCGGGACGGGCAATCCCAGGAAGGCCGCCCACTTCCGCTTGGTCTCCTCGATGTCCTTCACGATAAAGCCCACCTGGGCCACGAGGTGCGTTCCGACGATGCCTGCCATGTTGCTTTCCTCCCGTCTCATTCGGTCAGCCGCAGTTCGGTGTCCAGGCCGCCCTTCAGGCTGAAGGCCGCGTTTCCGCCGGCGGTTTCGATGCTGTAATCGCCCCGGAAGCCCGTGAAGGACACGCAGCCGTCGGCGTCGGCGGTCAGGGTCTCGTGCGTCTCCCACTCGCCGTGGATCAGGTCCCGCAGGGCGTAATACGAGGGCTTCTCGGTGTTGTCCATGTGCACGAAGCCGGAGGGCGCCTTCAGCCAGCAGCCGTCGTTGAAGTCCCAGGTGGTGATGGCCTCCACCAGGGGATGGCTGAACAAAATGGTGTACATCTCCGCGATCTCCCGGGCCTGCCGCTCCTCGCCCTCCGGCGTACTGGGCCACTCGTCCACCTGGTGGTCGTTCAGGTCCACGATGTGGGCGGGCATGAGTTCGCCGGAGACCAGGGTGTTCTCGGTGAAGTGGATCGGAAGCCCGAAGCGGGAGAAGCGCTCCAGCACCGTGTTCAGCTTTTCCGGGCCCCAGTAGCCCTGGTGCTGGTGGCTCTGGATGCCGATGGCGCCGATGGGCACGCCGGCCTCCAGCAGGTCCTCGATCAGGTGCGCGTAGGCCTCGCCGGTGTTGAAGTCGTTGATCAGCAGGACGGCATCCGGGTCGCTCTCCTTGGCGGCGGCGAAGACCTCCTTTACCAGGCCCACGCGGCCCAGCTCCTTGCAGATCCGGGTGATGGCGTTGTCATACCGGTCGAACACCGGCATGATCACCACCTCGTTGATGACGTCCCACAGGCCGATCACGCCCCGGAAGGCGGTGACGTCCCGGCGGATGCGCGCCAGCTGGCGGCGCAGGATCTCCGCGTTGTCGTACTGCATCAGCCACGGCGCGCAGGCGGTGTGCCAGCACAGGGGATGGCCCTTCACCTTGACGCCACGCTCCCGCAGCCATTGGGCCGCCGCCATGGTCTCGGGGTAAGCCGTCTGCCCCTCCGCGGGCTCATACCGCCCCCAGTAGAAGGGCAGGGTCCCGTAGTTGAACAGCCTCAGCCACTTCTCCATGCGCTGCCGCAGGAAGGCGCGGGCCCGCTCGTCCGGCACCTTCGTCATCCAGACCGTGTCAAAGGCGCCGCAGCCGAAGAGAAACTCGTGGGAGACCTGGTTTACGCGGACCGTCTGACCGGCCGCCGGGGTGCCGTCGGGGTTCAGGACGCGAAGCCGCGCGTCCGACTTGCGGTGGGCCAGGGATGCCTTGCTCATGGGGATTCCACCTCCGGTTTCTTGTTCGTGTTCTATTGTGCGCTGAACGCGGCCAAAATACTCGCTGTTTTTTGTCGGACCGCTTGCCATTTTTTGCGGTGCCGGGCGGGGAAAAATCGCGGCAAGCCTTGACTTCAGACAAACTCTGAGATTTAATAGAACTGATAGACAGGATATCCGGCAAAATAAGCGTCAGCCCTCCGCCCGGCGGAGCGGCGAGGAGGAGCGGCGTGGATTACAGCCAGTATGAGAACTACGGGTTTGACCGCGTGAGCGCGATCAACCTGGCCACCGGTTTCAGGGAGCGCAGCTACCAGGCCCACTGGCACGCCTACGGGGAGATCGTGCTGGTGGGGCCCGGGAAAACAAACGTGTTCACGGTGAACCGGCACACCTTCGAGCTGACGGAGGGGGACTTCCTGCTGATCTGGCCCATGGAGGTGCACGCCATCATCGACGCGGACCGGGCGGAATCCCTGGTCATCCAGTTCAGCAACGCCTTCATCAACTCCCTGTTCGACCTGCGGCGCATCATGCACTTCTACCGGAACCTGCACGTGCTGTGCATCCGGTCGCATCCGCGGCTGGTGGCCCGGCTCCGGAGCGTGGCGGACCGGATGAAGGAGATCTTCCTCTCCCAGGAGGCGGACCGGGAACTCCGCTGCTGCATGCTGCTGATGGAGTTCATGCTGATCCTCGACGAGCACCGGGAGGAGCTGGCGCCGGAGGCCAGGCGCGGGGACGCGAACCGCTGCCCCGACACGGTGATCCGCCGGATGATCACGGTGACGGACTACATCAAGAACAACCTGACGGCGGACGACCTGTCCCAGGGCGCCATGGCGGAACAGGCCGGCATCAGCAAGGATTACTTCTCCCGCATTTTCCGCAGCGTGACGGGAATGAATTACAGCAGGTGGCTGAACATGATCCGGCTGGAGAGGGCCACCGAACTCCTGGCGGACCGGGAGAAGCCCCTGACGGAGGTGGCCATGCTCTCCGGCTTTCAGAGCATCTCCAGCTTCAACCGGGTGTTCCGGGCGGAGAAGGGCATGGCCCCGGGGGAATACCGGGCGCTGCTGCAGACGGAAGAGCAGGCGTGACGGGGATCCCGTGACGGATTGATGAAAGGCGGTACAGCTGATGGAACGCGTTTATCCCAACCGGTTTGCCCGCATCGGTGTCAGCGACGCGGACGTGTCGGCCCGGGTGGAGGAATGTTTCAACACCATCTTCTTTGACCCGGAGGAGAGCTTCTTTCACGAAGTGGACCCGGACAGCGCCTGCATGGTGGACACGGGCAACGTGGACGCCCGCACCGAGGGCATGAGCTACGGCATGATGATGTGCGTGCAGATGGACCGGCAGGACCTGTTCGACCGGCTCTGGCAGTTCTCGAAGCGGTACATGTACCTCGACCGCGGCCCCCACGCCGGGTATTTCGCCTGGTCGGTGACCCCGGAGGGCAGGCACAACGCAGAGGGCCCGGCCCCGGACGGGGAGGAGTACTTCGCCATGGCGCTGTTCCTGGCCGCGGCCCGCTGGGGCAACGGCACCGGGATCTTTGACTACGAGGCCCAGGCCCGGGACATCCTGCGGCACTGCGTCCACCAGCCGGAGCTGGCGGAGGGCGGCCGGGCCATGTGGGACCCGGAGAACCATCTGATCCGCTTCGTGCCGGAGGTGGACTTCTCCGATCCCAGCTATCACCTTCCGCATTTCTACGAGGTCTTCGCGCAGCGGGCGGACCCGGAGGACAGGCCGTTCTGGAAGCGGGCGGCGGAGGCCAGCCGGGACTACATCGCCCTGAGCGCGCACCCCGTCACCGGCATGAGCCCCGAGTACGCCGAGTACGACGGCACGCCGAGGCTCATGTTCCGCAAGCCCTTCGCCTACTACTCCGACGCCTACCGGGTGGCCATGAACATCGCCCTGGACACCCTGTGGTTCGGCCGCCGGGAGGATCTGGCGGAGGTGGTGACCCGCCTGCAGGCCTTCTTCCACGGCATCCCGGCGGAGGATTACCGGGCGTACCAGCTGGACGGCACCCCTACGGAGGAACCCGCCATGCACCCGGTGGCCATCACCGCCGTGCTGGGCGCCGCCTCCATCGCCAGCGACGGGCCTTACGCGGAGGAATGCCTGCGCAATTTTTGGAACACGCCCCTCCGGAAGGGCAAGCGCCGGTATTACGACAACTGCCTGTACTTCTTCAGCCTGCTGATGCTGGCCGGGATGTACCGGATCTGGTGACGCCGGGAAGCCGTTTCCCGGCGGCGCTCTACGGATTACGCCCCGTACGGGTAACAGTGTTCTGCCTTGGACTGGAACTCTTTCAGGCAGATGATCTTCCCGCTGCTGTCGAAATCGGCGACGGTGACCCCGTCAAAGCCATCGGTGACGCCCTCGTAATCGCACCGGAAGAACCACTCCGCCACGATGGTGCTTCCCTGCTCCAGGGTGCGCCGGATGGTCCACTCCGTCACGGTGCCCTTTCGGTTCCAGTCTTCGAACCACTGCAGGATCTGGCGGAGCCCGTGATACTCGGGGCCATAGCATTCGCTGTAGACGACCCCCTCGGCGAAGACCCGCCTGACGGCTTCGGGATCCTTGTCGAGCCAGGCCCGGAAATAACGCTGAAGCGTCTCGTACATGTTCAACCCGCCTCCCTGAACCGGTTGTGGGAATTGTTTCCCTGACCGATTTCCATGATATCACATCCTCCCCGGATCGCAAAGCGTCATCGGCATCACCGGAAACCGGCCGATCCGCTCACCCCGGGTCGCGGCAAACAAGGGAAAGGCTGCGCGAAGGATCCAGTGAAAGGTCGTGACCCCATGAAGAGGCCCCGCATCGACAGCCTGCACAGGAGAATGTTCCTGACGGCTTTTCTCACGGCCGCGTGCACCGAGTTCGTGCAGATCTTTGCCCTGACCATCGACTCCCTCATCATCTGCAATTTCCTGACGGAAGACGATGTCGCCGCGGTGGGCCTGGCCAGCCCCTTCTTCTATCTGGTGGGGATCCCGGCGGTGTGCATCGCCGCCGGGCTGCAGGCGGTGTGCTCACGGGAGATGGGGCGCGGAAGGATCGATCTGGTGAACCGGACGTTCAGCCAGTGCATGCTGTTTACTTTCATCAGCATGGCGATCCTGACCGCCGCGGTTTTCGCCACCGTTCCCCTCCTGGCCAGCGCCTTCGGAGCGCACGGCGACGCGGAGTACCTGCTTCCCAGGACGGCGAAATACATGTACGGCCTTGCCTATGAGGTCATCCCGTTTGTGCTGCTGTCGGCCCTGACGCCGGCGGTCATCCTGGACAACGGCAGCCGGACCGTGGTGGTGGCCACCGTGGCGGGCGGACTGGTCAACATCGGCCTGGATTTCGCCGCCATCCACTATGGCTGGGGATTGTTCGGCATCGGGCTCGGCTCGTCCCTGTCCGCCGTGGCCTCGCTGCTGGTCCTCCTGACCAATTTTCTCCGGAAGAACCGGGTCCTGCGCTTCCGATTCACGCGCATCCGCTTTGCCGCCATCCGGGAGATCATCCGGCTGGGGGCCCCCGCCTGCGTTCACGCCCTGGCCGGCATGCTCAGGCTGATCGTGCTGTACAGCCTGGCGGGGATCTACGGCGGGGAAAACGTGGCCGTCGCTGTCGTGGTGCTGGCGATCTACGGGACCATCATGGACTTTGTGGACATTCCCTGTGACGGGGTCCAGGGCGCCGTGGGGGTCCTGGCCGGCATCGGCTACGGTGAGCGGAACGGCGAGGGCCTGGAGAGGACCTGCATCCTGGCCCACCGGTATATCCTTGCCATCACCGCGACGGTCGTCACGGCGCTGCTGGTATTCAAGCAGCCCATCGCGGGGCTTTTCCTGGAGGACGGCAGCGAGTGCTTCGAGCTGCTGTTCTTCGCCATCGGCTGCATCGCGGTGAGCGTCGGCCTCAGCGGACTGGTGAACGCCCGGGTGGGCTACCTGCAGGCCACCGGCAACGATAAAATTGCCCGCCGTCTGGAGGAGCTGGTCAACCTGGCGGCCATGCTGGTGCTGGCGGTGGTCCTGCCGCTGATCTTCGGCGTCCACGGCATCTTCATGATCCACCCGGCGGCCAGGCTCCTGACCCTGCTCCTGGTGAATCTCAAGTACCAGCTGCGCACCAAACGGTTCATCCCGCACCTCCGGGACTATATGCGGCTGACGCCGGCGTTTTATCCGCCTGAGGAAGACCGGGTGGTGGAGACCATCGACAGCCTGGAGCGGTGCATCCGGGTCAGCGAGGCCATCCGGCGGCTGGGCGAAGACCACGGTTTCGGCCGAAAGGACAGCTTCTACGCCAGCCTCTGCACGGAGGAGATCACCACCAACGTCCTCCAGCACGGCGGCTGGAAGCGCCATGACGTCCGGGCGGAGTTCCGGGCCACCGTCACCGACGGCGCCCTGAACATGCGCATCCGGGACAACGGCCGGGCCTTCAACATGAACGCCCTGGCCCGGATCCTGTCCGAGGAGAAGTCCCCCTTCGATAACCTGGGCATCCGGATCATCTGCGCCGCGGCCACGGAGATCAGCTACTACAACCTTTACGGCATGAACACGACGGTGATCCGCATCCAGCCGGACGCGCGGCCCGCGGAGAGCGCGGCCTGACCGTCCCTGATCCCGCCCCTGTGCCAAATCAGACATTGGAACCGACAATTCGGACAAAACCCATTGAAGGAGCCTCCGGAATCTGGTATGGTACAGGTGTCAACCAAAACACCTGACACCGACAGAAAGGAGGCTCCTGACATGTTTCTCACCGTCATCATCATCATCGCCGCCGTGCTGCTGCTCATCTACCTGGGCATGGGCTACCTGAAAGCGCCGCCGGACACCGCCTACATCATTTCGGGCCTGGGCAAGCGCCGCATCCTCATCGGCAAGGCCGGCTGGCGGTTCCCCTTCCTGGAGCGCGTGGACCGGCTCTCCCTGCAGGTCATGAGCGTGGACGTGAAGACCAGCGAGGCTGTGCCCACCAACGAGTTCATCAACGTGATGGTGGACGGTGTGGCCAACGTCAAGGTCTCCTCCAACCCCAAGCTGCTGGAGCGCGCCGCCGAGTCCCTGCTGAACATGAAGCAGCCCCAGCTCATCGCCATGATCACCCAGGTGCTGGAAGGCAACATGCGTGAGATCGTGGGCTCCGTGGGTCTGCGGGAGATGGTCCAGGACCGCCAGGGCGTGGCCAAGAAGGTCTCCGAGAACGTCATCCCCGACATGGAGAAGCTGGGCATCGAGCTGGTGAACTTCAACATCCAGAACTTCCGCGACAACGCCGACACCATCGAGAACATGGGCGTGCACAATGTGGAGCAGATCCGCAAGAACGCCGAGATCGCCAAGGCCAACGCGAAGCGCGACATCGCCATCGCCTCCGCCAACGCGCAGGAGGAAGCCAACGCCGTGAAGGTGGAGGCCGACAAGAAGATCGCCGAGCAGAACGCCGCCCTCTCCGTGCAGCAGGCCGAGATGCAGATCCGCGCCGACACCAAGAAGGCCGAAGCGGACGCCGCCTATTCCATCCAGCAGGAGAATCAGCGCAAGACCATCGAGGTCACCCGCACCAACGCGGACATCGCCCGCCGGGAGAAGGAAGCCGAGCTGGCCGAGAAGGAAGTCGCCATCCGCGAGCGCAAGCTGGACGCCGAGGTCCGCAAGGCCGCCGATGCCCGGAAGTATCAGGCCGAGCGCGAGGCTGAGGCCGATCTGATCCGCCGTCAGCGCGACGCCGAGGCCAAGAAGTACGAGGCCCTCCAGGAGGCCGAAGCCCGCAGGGCCCAGGCCGAGGCCGCCCGCTTCGCCATGGAGCAGGAAGCCGAGGGCATCCGCGCCAAGGGCATCGCCGAAGCCGAGGCCATCGAGAAGAAGGCCGAAGCGCAGCGCAAGATGGGCGAAGCCTCCATCCTGGAGATGTACCTGGCCGCCCTGCCGGACGTGGTGAAGAACGCCGCCGCGCCGCTGGCCCAGACCGACAAGATCGTCATGTACGGCGACGGGAATTCCTCCCGCCTGGTGAAGGACGTCATGCAGTCCTCCAGCCAGATCATCGAGGGCATGAAGGAAGCCACCGGCATCGACCTGGCGGCCCTGATCTCCGGCTTCGCCGGGGGTGCGGCCGCGGGGAAGATCACCGCGCCGGCGACCGAAACCAAGGCAGAATAATCCATCCAACGACCCCTGACCGGCGCTTCGGCGCCGGTCTTTTGCGTGTGGATGAGGTTTGACATCCGCCGGGGGCTATGCTACAATGACGGCAGCAAATGATCGGGCAAAACGACCCAATCGAGGTGCGCAAGATGAAAAAACCGCTCTTTGTCCTGGCGATTCTGGCACCAGTATGGAATCACCGGGACGACTGACAGAACGGGCAGGAGGCACCCCCGGGCAGCCGGCGTAGGCGCGGCGGCGGAGGAGCATTCCCGGGCCCACTCGGGTGGCATTTCGACTTCATTTGGGCTGACGCGAGGTAAACACGGAGCAAAGGAGACCGGACCGCTATGAAGGACAGCGGAGCGATCAGGCAGCGCTATGCCAATCTGGACGTCATCAAGGGCGTCTGCATTGTCATGGTCATCATTCATCACAGCCTGATGAGCGAACGGAGCGAGCGGGTGCTGCTGTTCCCCTTCTGGATCTACATGGCCGTCCCGATTTTCATGGTGATCACAGGGTACGTTTCGGGGCTATCCTTCAGCAGGCGAACGCCTTTCAGCCTGAGAGACGCCTACCGCCCGGTTCCCGTCATCACCAAATGCCTGCGGTACATTCTCCCCTACATTCCGGTGTTCATCCTTGAGATCGCCTACTACGCCGCTGTCCTGCGCGTTCGGTACTCCCCGGGTCGGCTGCTGGTCCTGTTCCTGCGGGGCGGCCACGGCCTCGGGTCCTACTACTTCCCCGTCATTCTCCAGCTGGTGTTCCTCCTCCCGCTGATCTGGTACGTGATCGACCGCTGGGAATTCCGGGGCCTCATCGGGTGCTTCGTCTTCACGGTGCTGTTTGAGGCCGTGAAGGCGGCCCTTCACATGCCCATCGATACTTACAGGATCTGCTCGCTGCGGTACGTGTTCATCGTGTCCTTCGGGTGCTGGCTTTACCGGTCGGACTGTCGGAAAAACGCGGCCTACTGGGCGGCGTGCGCCGTGGGGATCGCCTATCTCATCCTGACCTTCTATGTCGGCCTGAAGCCCCTCATCACCGATAACGGCACCTGGACGAAAACCAGCGTGTTCGCCGTGCTGTACCTCCTGCCGATTCTCCGGTTCGCCGTCGGCCGGCGGTCCATCTGCTGCGGTGTGCTGGAATGGCTCGGCCAGGCGTCCTATGAGATCTTCCTCTCCCAGATGCTCTATTACCTGGTATTCGCGACCAGGGTGTATGCCGTCGTTCCCTCCACGGGCCTGCGGATCCTCCTCAACTGCCTGATCTGCTGCGCGATGGGCCTCCTGTTCTGGCTGATCGAGCGCCCCATCACCGACCGGATCATCCGGAGGATCCGGGAAACGGCCCGGCCGGCCGCGTGACTTACCACGGCTATTGAATCATTCACGGTTTGCGCATGAATATGGGCGGGGCTCTCACAGCCCCTTTTTCATATGGAAAAGCTCCGCCCGGTGAGGCGGAGCGAAGGTCGTTGGTTGTCGGTGCTGCTCCCGTTGAAGTCGGCTTTAAGCCGCATCCTGGTTCGCGTTCTCGATGGCGTTCTGCAGGTCTTCCTCGGTGATGGACTGGACGTTGGGTGTCCGGCCGTCCTCCGACGTCGGGATCACCAGGACGCCTTCCTGCACCAGCTCAACCACCTGCTGATGCAGCGCTTCATCCCATTCGTTGCCGACGATCTTCCAGTTGTGGTCGCACTCGGGGACGATGGTGCCGCCCTTGACGTTCACGATGTAGTCGCGGATCAGCTCACGGACGCCGCCGATGTCGCCGCGGACGTCGATCTCCAGCAGCGTGGGCATGTCGCCTTCCTCGTAGATCGTGCCGGGGGCGAGAAGCTGCGAGGTCGCGCGGTAGTTGTTCACGGCGATGTCGAACTCATCGTCGTCCTTCACGGGGGTGCCGTCCGGCCAGGTGAGGTTCTCAATGCGGCTGCCGGGCTCGTTGGCGACGTTGACGACATAGTTGACGCCGGCAAACATGTCGTAGTTGTAGGCGCGGATGTTCGGGCTGAAGGAGATGGTCAGGTCGCCGGGCTTCCAGGTGTTGTAGTAGCTCACGGACCATTCCATGTACTTCTTCAGCTGGGCGCCGTTCATGTGGAGCTTGTACAGCGTGTTCGTGTACTTGTAGATCAGGGACATATCGCACTTGTGGATGTCGCCCGGATACATGTTGGCGTCCATGGTGAAGAGCGCGGCCGCCGACACCGGCGCGCCGGTGTAGTACATCTGGACTTCGTTGATCAGGTCGATCAGCGCGGTGTCCTCCATCTGAGCCGTGGGGATCGGGCCCATCTCGTTTTCCGCGGCCAGGGCGCCTTCGGCGAGGGTGCCGATGACCTGCTCCGCGTCCGTGCGGGCCATCTCGTCGTACGGGGTCAGGAGTTCCGCCAGGGCGGGATCGGGCTCAAAGCCGGAGATCGCGATGCTCTCGGCGGTCTTGTCGACCACCTTCCAGCCCTCACCGTCCTTCTCCAGCGTCAGGTCGATGACAGACATGGTCTGGGCCTGGTTCTTGTTCTGCACCACCAGCACGCCGTTGATGTCCCGGCTGGGGATCTGGGCATGCTCGTGGGAGGAGACCATCACGTCGAACTCGGGGCACGCGTTCAGGATGTCGGTGACGCCGGAGTTCGCCACGCCGTACTCATTCTCCACACCCATGTGGAAGACGCCCACCAGCACGTCGTACTGGCCCTGGATCGCGTCGATGATGGCGCGGGTTTCGGCCAGGGCGTCCTTCACGGTGCAGTCCTTCAGGTTGACGGCGTCCCAGCGGGTGATGTTCGGGGTCACCATGCCGATCACCGCCACGCGCACGCCGTCCACCTCAAAGATGGCGTAGCCGTCGGCGATGGGATTGCCCTCGCTGTCCAGGACGTTGCCGGTCAGCACCTTGGGTTCCAGGTCGGCCACGGTCTTTTTCAGCACATCCATGCCGTAGTTGTACTCATGGTTGCCGGTGACCCACACGTCGTACTTGAGGGCGTTGATGGCCTGAATCATCGGATGGACGTCGTCGCCGCCGATGAAGATGTCGGCCGAGTTGTCCTGGATGGTATCGCCGGCGTCCACCAGCAGGGTGGCGTCCGTGCGGTACTGCGCGATGGCGGTGGCCAGCTGGGCCATGCTGCCCGAGGTGCTGGCCGCGTTCAGCGCATAGTCCCAGGGCATGAATTTGCCGTGCAGGTCGCTTGTGCCGATGATGCGGATGGATTTCGTCTCAGCGGCTTCCTCCCCCATGGCCGGCACCGCAAGCGCCGCCAGCAGGGCCACCGCAAGAACAACCGACAGAAAACGTTTCATCACGATTCCTCCTTCCAGAATCCTGACCGGATGCAGGGCTGTTCAGTTGTCGAACATCTGTCCGTCTCCAGTATACCACATCGGAGATATAAGTCAATCGGTCGGGGGTTGGAAATATCATCCTGTGTGCATCTCCACGAGAAACGGGACAGCGGTTTTGCTGTCCCGGCTTGTGTTTTCCGCGGTGTTGGTAATCGCCGTTGTCAGGCTTCAGGGTAAAGAGTTGGAGATTACTGGTTAGAAGATATCAGCGTCCAAATTCACCCACAAAGCGGGGCGAACGACGTAGTGCGTGTAGTAGGCAGGGCCGCTGATGAGGGAGCCGTCAGATTGTACGAACGCAGCGCTGCCCTGAAGAGCAGGGGAACGCAGCCACCACTCCACGGCTGCCATGTTCTCGGCCGTCGCGTTACTACTGGTAGCAATTGCACCTTGCTTAATGGCATAAGCTGTTGGTGCCACCCGGGCTTTCGTATTGTTCCTGTTCTCATAAGTCACGCCTAAGTATTTGTTTGCTTCGGCATAACTCAGCAGGAAAATCTTATCCCGTGTACTGCTTCCGCCATACGTGCTCCATTTGCTGTACCCTTGGCCGTTGCTGTTGTCAACCGCCGTGGTCAGGATTGCAGATTGTTCCTTTGCCGTAAATGCCTCGTTCAAAAAATCGCTGTTCAGCCAGGTGCGCAGTGTGCAATCCTCCCATGTGATGATTAGATCTCTTGGTTTATTGTATGGCTTAGCATCCAAACCATGCCGACTGAGTAGCAAGGCCCGATGGTTGACCTCGTCGATATCCAAAACAAGCCATTCGATTTTCTCTCGACCGCTGACCGTGTCGTTGTTCTGTTCATAGTGGCCGAAAGTTATGTAGTTTCCCACCGCAATCGGCTGAGCCAGTTTCGTCCCTTCGGTCTTGCCACATCGTTTACAGGTCTTCGGTGCGGTGTAGGTCGCTTCCTGCCAGTCATGCCCCAGCGCTTCCCCTTCCACCGCCCCGCACCGTTTGCACGTCTTCGGCTCCGTGCAGGTGGCTTCCTTCCAGTTGTGGCCCAGGGCGTTTCCCTCAGTCTGCCCGCAGCGGGCGCAGGTCCTCGGCTCCGTGCAGGTCGCTTCCCGCCAGTCGTGCCCCAGCGGGCTGCCATCGACGGCGCCGCAGGCGGAGCAGGTCTTCGGCGTCAGACAGGTGGCGGCGATCCACGCGTGTTCATGCAGCGCCATGCACTTCTCGTACATCTCCGCGCTGTCCTTCCAGTCATCCAGCTCCCGGAACAGCTTCGCCGCGGCGATGTAATCCTTCGCCTCGAACAGCCCCACGGCCTTCTGATAGATCATGTCGTTCTTGTTGATGGCGATGTTCCGCTGTCGGTTCAGGGCGTCCAGCGTGCGCATGATGCCGCGGTAGGCCTCCACCGCCTCATCGTACCGGCCGTCGATCTCGTACCGCCGCGCCTGGATGTACACCTTCAGCTCCGCCACGGACGGCAGATTGTTCTCCGCCAGCGCGTCCGCAAACTCCGGGATATCCACCAGCTCGAGGTCCATCCGCGCCAGGGTGAGGTTATTGTTGTCCTCCTCCGCCGCGAAAATCTCCCCCAGCGCCTGGGCGTACACGGCAAAGAGCTTCGCCTGGCCGTAATTCCCGGCGCTCTCGAAATACACCACGGCGGTGGCGACGTCCTCCGCGTTCTGCTTGCGAAGGTACTGCAGGCCGGTATCATAATAGGCTTTCTCGGTCATGGATTCCGCGGCCGCCCCGAAGGCCAGGCAAAAGCACAGGAGGAACCCGATCAGCGCAATGGCCCGATTTCTCGATCTCATGGGAAGCACCTCACTCGGTTCAATGATGATGCCGTTTGCAAAAACACTGAGGGTATTTTACCACGACGCCGCCCGGCTGTCAAATGCGGGACCGGCCGATATCGCCCGACAAACCGGGACTGCCGGCAGATCGCTCCTGACCGGCAGCCCCGACGCTGTGTTGATTCAGTTCTGATCAGTCACCAAACGCCAATCTCGCGGCCTCGCTGTACAGATACATCGCCTTGCCCAGGTTGTCGTCCCCGTCATCGTCATTGACGAGGAAGGCCCTTGCCAGGGTCAGCACCGATGCGGTGATGGTGAAGGTGTTCTCGCCGTCGGACACGGTGTAGTTGTGGGTCACCCGCAGCTTGTTCGACCACACGCCGGTGTCCAGGGCCAGGTAGTACATGCCGTCCGAGCGCTGTTTCAGCTCCGTGCTCTTGTTGTCGATCCTGAAGGTGAGGTTGCCGGGATCGACCTTCTTGAACTTCAGGTACAGCCTCAGGGTGTTGTCCGCCTCCAGCATCGCCGTGATGCCGGCCACGCTGACGCCCGTCGGCAGGGTGCCGTCGCGGTCCGCGATGTAGTCGGCCAGGTTCTCTTCCGTGACCGCGTCCACCGCGTCGCTGACGGTCGCGCCTTCCGTGTTGTAATCGAAGTAGATCCGGGCCGCGGAGCAGTAGTCCTTCGCCGCCGCGCCGATCTTCTTTTCGGAGGTGGTGCCGTTGGTCTCCAGCCAGGTGAAGTATTTCATCAGGCTGTGCTGCAGGCCTTCCTCGGTGTAGTCCGTGCCGGTGGACGCGCCCCTGAGCGTGATCGCCTTGTCCTCGCCGTCGAAGACCTTCGCGATGATGGTGTCGCCGGCTTCCTTGGCCGCCAGGCTGATGCTGAACTTGTAACCCTTGCCGCTGACAAGCTCCGCATCCTTGATGAACAGCTTTTCGTTCTGCTTGGTGGTGTCGTTGGTTAGGGTCACATAGGCGCCCTCATCCTCCAGCGCGTAATCCGGGATCTCAAAGTAGAAATTCAGCTTGATCTTTTCGTTGAAGGAACCGGAGACGCCGTTGACGAGGACGGGCGGGTCTTCCCACACCGCCGTCACGACGGTGTCCGCCGTCACGGTGATCTTGTCTTTCGCCTTCTTGGTCACGGCCTCGGCCTCGCCGATCTTGACGGACCACTCCTTGAACTGCTTCCCCTCGGGGGCGCCGAAATTGTTCTCGGGGAGTTCGTACTCGGAGCCGATTTGGACTTCCTGCTCGGGCATCAGGTCGTTGCCTTCGTCGTCCTTATCCGTGGCATTCTCGTCGCCCTTCTCGAAGGTGACGGTGCACTTCTGCACCAGCACCGCCTCGCCGTCCGCGTTGATGACGACCATGTAGGCGTCGTTGTCGCTGACGAAGTTCTCCGCGCTGCCCCAGGCGTCGTTGCCCGCATTGCCCTTCAGGCCGCTGGTGATGACGCCGGGGGTCTGCATGGTGACGCCGATGCGGGTGGCCGCGTCCAGCTTGCCGATGACCGTGATGGTCTTGCCCTCGGGGAGGTAGACGTTGTTGACATCGGTGGTCTCTTCGTCGGTCGTGTCGTGCAGCTTGTTGTCCTGGATGGTGATCTTGCCGGAGACCTCGAAGGTGCCGGCCACATAGACGCCGCCGCCCAGGAAGGACGGGTGTTCCCGGATGAACCGGGCGGTATTGCCTGTGATCTCGCCGCCGGTCATCCGGAAGGTGGCGTTGCTGTCAATGTAGACGCCGCCGCCGCTGCAGCTGGTGTCATTGTCCTTGATGCTGCCGCTCTTCATGATGAAGGTGCCGCCGACATACACGCCGCCGCCGTTGAAGGGGATGAGGCTTTGGTCGCCTGTGATCATCGGGTTGAGGGTCACGTTGTCCTTGATGGTGCCCGCCTCCAGGGTGAAGACACCGCCGCTCTTGACATTCACGCCGCCGCCGTTGGACAGGGCTTTGCCGTCACTGATGCAGCCGCCGCCGACGCTGTCCTTGACCCTGAATTTGCCTTCCACGGTGAACGCGTTCATCGTGAGGGACGCGAGGTAAACGTGCGCATCGCAGCCGTTCAGGTCCAGGACGGTCTCGCCGCCGCCCTGCCGCGCTTTGATGGTGGCTGTGGTATCCAGCTGCAGAGCGTAGGTGTTCTGCGGCAGCTTGTAAGAACCCTCCTTGTTCAGGGTTTCGGTCATGACATTCCAGGGAGACAGCCACTTGGCCTTGATCTTGATCGGGACGAGCACCGCCGGGATCTCGGTGCCGGGCATCTGTCCCGGCATACCGGTGACTGCCTCGAAGATATAATCGGGCGTGATGCCGTCGATGATCCGTACGCCGGTGGAGATATCCCAGCCGTCAAAGGTGTAGAGCGCCTTGACCTGTTCACCGTCGCTGTCGTAAACCAGCACGTACTGTTCCCAGGTGCACGGCAGGAGCGTGTGTGGCGAGCCGAGGGGCACGGTGGAGGGGTTAGGATCCTGCGGCGCTTTTCCGGCAAGGGTCGCGTCTTCGATCAGCACGCCGCTGTCGTAGGTGATGGTCACCTTCCAGCTGGCCACGACGGTCTTGGTCCGGCCGTCATCCTCCTTGTCCTTGAAGTTCACGGTGCTGACCGAGTCATCGCCGAGCTCCCATCCCGTGAATTCGATGCAGGTCGGGCTGAAGCTCCAGGGCGAGACGGAGGGCAGACTGTACGTCGACCCCTGGCCCCGGCCGTGGGGGATCCGGATGCGGATCTCCGACATCTGCTCCTCGAAGAGGTTGGACACCATCAGGAGCTCAAAGGGCTCCACAATGCGTTCGTCGGTGGTGCCGTCGGTGTCCGAACTGGTCGCCGTATAAACGGTCTGCTCGTTGCCGTTGACGGAGGACGTGGGCGTCATCCGATTGTACCGCCATGCGCCGCAGTGTTTCTTGCACGCAATGATCTCGTCGACATAGCTGTACTCGTTCTCTTCCCATGAGAAGCCGACGTTCTCCCAGCCCTGGTCATGGGTGCAGGGCTTGTCCTGCCGGTCGTCGTCGCTTTCTTTAGCGCGGCTGAAGTAGTAGATGAGGCCGCCGATGAGAGCGCCTGTGAGCACGGCCGCTCCGGCCGCAAACAGGCCTTGCAGCCACCCGGCGATGCCGCCCGCGGCACCGCCCGCGGCGCCGGCCGCAGCTGCCGGGATGCCGATCTTGATGGGCATGGTGGGATCCAGCTCCGGGATCTCAAACTGCGGGTTGTTGGCCGAATTGCCGTCCAGGTTGTCGAAGGTGTCAAGCGTGTTCGTGTTGTTGATGACCTCGGTGCCGGGCCCGATGTTCAGCGTGCCCTTGTTGAAGTAGATGCCGCCGCCGACGCCCGCGATGCAGAAAGCGACCACGCAGCCGATGATCGTGGAACTGATCACGATGCGGAGAGGACCGCCGCTGCCGCCGGAGGATTGGGTGTTATCGTCGATGAGAACCTCCGCGTCGCCACCGAGATAGATGCCGCCGCCCTTTCCGTTCCTCGCTTCACAGTAGGTGACGCTGCCGCCGCTCAGGACGATCTTTCCGCCGTCTGCGACATAGATGCCGCCGCCGTCCTTGGAGACAATGTTGTGGTAGAAGCTGCAGCCGTCAGTGTTCATAATGCCGTTCCTGCTGACGAAGACTGCGCCGCCGTTCACGGCCGAGTTATTTTCCACCGTCACCGATGTCAGGGTGGCGCTGGCGCCGCTGAGGATACAGATGCCGCCGCCGTTCCCCGCGGCACTGTTGCCGCTGACGGTCATCTCCCGTGCGTGCAGCTCGCCGCTCACATAGATGCCGCCGCCGCTGCCGGTGTTCTTGCCGCCCTTCACCGTGCCGCCGGTGTTGTGCTCCTGCATGTTGGGATTCTCGTTGATGTACAGCGTGCCGTCCACCCGGATGGCATAGCCGTCGTCGGCGGCCGCGCTGAGGTTCCGGTCCACTTCACAGCCCCGGAGGATCAGGATGGCCTCCTGGCCTGCGGGCACCGTCAGGGGCAGATCCTCCGGGCCGGCCTGAATGCTGTTGTAGAGATAAACGTAGGCACCGTCGACCAGCAGGGCCTCCTGCACGGCGGCCCAGGTGGATTCCCAGGTGGCCGAGAAGACCGCGCTGCTCTCCCGGACCGTGATCGTGTCGTTCGGGCCGTAGCCATTGCCGTTCGCGTCCGTCCAACCCACAAAGTCCGCGCCGGCGGGCAGATCGAACTCGATCTCGTCCAGGCCGGAGATGGTAAAGACCGCGTAGTCTTTCCTGATGGCCTTCGGGACTTTGAAATGGCGCTGTTCCGCGGTGGTGCCAATCATGATGTTCAGGTCCACTTCGACCATCTCAACGTCGGTGGTCATCGTGTATTCCACGCTTTCATAGACCGCCGTGACGGTGGCGAGGTAGCTGCCGGGATGGTCCTGATCTTCCCCGACGGTGACCGTCGCGTCCAGGACGACCTCGAAGGCGCAGTCCTGACCCGTCTCGATCCCGTTGATGCACCCGAGGGTCAGGGTGGCCGCGCTGTAATCATCCTCCACCTGGGCGCCCATGGCCATGTACTCGTGAGCGTCCAGGTACTCCACGGTGTACTGCCCCGTCGCGTCGTCGTGCGCGCCCCAGGTCAGGCCGGCGGCGTGATTGCAGTACACTGTCGCGTCCGTGCAGCCCTCGAAGGCGCCGTTGCCGACGGTGATGGTATCCGCCGTTGACAGCTTCAGGGTCACGTTCGCCGTGTCGGCGAAGGCGCCGGCGTTGATCGCGGTGATGCTGCCGTGGTCGATGACCTCCACGGGCCCCGTGAACTCATTGTAATCCAGGATGGAGAGGTTGCCATAGCCCAGGGCCGTCACCGCCGTGCCGTCGGGCATGGTGGCCGGGATCTCCACCTGCTCCGTCGCGGGGCCGGTGTAGTATTTGATCACCCCATT
Source organism: Christensenellales bacterium (assembly GCA_045226335.1). Lineage (GTDB taxonomy): Bacteria > Bacillota > Clostridia > Christensenellales > Aristaeellaceae > RUG11272. Next base: position 24,996 of record JBGVCH010000011.1, on the reverse strand, counting down.
GGCAAAGTCGAACCAGGAGACTTCGTGGAGATAGCCCTCCTCATCCAGCTCCCCGTCCATGCTCCAGCAGGACTTCTCGCCGTTCCGGGTCAGCTCCAGGTGTTCGTAGCAGCCGTACACATACCGGCCGTCCTCGCCGACGTACGGCGCCGTGTCGGGCACCTCGGTGAGGGGCATGCTGTGGGTGTCAGTGCAGGTCCGGCCGCCCACGGTCGTCGAAGCGGTAAAGGCCGCCTCCTTCGACTCTGCGTTGATCTCCGGGCCGGAGATGTTGGTCGTAAGGGTCGCCCAGTCGCCGTCCTCAAGGCCACAGTTTACGCAGTGCATGGAGGTCTCCGCCTCGGTGCAGTCCTCGTTCCAGGTCCACTCGGGCTCTTCCGGCCAGACGTGCATATACTCCACGCAGGGGGTGATGCCGTCGTCGGGGCTGATGTAGAGGGTAAAGCCCTTGTCCGCCGTGAAGAAGTCGAAGGCGCTGTCCTCCGCGTGATACTCCGCGTAGCTGTCATCGGTGATCGGGCAGCCGTTATCAAAGGCGCCTATGCCGATGGAGGCGCCGCTGGTCAGCGCGCCGTCCAGGGAGATGAGACATCCGGAGAACAGGAAGACGTTGGAGGACTTGCCGAAGCCGGTGTTGCCGGTAACAGTCGGGTGCCCGGACACGCGGAAGCTGCCTTCCGCGACATACACACCGCCGCCATCGCCGTAGTCGGCCGTGTTGCCGGTGATGCTGCCGCCCGTCATGTTGAAGGTGCCCCCGTTCACGAACACACCGGCGCCGTTGCACTCGATGGCGGTGTTGCCGGTGATGCTGCCGCCCTTCATGTTGAAGGTGCCGTTGCGCAGACACACGCCGGCGCCGCTTGTATCCTTGATCGTGTTGCCGGCAATGCGGCCGCTCTCCATGGTGAAGGCGCCGCCATCGACGATCACGCCGCTGCCGGACTGATCCACGTTGTATCCGCCGGTGATGCTGCCGCCGCCCACGCTGTCCCGGAGGATCAGCTCGCCGGTCGTCACCGTCAGCACGTTTCCGTTATCGGTCTCGGAAGTCAGGCCGCGGCTGATGGTGTATCCGCACAGATCCAGGATCACGGGGTGGTCGAAGTGGTGGTCGAAGAGCAGCCTGGTGTCGCTGCTGTCCGCCGTGATGTCCGTGCCGAGGCGGATCACATACATCCACTCGTAGTCCGGCTCCTCGCCCATCTCCCAGTTGCCGCCGTCATCCAGGGCGTCCTGGAGCTCGGCCCAGTCCAGCACGACGTTCGTCAGTCGGAGGATGACCGTGTTTTCCAGGCTGTCCCAGTCCAGCTCCGTGTTGCTCTGCTGCTGATCGATCGTGAAAAGGTAATCACACATCTCAGAGGAGGTTGCGACGGTGACCGGGTGCTGCCGGGTCGCGTTGTCCGAGAGATAGACGTTAATCTGCGAGCCGGCCGCAGGCAGGCTGTCGACCGCGATGGACATGCCGCTCTGCAGGTAAATGTTCTGATCCCCGTTGGCGAAGATCCTGATGATGGAACCGTTGCCGATGCTGATCGACGTGCCGCTGCCCATGTAGACGCCCGCACCGGTGGAGGCACTGTTGCCGGTGATGCTGCCGCCGGTGATGCTGAAGGCACCCATGTCCACGTAGACGCCGCCGCCCCTGGTGCCGGCGGTATTGCCGGTGATGCTGCCGCCGGTCATGGTAAAGGTGTTGTTCTGCACGGCCACGCCGCCGCCGTTGGTGGCCGTGTTGCCGGAGACGGTGCCGCCAGCCAGGGTGAGATACCCCTCCTGCACGAGGATGCCGCCGCCGAGGCCGTTGTTCTTGCCGCCGGTAATGACGCCGCCGCCCGCGCTGTCGCGGATGACCAGCTCGCCGACCTGTACGGTCAGCACGTTGCCGTCCATTGCCGCCGCGGACATGTTCCGGTTGAGGGTATGGCCGTCCAGATCCAGGATCACGGGGTGGCCGACATACTGGAAGCACAGCGCTTCGTCGTCGCTGCCGGCGGTGATGTCATCGCCCAGCCGGACAATGTAGTCGCCGTCGGCAGTCTCCTGAACGCCGCCGGCCGACAGGGCGTCCTGCACATCGGCCCAGGAGGTGATGGCGCCCGTCAGCCGGAGGACCAGCGCGCCCGCGTCGGCGTCCCAGGAGACCTCCGTGCCGGCGGTCTGGGAATCCAGCACAAAGCAGGCCGTGCAGTCCGCGGGCGCCGTGGCGATCACCAGCGGCTGCTGGCGGGTCGGGCTGCCCTGGAGATACACGTGGATCTCCGACCCCTCGGCGGGCACGGCGGTGCAGGCGAAGCTGCCGCCTTCGGGCATGTAAAGATTGTCGTCGGTGCTGTTCTTGAGGTTGTTCTTGACGGTGATGGCGGAGCCGCCCCCCAGGCTGACGGAGGCCGCTGTGCCCAGATATATGCCGCCGCCCAGGGCCCCGGTCGTATTGCCGGTGATGCTGCCACCGGTGATGGTGACGCTGCCGGTTCCCAGGTAGACGCCGCCGCCGGCGGACGGGGCGCTGTTCCCGGAAATGCTGCCGCCGGAGAGGGTGAAGCTGCCGCCGTCCCTGACGTAGACGCCGCCGCCTTCGCCTTCGGTGGCGGTATTGCCGGTGACGCTGCCGCCGCTGATGATCAGGGCCGCGCTGTTGCCGACATAGATGCCGCCGCCCATGATGGCGGAGTTCCCGGTGACGTCGGTGCCGCCGCTCAGGGTCAGGCTGCCGCCGCTGACGCAGATGCCGCCGCCTTCATAGATGCCCATGCCGCCGGTGACGGTGCCGCCGCCGGTGATGGTCACGCTGCCGCCCATCACGCGGATGGCATAGCCGTTCGACGCGGCGCTTTGCATGGCCCGGTTGATGGTGTGGCCGTTCAGGTTGAGGGTCACGTCCCGGTTCATGCCGAAGGTCAGTTCCATGTCGCCGGCGGCGGCGGTGATGTCGTCCTGCAGGGTGATCTCGTCGCCGTCAAAGGCGTTGTCGATCTGATCCTGCACGGCCTGCCACGCGTTCTGCCGCTCGAAAGCCGCGGCGACGGTCACGTCCGCGCCGGGCATCTCAAACGTATAGGCGCCGTCGCTGTCGGCCGTGATGTCGACGGGCGACCCGCCGTCGGGCGTGTAGGTCAGCCCGCTGAGCGTACAGTACGGATCCGGGGTCACGGTGACGGTCACGATCTGGCCTTCCACCGCGGTCTCCGCGTCGACGGTGACGGTGCCGTTCTCGGCCGCCGCGGCGGTGACGGTGTGGGGCACCCCCACCAGGGGCGTGACCGTGACGTCCGCGTTGGGCATGATGAACTGGTAGAAGTCCGAGGACCCGCCGACCTGCTTGAGCCAGGCCCGTCCCGTCACGGTTTCGCCGCCGGACTCATAGCTGTATTCGACGCCCGCCACACTGCAGCCTTCCCGAGGGCTGAGCACGATGTTGACATATGCGCCGGTCCTGATGGGATCGCTGAAGGGGTTGCCGGAATAAACGTAGGTATACCTGGATGTGTCCTGGGTCAGATTGACCCAATGCGCATGAATGTCAAACGTCACATGCACGTTGGCGGCGCATTCGGGCATGGTGAATCTGATGAAGCCCACATCATCAATGCGGTCCCCTTCGCCGTACAGGTGGTTGTTGGATCCGGTCTCGTCCGTGTAGCTGATGCTGTCGATGTAGACGCCCTTGTCCCTGTCCGGGAGGCAGTCGACGTCGACGGTTGCGCCGGCGGGCACGGAGACGGTGAAATCGCCGTCATCCAGCCAGTAATTGACGCTTCCCACCTCGGTGAGGTTGACCTTGACCGAGATGGAGCCGATGTCCGAGTAGGAGCCCGGATCGATCTCGCTCTTGCTGAGCGTGAAGGTGTACTCGGCCGCCTCCGGCTCGTCCGCGGTCTGCGGATCCGCGGCCGCGGGGTCCGGTTCCGCGGGCTGTTCCTCGACGGGCGCTTCCGGCTGTTCGGGCGCTTCGGGTTCTTCAGGTTCCTCCGGGGCTTCGGGCTGGGCCGGCTCCTCGGGGATCTCCTCGGGGATTTCCTCTTCTTCGGGCTCCTCGGGCATGGCCAGACCGGGCAGGCGCTCGACATAGCTGTCCCCGCAGCGGGAGCAGACATACGTCACGCTGCCGTCCACGCCAAAGCCCGGCTCGGTGCGGGCCGTCTCCCGGTAATCGTGGCCCAGGGCGGCGTCCGTCACCGTCTGGCGGCCCAGTTCGCCGCCGCACTCCTCGCACACCGCGATCAGGGTGTGGCTGCCGGCCTCCGTGCAGGTGGCCGCGGTGCCGGGCTCCTGCACGAAGGCGACGTAGTCGTGGGCACAGAGCCCGGGGCCGTCCCCTTCCGCCAGCGCGGAGAGGTTGATGCTGTTCGAAACGAAGATCACGCAGAGCAGCAGAGCCACATAGCGGACACATTTGAGGGTCTTCATCGTCATTCTCCTTATATGGTCCAAATGGGGATCAGGCCTTCGGATAGCAGACTGCTCAGAACAGGCCTCCGTCCCCGCGGGGCGGCGCCTCCCCTGACATATTCCGGTCCTGATGATACACTATCACACCGAAAACCGTTCGTCAAGTGTATTCCTACCATTAAACGCACACTTTCGCCGGATGGCAGAGCCGTGCGGGAGAAAAAGCCCGCTCCGCGCGGTTTTCTCTTGCCACGCCCCGCGGAGCGTGGTATATTGATCTCAGAAGCACGGCTGCCCGAAGATGAGAACGGACACGAACCGAGAAGAAAAGGAGAAAGAAAAATGCCGAAGAACGACAATTCACAGGCCGTCCGGTTTCTGAACAGCATGGAAAAGCACGGGGAGCGGGAGGCGGGCGAGCGGTTCTGCGAAGCGCATCCCCTGGGGAAATCCGCCGATTACAAAAAGAGATTCGCGTGGGCCAAACAGCTCTGCGCCTTCCTGAACGACCATTATGACGACGAGACGGTCCGGGCCGTCCGGGCAGACTGCGCCTGCGGACCGGCCCGCAGCTTTGTCGCGAAGATCCGGCCGCTGTATGAGCAGGACCGGGACCCCGCCGCATTCGTGGACCGGACCAACCGGCTGGACCTCGGCTTCTCGCTGGAATACGACGGGACGTCGTACTGCGTGGTGTATCCGCAGTGCTACTGTTCCTGCGTCAACCGGGTCCCGGAAGCGCTGCCCGAGGCCTGGTGCTACTGCACGCTGGGGTTCAGCGAGCGGATGTTTCGGGAGATCCTGGGCACGGAAGTCCGGGCCGAGCTCATCTGCAGCGTCAAAACCGGCGCCGACTGCTGCCGGATCCGGATCACGGCGGTCTGACCGGACGAGGAAGCCCCGCCTCCTGCCTGCTCCCTTGCCAATTCCCCATTGAAAAAGCCTCCCCGAAGGGAGGCTGCTTCTTTGTTCGGGATCAGTACTCGAAGACCGTGACCACGTAGCCCATGTTGTCCAGGGAGCTCTCGGTGTCCGCGATGGTGCCCTTGTCGGACTGGGTGACTGTCACGGTGTCCGCGTCGCCCACGTACTCGCGGTAGATCTCATAGCGCAGGTTGCCGTCCTCGTAGACCGCGATGTGGGGATGGACCTTCAGGTACTCGATGTACTCCTCCAGGCACAGGTCCAAGGCGTGCATGGCGGCGGCGTTGCCGCGGCCCACATAGCGGAAGACCCGCATCTCGAAGTTGACGCCGGTGATGTAGCTCTTGTCCACGGTGCCGCGGACGGGGTAATCCGCCACGGGGTACCGGAACACCAGGCCATACTCCCAGGAGTGCTCATACAGCCAGAGGCCTTCCTCGCTGGTGAAGAAGTTCTTGTCCTTGTTGTTGATCTCGCTGTCGCCGCTCTTGTACAGCCGGGGGTATGCGCTCAGGCCGGCGTTGTAGTCCGAATGGCCCGGGGCGAACACCTTGTACTTGGCCAGGATCGCCGTCTGCAGGGCCAGCTCGGTCTCGTAGTCGGTGGCGTCCACCTTCGATAGAGAGCTCTCGTACCGCTTCTTCTGATCGTCGTAGGTGCGATGGGCGTTCTCCAGCATGAAATAGTTGTAGCCGTGCTTGATCTTGGCGTCGGTGATCAGCTCCATCCAGGCGTTGGCGGCGCTCTCCAGCAGGGCGACGGAGTTCTCGCTGACGCGGATCTCGCTCTTGGAGTAGGTGTGCACCTTCACCGGGGCGTTGTCGTCGAAGTCCGCCGGCCGCTCATGCCACAGGTTCACCAGCAGCATGCCGTTGTACAGCATGTCCTGACGGCTCAGCTCCACGCTGACGGGCTTGTCGATGGCATAGGAGGACAGGTCCACCACGTCCCAGCCTTCCTTGGCGGCTTCCGGCCACGGCACGCCGCTGGTGCCGTCCACCGAGGCGCCCACCTCCGCCAGCTTATTCTTGTAATAATTCTGGAGGTCGGGATCGTTATTCACCACCGCATCCTGATAGCCGTTCCGCAGTTCGCTGATGTAGTTCTGCAGATTGGCCTGATAGGTAGCGTCGTTGCTGCTGTTGGTCCTGGCGACCTCCGCCTTCTTCTCCGCGTAGACCTCCGTCAGCGCGGTGCCGGCGTTCTCCACCAGTTCCTTGCGGCGGTTGCTCTCCGCCACGGCCCGGTTTCTGCTGATGACAAAACACACCACGCAGGCCAGCCAGAACAGCACGGTGATGATCAGGACCGGGATCAGAACGTCCTTGCTCTTCTTTCTCTTGTGCATATCGCGTACCGCCTTTCACAGCGTTGGATCCATTCATCGTCAAATGCGCTGATTCGACGGATGTATTTTACAACAAAATTGCATATGATGCAAGAGGAAATGACAAAATGATTACGAAATAAATGCAAAATCCGGCCGATCAGGCGAAAAACAGCAGGCAGCAGCCCTGGGCAGCGGCCACGGCGGCACAAGCGGCGACGGCCACGGTCAGCAGGCTCTTTCCCCGCCAGGCGAAGACAGTGCCGACCAGCAGGCCCGTAGCGGCGCAGACCAGCGGCGCCATGGGCAGGGACAGCCCCGCGCTCCACGCCGGTGCCGCACCGTTGAGGGAAAACCCGGTGGAAAAGAGCACGTCTGGGAAGGTCATGGCCGCCAGCACGGCGTAGGGCACATAGTGCAGGAAGGAGCGGATGAAAGCGCTCCGGATGGGCTTACGCACCAGGGTCAAGGGCACGGCCCGCACCAGGTAGGTGACGCCGGCCATCACCAGCAGGTAAGGGAGGTAGACGCTCCAGCTCACTGCGCCGCCTCCTCTCTGGGGAACAGCCAGGCCAGCAGGGCGGAGACCGCCACGCCGCAGATGATGACCCGGTATCCGCCGCCGATCCCGGAGAAGAAGAAGAGCGCGATGCTCAGTCCGCCGCTGAGGAGCACCGCCAGGCGCACCGTCAGGCTCTTCCGGGCGGGGGGCAGAATGATGGCCAGGAACATGCCGTAGATGGCGATGCCCAGAGCGGTCCGGACGAACTCCGGCAGCAGGGATCCCGCCACCGCCCCCAGGATGGTCCCCAGGGACCAGCCCAGCCAGGGCATGACCATCAGGCCGTAGAGGTAGCGCTTGCCCACCGTCCCCGGCTGGGAGGAGGCCACGGCGAAGATCTCGTCCGTGTTGCAGAAGGCGAAGATCAGCCGCTGCAGCCAGCCCATGGAGCCGTCCAGCTTCTGGGACAGGGACAGGGACATGAGGGCGTAGCGCAGGTTGATGGTGAACTGGGTCAGGGCCATCTCCGTCAGGGGCGCCAGGGCCGCCATCAGGCCCACGCCGGCCAGCTGGCCCGCGCTGGTGACGTTGGTCATGGAGATCAGCAGCGCCTGGAAGGGGGTCAGGCCCGCGCTGACGGCGGTGATGCCGAAGGCGAAGGACACGGAGAGATACCCCAGTCCGATGGCCACGCCGTGGCGCAGGCCGGTTCTGAATTCATGCCGCAAGAAAACGTGCCTCCTCCCGGGGGATCAGTCCCACTCGATGGGTTCCGTGGTGTCCCGGCCGGTGTAGATCTCCGGGAACAGGGCCGCGGTGGACGGCCGCTGATCCGCCGCCGAGAGATGGGACACATCCCCCAGCTGTTCGCACCGCCACCACACCAGGCCCTTCTCCCGCTCCTCCGACACCAGGGTCGTCACGGAGGAGGGGGCCATGCACATGCCGTGCCACAGGGCGAAGGGCGAGATCCCCGTCAGGAAGCCCAGGACAGCCATGGCGATGCCGAAGTGGCAGAACAGGACGATGACGCCGCGGCGGTTGTCCCCGCAGCGCCACAGGATGCCGTCCGGGGTGTAGCCGTGCCGGGCCAGCAGCGCGGTGACGCCGGCCTTCGTCTCCGCCCAGACGGCGGGGGTGTTCGTACCGGCATAGTAGGGCGTCTCCAGCCAGCGCTCCGGCAGCATCAGCTCCGGGCAGGCCTCGAAGGCGCGGGGCGGGAAGTCCCAGGCGTGGCGCTCCTTCCCGGTAATCGGATCGACGGCCCGGCCCCGGAACTCCGCCAGCCAGGGCAGGACCTCCGCCTCCGCCCCCAGCTTGTCCAGGGTGACGGACGCCGTGTCCCGGGCCCTTCCCAGGGGCGAGACGTAAAACCCCTCCACCCGCCGCAGCCGGACGAGCCGCCTGGACAGCAGTTCCGCCTCCCGCCACCCCCGGGGGGTGAGGGAATCCACGGAATAATCCGGCTCGGCGTGGCGCACCAGCATGATCCGCACAGGCATCTCTCCCTTGGACAGATTCAACTCATTATGAAGAGAAGCGCCGGGAATGTCAAGTCTTTTCGAGGTTCTGCGGCGGTTGCTTTTTCGGCGGCGGTGGTTTATAATGCCCGTGAGAAACCGGAAGGAGCGCTGCAAATGAAAAAGATCTTTCTGTCCGCCGACATCGAGGGCACCTGCGGCATCGTCTGCTGGGACGAGACGGAGTACGGAAACCCGCGGTACGAATACTTTTCCAAACAGATGAGCCGTGAGGTGGCCGCCGCCTGCGAGGGCGCCCTGGCCGCCGGCGCGGAGGAGATCCTGGTCCGGGATGCCCATGATTCCGCCCGGAACATCCACCCGGATATGCTGCCGGAGCCCGTGCGGATCCTGCGGAACTGGGAGCGCCACCCCTATTCCATGATGTCCGGCATCGACGAGAGCTTCGACGCGGTGATCTTCACCGGCTACCACTCCGCCGTGGGCATGCCGGGCAACAACCTGTCCCACACCATGAACACGCAGAACATCTCCGTCCGCCTCAACGGCCAGGTGTGCTCCGAGCTGATGATCAACTGCCTCACCGCGGCCTCCGTCGGCGTGCCGGTGGCCTGCGTCACGGGCGACAAGGGCCTGTGCGACTGGATCCGCACGGTGCTCCCCGGCGTGGCCACCGTTCCGGTGAACGAGGGTTTGGGCAGCGCCAGCATCTCCATCCATCCCAACCTGGCGGTGAAGCGCATCCGGGAGGCGGTGGAAACGGCGCTGCGGGGCGATTTCACGAAGAACCTGTACCCCATGCCGGAGCATTTCACCTTCGAGCTGACCTTCCGGGAGCACAGCAAGGCCCGCGGCGCGTCCTTCTACCCCGGCTGCGTCCAGACCGGCGACCGCACCGTAGTCTACGAGTCCGACGTCTGGATGGACGTGCTGAAGTTTATGCACTGGGTGATGTGAGAGAAAAGAAAACACCCCCGCGTCCTCATACCGGCCGTGAAAGCCGGAGGATGCGGGGGTTTTGCCGTCCTGTCTGCCGAATCCCGCCCGGAAAGACAGGCGGGGAGCCGCTGTCATACTGTTCCATGATAAGATTGCCAAACAAAAGCAAAGGAATTTCGCGGCCTGCGGGCCGCGACCAGGGCTTTCCGATCGCCCTGGACCTTCGGGTGCATACCCTTACTTGACTTGAAATCCTTATGTGAGATGAACATCAGTAGGGATACACCGCGCTGTCGGGCTCCGGGGTGGGGGTGGTGAAGAACTCGTAGTGCGGCGCTTCGTCCAGGGGCGGGTCGTAACCCACCCAGTCGGCCTCCCGCTCTTCCTCGTCGGCGGTGATCGGGCGCTGGTCCCGGTCGCTCTCCGGCATTGGCGTGGTGGTCACCGCCCCGGTCTCGCCGTCCCGGGGGAAGATCAGCACCATGGTCAGCCAGTTCCGGTCGTCGTGGTGCTCATTCGGCGCGTAGGCGTAGTATGTGCGCGGAACGGAGCCCCGGTCGTAGATCACGGGCTCGGAGAAGGAGGTCAGCGGCCTCTTCACGGCCCGGTCGGCGCAGATCGACGGCCCGTTCAGGGCTTCCTCCCAGGTCATGCTGCCCCCGGCGGCGACCTGGATCATGGCGGCGCAGATGACGGGGAACCGCGCCGTGTCGCAGACCCGCAGCTCGATGTACAGCAGGTCCTCCGACGTGTAGGACGCGGTGATCTCCACGTCCTCCGGGATCTCGGCGTCGTCCTCCCCCGTGATGCCCAGCACCGCCAGGGTGGGCCAGCAGCCGAACAGGCTGTTGACCGCGCCTTCCCCGCGCTCCGTCAGCAGGATATTCACGGCGTCGATGTAGTCCGCCAGCGCCTTCTGGCCCCCGGTCTTCTGTTTCGGCCAGGGGAGCTCGGCGTCCGCGGCCCCGCACAGCGCCAACAGCGCTGCCGTCATCAGCAGCGCTGTCAGCCGTTTTACCCATTTCAACCTCATGGAACCCTCCGGCCGCCGGAGCTCAGCGCATGGCCTTCTCCCGCAGCTTGATGTAATCGCAGAGCAGGTCCACCGCACCCTCGTAGCCCAGCTTGCCCGTGTCCAGGCACAGGTCGTAGTTGGTCACGTCGCCCCAGGTGGTGGTGGCGTAGTAGTTATAGTAGCTGGCGCGCTGCTTGTCGGCCTTGCGCACCACTTCCTCCGCCTTGGAGGGGCTGGCGCCGCGCTCCACGGCCCGGGCGATCCGGTGCTGCATGTCCGCCTTGATGAACACGTTGATGACGTTGACCCGGTCCCGGAGCACGTAGTCCGCGCAGCGGCCCACGATGACGCAGGGCCCCTCACTGGCCACCCGGCGGATGGTGTCGAACTGCGCCAGGAAGATCCGGTGGTTCAGGGGCATGTCCATGTACGCGCCGCCCGCGTCCCCCCGGGCGCCGGAGCCGGCCACCAGGGAGTAGAGGAACGACCGGGTGGGCTTCTCGTCATGGTTCTCGAACAGCTCCTGGCAGATGCCGCTGTCCTTGGCGGCCTCGGCCATGAGTTCCTTGTCGTAGTAGGGAATCTCCAGCCGCTCCGCCAGCATCCGCCCGACGACGCGCCCGCCGCTTCCGTACTGCCTACCAATGGTGATCACCATCGAAGTCTTTGCCATGATCAGCACCCCTCTCTCCGGTTTTAACGCCGCCGCCTGACGCGGCCTTCTCTCTGTGAGTTGATTATAGCATATTTCGGGGAGAAATGCAAACGGGGTTGGAGGGTTTCGTAAAGCCCCGCCACCGCTGCGTCAGACACGGTTGCCCCACCACCGCTGCGGCGGTCCCCCTCCCCGGCAAGCCGGGGAGGAAGGAGGGGCACGGCTGCTGCAACGTGGATCAGGTCCGGCCGGCGCGTGCGCTCCGCTTGAAACCCAGACGCCGCTAAATCCCTTCTCCCCAGCTTACTGGGGAGATGTCGCCGCAGCGACAGAGGGGCAGACCTGCGCTGCAAGGCCTGCGTTTGAGATGAAAACAGCCTTTCAAAGGGTCACAATTTGGGTCAAAGTTTTCGCCCGCCTTCAGCGAGTGAAGAGGATGCCAAAGCAGTCCTTTATCCGATGCAGTTTGATACTGTAAAGTCTTTGGAATGAAGAGTCGATGATTACAGATCAGAAGATATCGTCATCCAGACTCAACCAAAAAGCGGGGCGAACGACTTCAAAGTAGTTCACTGCGTCTTTGGTGAGGGAGCCGTCGGCGTCCACGCGCGCAGCGTAGCGCTGATCGGTACCCGGCGAACGTAGCCACCACCACCCGGCAGCGGCTCCGTCAGCCGTCTGATAATCACTGCTTGTCCATATACCGTTCTTAGCCAAATACGCCGTTGGCGCCGTCCGGGATTTCACGTTGTTACCACCTTCAAAAGCCACACCAAGATACTTATTGGCCTCCGCAAAGCTCAACAAGAAGATCTTGTCCTGTGTATTGTTTCCGCCGTTTGTGTCCCACTCGCTATACCCATGTTTTTCGCTGTTATCTACTATCGTTGTCAGGATTGCAGATTGTTCTTTCCTGGAAAAAGCCGCATCTTGAAAGTCCTTGTTCAGCCAAGCACGCAAGGTGCAGGTCTCCCATGTGACATTATCCCATTTCTCGTTATAAGGCTTAGTGTCCAAACCATACCGGCTGAGCAACAGCACTCGATTGTTCACCGTGTCATAGTCCAACACCAGCCATTCGATGGGCTCCGGTCCGTTGGCGGTGTTGCCATCTTGCTCGTAGTGGCCAAAGGTTATGTAGCTGCCAACTGTCTTGTATGGCGGGCGTTCATCATACGGGGCGTTCAGCCAATCGTCCGTGTCGCCGTACACCACGCCGGTGGCCACATACTGCTGGCCATTATCCATGCACCAAGTCTCTGCGTAACTGCCTGGGGTGATGGTGAACACAATGTCCGCCAGAGGGGCGTAGGTATAAGGATATGAGCCGGTTACTCTGTCAAACGCATGTTCCCCGATGCTGATCACGCTCTTAGGGATCGTAATGCTCCGAAGGCTTGTGCAGTTCATGAATGCATATTCACCAATTTCAACCACGCTATCTGGTATAGCCACGTCCGTAATGTTTCTGCATCCAATAAACAGATAATCTTCTACTTTGGTAACGCTGGCAGGAATCGTAATGCTTTTGAGGCTTTCACAGTCTTTGAATGTTTCGCTTCCGATGTATGTCACTGTGTCTGGGATTACCATTTCAGTCATTTTGCTGCATCCCGCAAACACACCCGTGTAAATTGAATTTTCACTTCCAAGAGACATCAGCCCCTCATGCAGCCTTACTGTCTGCAAATTACTGCACTTTAAGAAGGCACCTTGCCCGATGGTTTTCACGCTGGATGGTATCGTGACCTCGTGCAGACCAGTACATTCACCAAAAGCAAGCTCACCAATCATTGTCACAGTGTCAGGAATACCAAGGTCGCTTAGGGACGCGCAACCATGAAATGCATCATCTCCAATAATCGTTACACCACTGGGAATACTTAAGTCCTTTATGCTCTTGCACTTACAGAACGTTGACGAACTGATTTCTGTAACTCCATCAGGAAGCGTCACGCTTGTCAGGCTGCCGCAATTGTAGAAAGAGAACTCGCCTATGCTCATTACGCTGCCTGGTATCGTCACGTTCTTCAGCATACTGCAATTGTAAAAGGCATAATCGCCAATACTCCTGATTCCCTGAGGAATCGTATATTCGCCTTCTTTCGACTCTGGGCAGTATATCAGTTTCCGATCTGTTTTACCGAACAAAACGCCATTGATCGTGGCCAAGTAGGGATGATCTACCGCAACATTGATTACACAGTCCCTGACGCCGTTAATTCTCCCATCATCGCTCAGCGTTGTGAACGGATTCCCTCGCACCGCTACGATGGGATGCCCATCTAAACCGTTGGGGATGATTACCGTCCCATCCTCCCCCAGATATCGGATCAACTCCGCATCGCCGTTGAATAGCAGGGCATATTCGAAGTTTGCGCTTTGATACACCTGTTCAGCAACCACCACTCCGCATCCAAGAGACAGGATCAGAAAAGTCAGTACAAAGAAATATTTCCTCATATACGCGCACCTCACTTTGAATTGTTGCACGACCTACTGTGGGGATTGTATCACAATGGGCATATAGTTGTCAAACGGATGAGGCATCTCTCCCTGCAAACCCTACGGCACACCAAAACCCCACCCGCAAGGGATGGGGCAAGTTCCGCTCAACGGCGGCAATTCACGCTTTGTTCTCCGGCTCCGCGGGGTCCTCGCCGGCCTGGGCGCGGAGCTCCTCCACGCGCATTCTCAGGACCTCCTCCTCCCGGCGGAGGCTGTCCAGCTCGCGGCGGGCCCTGGCGCTGGCCTCGGCGATGGCTTTCGCCCGGAAGGCGGCCATGTCGGCCTTGGCCTGGTCCAGTTCCACCAGCAGCCGCAGGCGCTCCTCCTCGATGCAGCGGTTCCGTTCCTCCGCGTCCGTCTTGGCGCAGGGGGCGAAGGCGTCCATGACGCACCGGAAGCCGTCCAGAGAGAACAGCAGGCTGATGAGACGGGGGCGGGTGTCCACGATGGCCCAGGCCCTGCGCACGGCGGCCATGGCCTGCTCCACCGGGTTCTCCACGGCATTCAGGTCGCAGGAGAAGGGCACCGGCGCCGCCTGGGGATCCGCGCTGCGGATGGCCTGCAGCCGGCTGCTCACCACCTCCTGCACGTGGTTCTTGGGGATGGGGACGGAGGTCTGCACGCCCGTCCTGTTCAGGGCGGTGCCGCAGAGCTTCCGGGGATCCATGGCCGCCGCGGCCTGGCTCTCCCGCTCCCGCGCCTTGCTCTTGAGCAGGTTGGAGCCTCCGGACAGGGGCAGGGACAGGGATTGCAGGGTCTCCTCATAGGTCTTGCTGCCGTCCAGGATCTCCAGGTTCTCGCCGATGGGGAGCTCCTCCCGGGGTTTCTCCCGCTCCGGCGGGGCCTCAGGCTCGGGCGCGGGCGCCTTTTCCGGCTCGGGAGCCGGCTCCGGCGCGGCCTGCTGCGGACACAGCAGGGTGTGGGTCTTGCCGTCCGGCAGGGGCAGGGTCAGCAGGCTGGCCTCCATGGCCTCGCTGACGCCGGGGGTCTCCGGGGCCTGACGGTCCACCGGCCCGTACAGCGTGTCCCCCTCCAGGATGTAGAAGCGGGGCGTGATGGCGTCCGCCGCCAGCCGGGCCGCCTCCCCGGCCGTTCCCTGCAGCACCTCGAAGTAGGGCGCCCCGTCCAGCGGGCGGACGGCGTCGGAGAAGATGATGTACCGGTTCTCCTCTCCCCGGTCGCTGTGGTAGTTCTTGTTGGTGCGGATCTTGTTGGCTTCGGCCGGGAAAGCGGTCAGGTCGATGACGCACCAAGATCCCATGCCCCGCATCCGGTCCTTAAAAGTGTACTGCTCGTTGCGGTCCGGAATGATCCGCAGAGCCCCGTTGTCCGGCCAGTTCCGCCGGGCCTCCTCCTGTATGTCCCCGCCCGCGGTCAGCAGGGGCAGCACCCTGAAATAAGCACTCTGCGCGTTGTCTTCTTCCAGATAGGAAAAGACGGTTTCTCGCTGCAAGTCCATGTGACGCCTCCAGAATATATCACCGATCATAACGATCGTTGTGGTGACAGTGTACCACCTTTTCAGCACTCCGTCAAGGTTTACCGGAAGGCGGCGCAGGGCTTTCGCCTGAACAGGAACAGCCATCGCAATCGCCGCAGCGACCTCATCCGGCCCGCGCAAACAAGCAGCCTCACCCCCCGACATACCCCCGTTGGGGCCAGCCTTGAGAAAATTTCCGCAAACCCCTTTACAAAACCCCGATTCGGTGCTATATTCTTGCTTGCTGACGGGGCATTAGCGCAGCTGGTAGCGCACCACACTGGCAGTGTGGGGGTCAGCGGTTCGAATCCGCTATGCTCCACGCAGAAAGAATCCCGGCTTCGACGAGAGGCCGGGATTCTTTCTTTTGTCCTGTCCGGGAAACCGCACAGGTGCGGGCCAGCCTTATTCCGCCGTCAACCCGTACCCCATGGGCAGCCAGGCGTCTCCGGTCCCGATCTGCTCCACGGCGCTGTACCAGGGGCTGGGCAGTTTGCCGGTGAAGGGCGCGTCCCCGCACAGCACATCGGCCACGCCCTGGCCCTCGGAGCCGGGCAGATAGCACATCACCACGGCGTCCCACCCGTCCACATAATCGCTGATGAACACCTGCCGGCCGGCGACGATGCAGGCCACCACCGGCTTGCCGATGCGGGCCGCCTCCTCGATGGCGGCCTTGTTCCCGTACAGCCCCAGGGGGCCGCACAGGTCCGGGTCCTCCGTGTCGCCGTTCCACTCCGCGTAGGCCTTCTCCCCCACCGCCAGCAGGACCACGTCCGCCTGGTCCGCCTCGGCCCGGTCGGTGATCACGCGGATGCCGTATGCCTCCGCCCTGAGCCGGAAGCCCTCCAGGATGGAGGTCACGCCGTCGATGTTCCGCTCCGGGCTCTCGTTCCAGCCCACAGACCAGCCGCCGCACTGCGCCTGGTCATGGTCCGCCGCCGGGCCCATGATGTACACGGCGGTGCCGGGCTTCAGCGGGAGGACGTTCCCCTCGTTCTTCAGCAGCACCAGGCTCTTCTCCACCGCCTCCTCTGCGACGGCCCGGTATTCCGCGGAGCCGGTGACGCTCTGGACGGTCTCCAGCCGGTCCCCCATGGGATCGTCCAGGATCCCGGCGTTGATCTTGACCTGAAGGATGCGCCGCACCGCGTCGTCGACCCGGGCTTCCGGGATTTTGCCCGTCCGCACGCCGTCGACGATGGCGGCCCGGGCCTCCAGGAAATGGTCCGCCTCCATGAGCATATCCACCCCGGCGTTCACCACCGCCGCCACCTGGTCGGCATAGCTGTCGGGGGAGGTCTGGCTCACCGCCTCCCAGTCGCTGACGATGAAGCCCTCAAACCCCATCCCGTTCCTGAGCAGGCTGATGTAAGACTCGTTCTCATGCATCTTGACGCCGTTCAGCGAGGAAAAGCTGATCATGATGGTCTGCACGCCGGCGTCGATCTGGGCCTGGTAGACCGAGAGAAGGGCCTCGATTTCCGCGTCGGAGAGCCGGGCGTCTCCGCGGTCCAGGAGCCGGGGCACGTCGGCACTCTCCCCCGTGCCGAAAGCCGTGTTCCCGTCCCCGAAGAAATGCTTCGGGCAGGCCACCAGGCCGCCGTCCAGCAGGCCCCGGGTGTAGGCCACGCTGAGCTTTTTGATCATCCCGATGTCCGCGCCGTAGCTCTCGTAGGTCCTGCCCCAGCGCGGGTCTGTGGACTGGGCCACGCAGGGGGCGTAGTTCCACAGCATATGGCAGAGCTTCGCCTCGTCCGCCGTGATCAGGCCGATCCTGTACATCAGGTCCTCGTCGCCGGCGGCCCCCAGGCCGATGTTGTGGGGGAACAGGACCGCGCCGACGCAGTAGTTCACGCCGTGGACGTCGTCCTGGCCGTAGATGAAGGGCACGCCGGCGTCCGACGCCAGCGCCGCCTGCTGGAAGAGGGCGATGTACTCCCGCCAGCCCTTTGCGTCCAGGTGGGCGCCCTGGGACAGGATGCCGCCGTAGCAGTCCTGCCGCATCATCCGGAAGGGCACGTTGTAGCAGGCGGGAAGCACCATCTGGGCGGCCTTCTGCTCCAGGGTGAGCTGCGCCGTGATCTCCTCTGCGGTCAGGCCGGCATAGCGGTTCTCGGCCGCGGCCCCGCCGAGGCCGATGGCAAGGCAAAGCGCCGCCGCCAGGATCGCGGCGATCGCGCGGCGAAAGATCCCTGCAAAAAACGCGTGTGGCTTGCTTGAGCTCCGACGGTCTCTCATGGCGGACCCTCCCGTATGTTTTGCTGACGCCATTATAGCCGATTTGCCCGGGATTGTAAACCGCGGCAAAGGGTCATCGTCTTTTCACAGAACCTTCACCGATCCCTTAGGTTCGTTTAAGGAAAGTCCGGCAGAATGGTATCACCGGGGAAGGAAAGCTTCCCCGCGGCATCCCGGATGCCGGAAAGGAGACGATCATGATGAAACGATTCTGGGCTATCCTGATTACGATTCTTGTCACGTTCACCGCCGTGTGCGCATACGCGGAGGGCCCCGGCGGCAATCCGCCCGGTGATCCGCCCGGCGGCATGGGCGGCAATCCCCCCGGCGATCCGCCCGGCGGCATGGGCGGCAACCCTCCCGGCGATCCGCCGGACGGCGGCACACCGCCCGGGGGCTTCGGCGGTCATTCGGGGCCCGGCGGGAGCGCTTCCTCCTTCACCTACGCCGCCGCGGCGGAGATCACCGGGGCCGCGTCGGAGACAGACGGGACCTACGCTTCCGACACGTCGGATGAAAGCGCGCTGATCGTGGACACCGCCGACGCGGTCACCCTCGTCAACCCCACCGTCACCAAGACCGGGGATTCCGACGGAGGCGACAACTGCAGCTTCTACGGCCTGAATGCGGCCCTGCTGGTCATGGGCGGCTCCGCGACGGTCATCACGGGCGGCACGATCCGCTCCGACGCCAACGGGGCCAACGGCGTGTTCTGCTACGGCGGCAACGGCGGGACAAACGGCGCGTCCGGCGACGGGACCACCGTGACCATCGCCGACACCGTCATCACCACCACCGGCGACGGTTCCGGCGGCATCATGACCACGGGCGGCGGCGTCACTTACGCATCCAACCTGACCGTTGAGACCGCCGGCCGGTCCTCCGCGGCGATCCGCACCGACCGCGGCGGCGGTACCGTCACGGTGGAGGGCGGCACCTACACCACCGGCGGCCTGGGCTCGCCGGCGATCTATTCCACCGCCGAAATCACCGTGAGCAGCGCCTCGCTGGTCAGCCTTCTCTCCGAGGGTGTGTGCATCGAGGGCAAGAATTCCGTCACCCTGACCGACTGCGACCTGACGGCCGACAACCGCCAGTGCAACGGCAACGCCACCTTCCTGGACACCGTCATGATCTACCAGTCCATGAGCGGCGACGCGGACAGCGGCACCTCCGCCTTCACCATGACCGGCGGCTGCCTGACCAGCCTGAACGGGCATGTGTTCCATGTCACCAACACGCACGCCGTGATCAGCCTGAGCGGTGTCAGCATCGTGAACGCCGACGAAGAAAACGTGCTGCTCTCCGTGTGCGACGACGGCTGGAGCGGCGCGGCCAACATCGCCGAGGTGAACGCGGACGCCCAGACACTGGCCGGCACGATCCTGGTGGGCGGCAATTCTTCCCTGACCCTGAACCTGTGCAACGGCTCTTCCTTCGAGGGCACGTTCAGCGGTGAGATCACTGACAGCAAGGGGAACGCGGTCTCCTCCGAGCTCGGCACCGTCACGGTGACCCTCGACGAGACCAGCACCTGGACGCTGACGGCCGATACGTCCGTCACCGCGCTGAACGGCAGCCTCGCCAATGTGATCACCAACGGCTACACGCTCTGTGTCGGCGGCACGGCCGTGAACTGAGCCCGCGGCGTCATCCGGCAAACCGATCCGGACCCGAAAGGGCCCGGACTTTTGCCCTCCGGCCCGAAAAACCCCGTGTTCGCCTTGCCCGGCGCCGCCCGGTGTGCTATGATGCAGGGGACGGCTGAAAACAGCGGCACCGCATCATCAAAGGAGAAAGACATGCACTTCGTCGACGCAAAAGGGATCCTGACCGGCGGAAAAGGTCATTTCGGGATGAACATCTACCGCGGGTGCACCCACGGCTGTATTTACTGTGACAGCCGGAGCGCCTGCTACCGGTTCACCCACCCCTTCGAGGACGTTGAAGTGAAGCGGAACGCCCCGGAACTGCTGGAGCGGGCCCTGCGGTCCATGCGGCAGAAGGCCATGATCGGCACGGGCTCCATGTCGGACCCGTACATGCACTGCGAGGAGACCCTGCGGCTCACCCGGAAGTGCCTCGAGATCATTGACCGGTACGGCTTCGGCGCAGCGATCCAGACCAAGTCCGACCGGATCCTCCGGGACATCGACCTGCTGGCGGCCATCAACGAAAAGGCCAAATGCGTGGTGCAGATGACGCTGACCACCCTGGACCCCGGCCTGTGCGGGATCATCGAGCCCCATGTCTGCGGCACCGGGCGGCGCCTGGAGGTCCTGGAAGCCATGCGGGACCGGAGCATCCCCACCGTGGTCTGGCTGACGCCGATCCTGCCCTTCATCAACGACACGGAGGCGAACGTCCGGGGGATCCTGGAGGCCTGCGCCCGGGCGGGGGTGAAGGGGATCATCTGCTTCGACATGGGGCTGACCCTGCGGGAAGGGGACCGGGAGTACTACTACGCCGCCCTGGACCGGCACTTTCCGGGGCTGAAGGAGAAGTACGTCCGGACCTACGGGAACGCCTACGAGCTGTCCAGTCCCGACAGCGCGGCCCTGATGGACCTGTTCCGGGGCTTCTGCCGGGAACACGGGATGCTGTACCGCCCGGAGGACTGCTTCGACTACCTGTACACCCTGCCGGACAAAAGCCGTCAGCTGTCCTTCCTGGACGAGTGAGGCGCCCGGCCCGGGAAACCAATCGCCGCGGAAGCGGAAACCGTGCGGAGGGAAAGAGAAAATGATCAAAACCGTGGGAATCGTCAGCCTGTCCAGCGGCATCATCGGGGAAGCCTCCGTGCGGCACGAGGTGGAGATCGGCATCCGGCGGCTGGAAGCCATGGGACTGGCGGTCCGCTTCATGCCCCACGCGCTGAAGGGCCTCGACTATGTCGTGGCGCACCCGGAGAAGCGGGCGGAGGACCTGCTGGCCGCCTTCCGGGACCCGGAGATCGACATGATCCTCTGCGCCATCGGCGGAGACGACACCTACCGCCTGCTGCCATACCTCTTCGGGCGGGACGAGCTGCGGAACGCGGTGTCGGACAAGGTTTTCCTCGGTTTTTCCGACACCACCGTCAACCATTTCATGCTGCATAAGGTGGGGCTGAAGACCTTCTACGGCCAGGCCTTCCTGTCGGATCTGTGCGAGCTGGGGCCGGACATGCTGCCGTACAGCCGCGGGTACTTTGAGGAGCTGATCGCCACCGGCGGCATCCGGGAGGTCCGCCCCAGCCCGGTCTGGTATGAGGAGCGGACCAGCTTCGACCCCTCGCAGGTCGGGACGCGCCCGGTCTCCCACCCCGACAGCGGCTTCGAGCTGCTGCAAGGGCCGCCGATCTTCTCCGGGAAGATCCTGGGCGGGTGCATCGACTCCATGCACGACCTCTTCGACGGGACGCGGTACGCCGATATGCCGGTCCTGTGCGCACAATACCGGCTCTTCCCGGATCCGGCAGACTGGAAGGGGCGGATCCTCCTGCTGGAGACCAGCGAGGAGAAGCCGTCACCGGCGGATTACCGAAGGGCGCTGGGCTTCCTGAAGGATCGGGGCGTCTTTGAAGCAGTCTCCGGAGTGCTGGCGGGCAAGCCCATGGACAGGGTCTATGAGGCGGAGTACAAGCGCCTGCTGACGGAGGTGATCGCCCGGCCGGACCTCCCCGTGGTCTGGAACGTCAACATCGGCCACGCCCAGCCCCGGTGCATCCTCCCCTTCGGCGTCGAAGCCACGGTGGACGCCGCCCGGCAGGTGATCCGGTTTGGCGGGGAGAGCTGACACTGATCTCAGTGAGGAATCACAAGTCAGGCAAGGTCTGCCCTCTCAGGCGCTGCGGCGCCAGCTCCCCCAGAGGGGGAGCGAGGGCTTTCGCGCCGTGGGTGAGTATCATTCTGAATAAACAGGAAATGCGGCAGCCAGCCCTGCCTCTCCCTCTGGGAGAGGTGCCGCCCCCGGCGGCGGAGAGGGCTCTCGTCGGCGGGAACAACCCGATCCCTTTCGTACACATGGCGTTCTGAAGCAACGGAAAAACAGCCCTGGTCCCCAACCGCGGGCAGGGCTGTTTCTGTGCACTCATAAAGCCCAAAAGCAACGAAAAACGGCTCTCTGACAAGCCGTTTCAGCAGCTCCGACCGGATTCGAACCGGTGTTTTCGCCTTGAGAGGGCGACGTCCTAGGCCTCTAGACAACGGAGCCAAAGCTGGGGAACTAGGATTCGAACCTAGACAATACGAGTCAGAGTCGTAGGTGCTGCCGTTACACCATTCCCCAATGCTTGCAATCAGTGACTGCAAGCGTGATTATAACATCGAATCCGGGGGATGTCAAGCGTTTTTTTCGCCGATGGCCGCAGAGGCCGTCAGGTCAGGCGCGGCGCCACTTCGCAGGCCTCCCGGGCCAGCAGCCACGCCCCCAGGACACCGCTGTTCACCCCCAGCCCGGGCGGGACGATGATCTCCACCAGGCCGTTGTCCGCCGCGGGGGATGCCAGGTAGCCCCCCAGCAGCGCCACCGTCTTTTCGCGGATCATGGGGAAGAGAAACGCCTGCTGCATCACGCCGCCGCCCAGGATGATCCGCTCCGGGGAGAAGGCCATCAGCGCGTTGTGGCACAGCTGGGCCAGGTAGCCCGCCTCAATATCCCAGGCCTGGTGGTCCGGGGGCAGTTCATAGGCCGGGACGCCCCAGCGCTTCCGCAGGCTGGGGCCGGACGTGAGGCCCTCCACGCAGCCCCGGTGGAAGGGGCAGACGCCGTCGGGCATGGGGTCCCGTGGATCGGGGCGCAGCAGCTGGTGCCCCACCTCCGGGTGCACCAGGCCGTGGACGGGCTTCCCGCCGAGGATGAGGCCCCCGCCCACGCCGGTGCCCACCGTGACATACAGGCAGCTGCCCAGCCCTTTCGCCGCCCCCAGGGCGGCCTCCGCCAGGGCCGCGGCATTCACGTCCGTGTCGATGCCCACCGGAACGCCCAGCGCCTCCCGGAAGCACCGCAGCAGCGGCACCCCCGCCCAGCCTGGCTTCGGCGTGCGGGTGATGCTGCCGTAGGCCGGGGAGGCCGGGTCCAGGTCCAGGGGGCCGAAGGAGCCGATGCCCAGCGCCTCCACCGGGTGCGCCCGGAACCAGCCGATCATGGCCGGCAGGGTCACCTCCGGAGTTTCCGTGGGCATGGACACCCGCTCCAGCATGTTTCCTTGCTCATCCAGCCGGGACAGCACCATCTTGGTGCCGCCGGCCTCCAGCGCGCCGTATCGTTTCATAGGCTTCTCATCGGGTCTTTCCGTCACCAGTTATAGTAGCCGTAATACTCATAGCGATTTGCCATGCACCCGGCGTCGTTGCCGATGATCACCATGATCGTCAGGCATGTCGCCAGACACACCGCGCCGCCGATGAGGCCGAACAGCCCTGTGATCCTGCCCACCTTGCGGAAAGTGCGCCCTGTCTGCGTGTCGTCCTCGCGCTTGCGGGACATGACCGTCGACACAATGCCCAGCGGAATGCAGGGAATGCTGCAGAGCAGGCCCCGCAGGAAGGCAATGGCAGAGCTGGTGAGGCTTCTGGAAACAAGGCTGTAGATGGTCAGGATCATCGCCACGGAAGCCAGCGCGGCGGCGGTGATGCCCAGGATCATGGAGATCAGCGCCTTGGGGGCAAACTTCCGTTCCTTCGCCTCCTTCACCTTCTTCGCCGGTTTCTCCCTGCCCCTGGGGCGGTAGTCCGGGACCGGCTGCGCCACGCTCATGATGGTTCCGCACCGGGTGCAGAACTTCGCGTCATCGGGGAGCTGGGTGTTGCAATTGGGGCAGTACATGGGATCGCTCCTTTCGCCGCCGGGTTGGATGAGCTGACTTGCTCCGTCAGGAAAAAACGCGGGAACGCCAATGGTTCCCGCGAAACTTTGCTCAGTACCAGGTGGTGCCGTAATTGCCGTACTTGTTGATCTCGTTGAGGGCGCAGCCGACACAGCTGACGCTCACGATCATCACGGTGATAAAGACCGCCAGCATCACCGCGCTGGCAATCAGGCCCACCATGCCGGTGATCTTGCCCACCTTCCGGAAAGCCTGGCCGTTCTTGGTGGTATCCGGATTGTTCTTGGTGGAGAGCACGACGGCGACGATACCCAGCGGGAGGCTCAGAAGACCGCACATGAGCATACCGGTCCACATGTTGCTGAGCCAGAAGATCAGGGTCGCCACGCTGAGGAACGCCACGGAGGCGATGCCCAGGATCATGGAGACCAGGGACTTGGGGTTGAATTTCTCCGCAGCTTCAGTCTCCGCAATCGTATCGCGGTAGCCGCCGCCGGCAGGATTGCGGTAGCCGCCTGCGGGGGCCGGGGCGGGGGCGGGCTCCACGGGGGCAGTCGGGACAACCTCGCTGATAATGGTTCCGCACTTGCCGCAGAATTTGGCGTCATCGGGGAGCAGGGTGTTGCAGTTGGGGCAGTACATGGGATCGCTCCTTTCAGTGTTTCATATCGACTCGGCAAAGCATCGGCACGGATGCCCGCCGTGAGGAACAGCGGAAGCCCGGGGCTTCAGGAAAAATCGGTGTATGGGAAGAGGAAGATCTGCGACATCACGGCGATCGTCACGCCGCCGATGATGCCGACAACGCCGATGATCCTTGCCGTTCTGCGGAAGGCGGCGCCTCTCCCGAGATAGTCGCGGCTCTTTCCGGCAAACACCAGCGCAATAATGCTCGCGGCCAGGGCCAGCAAGCCGGTGTAGGTCGCCAGTCTGAACCACAGGGGCGCCTTGCTGTGCATAAAGCTGTAATAGTAATAATCCCTGACCCCGGCGGAGGCGCGGAAGGCGCAAACCAGGAAAACCACAGCCGCAGCCAAGGCTGCCGCCGCGCAGATCGCCAGAATCAGCGCCGCCAGCGCCAGGCCGGAAACCTTCTTCGGCGGTATGGTGCTCAAAGGGCTCCCTCCCTCATCACGGCGCGCCGATCTGTCCGAAGGCTGCGGTCAGGGCGGTCCAGAAGCCGGCCAGACGGCCCTCCGCGAACATGCCCATACCCAGCAGGACAGCGAACAGTGCGATCAGGACACAGACGCCCACCAGCATCCGGCAGAAGTGCGACCGGGCAAAGCTCCGGCGCACAAGGTTGGACCGGCTGAAGCTGTGGACGATCAGGAACACAAAGCCCACCACGGGAATGGCGTACAGCAGGCCCAGCCAGAAATACTTCCAGGCGGTGAGGGGCCGGAACTGCGGGTTGCCGCTGTACTGCTTCACGCTGGTGCAGTCCGCCTCATCCGCCTCGCGGGAAGGGGCCGCGCCGTAAACCGCCGGGCTCCGGGACACCTCTCTCCGCACGCCGCCGGAGGACTGCCCGCTGCCGCCGCGGGGGGCCGCCGTGGGCCGGGGCGGGATCCGCTGCACCGCGGGGGCCCGGGGCGCGAGGGCCGCTCCGCCGGAAGCCGGGCGCTCGGGCTCCGCCGGGGCCTCAGCCTCCTCCGGGAGGGAAAGGTCCGGCACGGCGCTCAGCCGCCCGGTGTCGAACTCGCCGGTGTTGGACCGG
>JBGVCH010000010.1:0-8985 GCA_045226335.1 Christensenellales bacterium | reverse complement strand
GGGGGGGGGGGGCGGGGGGGGGGGCGGGGGGTGGGGGTGGGGGGGGGGGGGGGGCGCAGCAAGCAGCGCCCCTACATGATTTTGTATTCGTTCCTGTGGGGTGGGGACGCAGCAAGCAGCGCCCCTACATGATTCTGCATTCATATGCATGATTCCGTATTCGTCTCCGTAGGGGCGCCGCTTGCTGCGCCCTTTACCCCGCACCCTTGTCATCCTCATCGTCCCCTGCCGAAATCCACAGAGTTGCCGCAAAAAGAGAACGCTGCGGCCTGTCCCGTTAAACGCAATACGGACAGGCAGCCTTCAAGCCGCCTGTCCGTATTGGTTTGGTCCGATTCTGGTTACACCGCGCCCTGGGCCATCATGGCCTCGGCCACCTTCAGGAAGCCCGCGATGTTGGCGCCGGAGACGTAGTCGCCGGGGGTGGCGTACTCCTTCGCGGCGGCGTCGACCTTGGCGAAGATGTTCTCCATGATGCTCTTCAGCTTGCCGTCGACCTCCTCGAAGGTCCAGGAGAGGCGCTGGCTGTTTTGGCTCATCTCTAGGGCGGAGGTGGCCACGCCGCCGGCGTTGGCGGCCTTGGCGGGGGCGAAGAGGACGCCGGCCTTCTGGAAGGCCGCGGTGGCCTCCAGGGTGGAGGGCATGTTGGCGCCCTCACCCACGGCGATGACGCCGTTGGCGATCAGGGTCTTGGCGCTCTCCTCGTTGATCTCGTTCTGGGTGGCGCAGGGCAGGGCAATGTCGCACTTGACGGTCCAGATGCCGGCGCAGCCCTCGGTGTAGGTGGCGGTGGGAACGGCCTTCACATACTCCTTGATGCGCTTGCGCTCCACTTCCTTCAGCTGCTTCACCACGGCCAGGTTGATGCCGGCGGGATCGTAGATATAGCCGTTGGAGTCGGACATGGCGACGACCTTCGCGCCCAGCTCGGTGGCCTTCTCGTTGGCGTAGATGGCCACGTTGCCGGAGCCGGAGATCACCACGGTCTTGCCCTGGAAGGACTGGCCGTTGGCCTTCAGCATGGCGTCCACGAAGTAGCACAGGCCGTAGCCGGTGGCCTGGGTGCGGGCGAGGGAGCCGCCGTAGGTCAGGCCCTTGCCGGTGAGGACGCCTTCATACAAGCCGGTGATGCGCTTGTACTGGCCGTAGAGGAAGCCGATCTCCCGGCCGCCCACGCCAATGTCGCCGGCGGGCACGTCCACGTCCGCGCCGATGTGGCGGTAGAGCTCCGTCATGAAGCTCTGGCAGAAGCGCATGACTTCGTTGTCGCTCTTGCCCTTGGGGTCAAAGTCTGAGCCGCCCTTGCCGCCGCCGATGGGCAGGCCGGTGAGGCTGTTCTTGAGGATCTGCTCCAGGCCCAGGAACTTGATGATGGACAGGTTGACGGAGGGATGCAGGCGCAGGCCGCCCTTGTAGGGGCCGATGGCGCTGTTGAACTGCACGCGGTAGCCGCGGTTCACCTGCACTTTGCCCTGGTCGTCGATCCACGGAACCCGGAACAGCACGACCCGCTCGGGCTCGACGTAGCGCTCCAGCAGACCGGCGGGCTCATACTCGGGATGCCGCTCGATCACCGGCTCCAGCGTCGTCAGGATCTCCGTGGCGGCCTGGATAAACTCAGGCTGATCGGGGTTGCGCTTCTTCAGTCCGTCCAGAACCCGTTTTGCATAATCACTCATGGTTTTCGCTCCTTTGCGTGTCCCGGAATCGCTTCCGGGCGGATTACGGAGGGTATTCTATAACAGATTGTGCAGGACAGCAAGAGAAAAATTGCATTTTGTATGTATTTCCCGCCGGTTTTTTCACGAAATGTGCATGATCCAAATTCTCTCCCCCGTCCCGGCAGGAAATTCCCGGTCTGTGTTGAATGAAGAAAGCGGTGCGGTGCGCACCGGAACATAGACTGGGAAAAGGAGTGACCGGATTTCATGAACGCGCTGAAAAAGAGCAACGATAAACTGTACTGGATCCTGCTGGGCCTGCTGGGATTGATTCTGATCATTTTCCACAACGGGTTCGATACCTTTATCCCCGTTGTCGCCGGGGTGGGACTGATCATCGCGGGCGCCGTGGGTCTGCTGGGCTGGTGGGGCATGCGGAATGACAAATCCGCCAAGGTCACGGGCCAGCTCATCGGCGCGCTGCTGATGGTCGTCATCGGCATCTGGGCGCTGATCAACAAGGAAGCGTTTGCGCGGCTGATCAACATTGCCGGCGGGATCATCCTGATCCTGGTCTGCGTTCAGAGGCTCAGGCTCAACCGGGGCTTCAAGCTGGACAAGACAATCGGCGTGGTCTGCGTCGTGGGCATCGTCCTGGGCGCCCTGATGCTTCGGGGAGGCGTCGACATCACCACCACCGGTCCCCTGATCATCGGCTGCGGCCTGCTGTACACGGCCTGCGTCGGCCTGTTGAAGAAAGCGTGACCCGGGAACCGATCCGAAGAGCCGTTTGCCGCGGCTCTTTTGTTTTGCGAAGGCAGGAATCACGGCCGGGCCATCGAATAAAAACGGAAAAGAAAATCGAAACATACCGACGTGAGGAGGCCGAAATATGATCCAGTCCGAACCGTTGATCAGCCGCGCTGAGATGATCCACTGCGCCCTGTGCGCCGACGCGCCCTGCGACGCCGTCTGCCCGGAGCTGAACCCCTCGGGCCTGCTGCGGAGCATCTGGTTCCGCAACGAGCAGGGGGCCGTGTCCCTGCTGCCGGAGAAGAATCCCTGCATGATTTGCGGCGCGCCTTGCGAGCGGGCCTGTGTGCGCCCCGGCGAGGTACCCATCCGGGAGCTGGTCAACCGGCTGTACTACAAGGTGAAGCCCGAGACGGAGACGGCTCCCCCGGCGGATGAGAGCGCCCTGGCCTGCGACCTGTGCGGCATTCCGCTGGAAAACCCCTTCCTGCTGTCCTCCTCCGTGGTGGCCAGCACGTATGACATGTGCGCCCGGGCTTTCGAGGCGGGCTGGGCCGGCGCCTGCTTCAAGACGGTGTGCTCCCTGGACATCCATGAGGCCTCCCCGCGGTTCTCCGCCATCACCGGCGACAGCGGCAGCATCATCGGTTTCAAAAACATCGAGCAGCTCTCCGATCACAGCGTGGCGGAGAACATGGCCATTTTCCGCGAGCTGAAGAAGAACTACCCCACCAAATTCATCCTGGCGTCCATCATGGGGCAGAACGAGGCGGAGTGGGGCGAGCTGGCCCGGCTGTGCCAGGAGAACGGCGCCGACGCCGTGGAGCTGAACTTCTCCTGTCCCAACATGGCGGAGGGCGGCCTGGGCAGCGACATCGGCCAGGTGCCGGAGCTGGTGGAGCGTTTCACCGCCGCCGCCAAGCGGGCCTGCACCATCCCCGTGCTGGCCAAGCTCACCCCCAACGTGGCCTCCATGATCCCCGCCGCCGAGGCCGCGAAACGCGCCGGCGCGGACGGCATCGCGGCCATCAACACCATCAAGTCCGTGGTGGGGGTGAATCCCCACACCTACGTCTCCTCCCCGTCGGTGCGCGGCCGGTCCGCCGTGGGCGGATACAGCGGCAACGCCGTCAAGCCCATCGCCTTGCGCTTTGTGTCGGAGCTGGCCCAGGCGCCGTCCCTGGCCGGGATGCACCTGTCCGGCATGGGCGGCGTGGAGACCTGGCAGGACGCCCTGGAGTTCCTGCTGCTGGGGGCCGGGAGCGTTCAGGTCACCACCGCCGTCATGCAGTACGGCTACCGGATCATCCACGACCTGAAGCAGGGCCTGCTGCTGTACCTGAAGGAGAAGGGCTTCGGCAGCGTCCGGGAAGCCGTCGGCCTCGGCCTGGACACCCTCAGCGGCACCACCGACGTGCTGGAACGCGACACGGTGATCTTTCCGCGGTTCCTGGCGGACCGCTGCGTCGGCTGCGGCCGCTGCGCCATCTCCTGCGCCGACGGCGGCCACCAGGCCATCCGGCTGGACAGCCGCCGTCGTCCCAAGCTGGACGGCAAGCGTTGTGTGGGCTGCCACCTGTGCGTGCTGGTGTGCCCCCAGCGCGCCATCACCCCCGGCCGGAAACGGGTGCTGCCGGCCAGGTGAGGCCATGGCCGTCACGCCGCCGATCATGCGGAAGCCCGCCCCCGCCCAAGGTGTTCGCCTTGCGCCGGGGCGGGTTTTATGGTACAATATATTGTGGTTGGATGGGCTCTCGCGGCCTGTGCCAACGCAACGACAGCTTAGGAGTGACACGGATTGACACAGAATTACGACGCCGGCAACATCCAGGTCCTCGAGGGGCTCGAGGCCGTCCGGATGCGCCCGGGCATGTATATCGGCACCACCTCCTCCCGGGGCCTGCACCACTGCCTGTGGGAGATCGTGGACAATGCCATCGACGAGGCCAGCAACGGCTTCGCGGACGATGTGACGGTGACCCTTCACAGCGACGGCTCCGCCAGCGTGCTGGACAACGGCCGGGGCGTGCCGGTGGACGAGCACCCCACCCTGCACGTGTCCGGCGTGGAGGTCATCTACACGCGCCTTCACGCCGGCGGCAAGTTCAACAACGAGAACTACAAGTATTCCGGCGGCCTGCACGGCGTGGGCGCCTCCGTGGTGAACGCCCTGTCCCGCTGGATGACCGTGGATTCCTACCGGGACTGGGGCCACTACCAGATGCGCTTCACCAGCGAGGAGGACCCGAAAACCGGGAAGATCGAGGCGGGAAAGCCCGCGGGACCGCTGGTCAAACTGGGCAACACCCGCCGCCGGGGCACCTTGGTGCGATTCATGCCGGACGACCGCATCTTTGAGGACATCCGCTGGAACAGCCAGCTGGTGGCCCGCCGCCTGCAGGAGCTGGCCTACCTGAACCGGGGACTGATGATCAACTTTGTGGACGAGCGGATCAAAGAGGCGGACAAGCGCAGCCAGACCTTCTATTACGAGGGCGGGATCGTCGACTACGTGCGCTTCCTGAACGAGAACCATACCCCCATCGGGGATGAAGTAATCTACCTGGAGGGCCAGCGGGACACCACGATCTGCCGGGCGGCCATTCAGTACACCGCCGACTATGCCGAGAACGTCTTCTCCTACGTCAACAACATCCCCACGCCGGAGGGGGGCACCCATGAGACCGGCTTCAAGAGCGCCTTCACCAAGGCCTTCAACGACTACGCCCGCAAGGTGGGCGTGCTGAAGGAGAAGGACGCCAACCTCTCCGGGGAGGACTTCCGGGAGGGCCTGACCTGCGTGCTGACCACCATGGTGAAGAATCCCCAGTTCGAGGGGCAGACGAAGGGCCGCCTGGGGAACAGCGAAGTGAAGCCCGCGGTGGAGGCCATTGTGGCGGAAAAGCTGGCGGACTGGCTGGACAACCTCAAGAACCAGGAGATGGCCCAGCACATCGTGGGCAAGGCGGTGAAGGCCGCCCAGGCCCGGGAGGCCGCCCGGAAAGCCCGGGATACTATCCGCTCCTCCAAAGCCCTGGAGGCCCAGCCGCTGGTGGGCAAGCTGGCGGCGGCTAGGGGCCACAAGCCCGAGGACAACGAGCTGTTCATCGTGGAGGGCGACTCCGCCGGCGGCAGCGCCAAGCAGGGCCGGGACAGCCGCTTCCAGGCCATCCTGCCTCTCCGGGGGAAACCCCTGAACGCCGAGAAGAAGAGCATCGACCAGGTGCTGTCCAACGAGGAGTTCCGCAGCCTCATCACCGCTCTGGGCACCTCCATCGGCGAGACCTTCACCCTGTCCAGCCTGAAATACCACAAGGTGGTGATCCTCTCCGACGCGGACCAGGACGGCGCCCACATCCGGGCCATCCTGCTGACCTTCTTCTTCCGCTACATGAAGGAGCTCATCACCAACGGGCACGTGTACATCGGCATGCCGCCCCTGTACCGGGTGGCCAAGGGCAGCCAGGTCATCTACTGCTACGACGACCGGGAGCTGGAGAAGGTCACCAAAAAGGTCGGGAAGGGCTATCTTCTCCAGCGCTACAAGGGCCTGGGCGAGATGAACCCCGAACAGCTGTGGGAGACCACCATGGACCCCGGCCAGCGGAAGCTCATGCAGGTCTCCATCGACGACGCGGCCCAGGCGGACCGCCTGGTGACCATCCTCATGGGCGACAAGGTGGAACCCCGCCGGGACTACATCAGCGAGTTCGCCGACTTCAACCGCCAGGACAACTTCGAACTGCCGGACGGACAGGTCAATCCGATGAAGAAGGCGCAGTGAGGAGGATCGCGCATGACGACAACCCGCGTTATCCGGGATGAAGAGGGTCAGGCTGTCCTGATCCCCGATCCGTTTCGATTCAACACAAATGAAGTAACCATCTCCCGCAATGGAGCGTCCATTGTGTTGACGCCAAAGGATCAGTTCAGTGCTGAAAAAGCGGATGGACCGTGCTCTACCCCTGATCTCTGAAAGCAAGGAAGGCCTGATCACCCATGCCCAAGAAAAAACTCCCCGAAAAGCCCATCGCCAAGGACGATCCGTCCCGCATCATCGTCACATCCATGGAGGACGTGATGCACAACTCCATGATCCCATACGCCGAGCACGTCATCCTGGAGCGGGCCCTGCCCCGGGTGGAGGACGGCCTGAAGCCGGTGCAGCGGCGGATTTTGTATACCATGATGGAGCTGGGCACCACGCCGGACAAGCCCCACCGCAAGTGCGCCCGCATCGTGGGCGACTGCCTGGGTAAGTTCCACCCCCATGGGGACTCCTCCGTGTACGACGCCCTGGTGCGCATGGCCCAGGACTTCTCCATGCGGGGGCCCATGGTGGACGGCCACGGGAACTTCGGCTCCATCGACGGCGACCCGGCGGCGGCCATGCGGTACACCGAGGCCCGGCTGGCGCCCCTGGCCATGCAGATGCTTCGGGACATCGAGAAGGACACCGTGCCCTTCCGCCTGAACTTTGACGACACCCTGAAGGAGCCGGACATGCTTCCGGCCCGCTTCCCCAACCTGCTGGTGAACGGCACCAGCGGCATCGCCGTGGGCCTGGCCACCAACATCCCGCCCCACAACCTGGGGGAAGCCATCCGGGCCGCCGTCGCTCAGATCGAGAACCCGGATATCACCCTCGACGAGCTGATGGCCATCATCCCCGGGCCGGATTTCCCCACCGGCGGCGTGCTGGTGAAGAACGAGGAGATCCGCCAGGGCTATCTCACCGGCCGCAGCAAACTGCAGGTCCGGGCCAGGGTCCATGTGGAGGACGGCGCCGCCGGGCGCAAGCTGCTGGTGGTGACGGAGATCCCCTACGCTGTCAACAAAGCCGCCATGCTGGAGAAGATCCAGAAGCTCACGGAGGAGAAGAAGGCGGCTCTCAGCGGTGTGTACGACATCCGGGACGAGAGCGACCGGGAGGGCCTGCGGGCCGTTATCGAACTGAAAAAGGACGCCGACCCCGACAAGATCCTGGCCTACCTGTACAAGTACAGCGACCTGCAGGTGACCTTCGGCGTCAACATGGTGGCCATCGCCGACGGCAAGCCGGTGCAGATGGGCCTTAAAGCCATGCTGGGGTACTTCATCGCCCATCAGAAGCAGGTGGTCACCCGCCGCACGGAGTTCGACCTGAAGCAGGCGGAGGCCCGGGCCCACATCCTGGAAGGCCTGATGATCGCCGTGGACAACCTCGATGAAGTCATCCGCCTCATCCGGGCCAGCAAGAATCCCAAGGAAGCCCGCATCGCCCTGATGAACGCCTTTGCCCTCGACGAAGTCCAGGCCCAGGCAATCCTGGACATGCGCCTCCAGCGCCTCACCAACCTGGAGATCCTGGCCCTGCGCAAGGAGTTCGAGGACATCCAGAAGCTGATCCGCTCCCTGAAGGCCATCCTGGGCAGCGAGAAAAAGCTGATGCAGGTCATCGCCAAAGAGCTGAAAGAGGTGGAGGAACAGTTCGCCGACGCCCGCCGCACCGAGATCCTGGAGGTGGCGGAGGTGAAGATCGACAAGGCGGACGCGGAGCCCGTGCCGGACGAGGCCGTGGTGGCCTTTACCGGGGCCGGGCAGCTGAAGCGCATGGGACCGGCGGTATACCGCAAGACGCCCCTGCCCACCGTGCTGGAGGATGCCCGGGAGGCGCCGCGCTTCCTCTTTAACACCCGCACCGACGAGACCCTGCTGGTCTTCACCAATCTGGGGAACTGCTACCCCATCGGCGTGGGAAGCCTCAGCGAGTGCAAGCCCAGGGATCGGGGCCAGCTGCTGGCGGGCCTGCTGCCCAAGCTGGAGACCGGGGAGGAAGCCGTCTGGATGGACTGCTGCCCCATCGCGGCCCTGGCCGGGAAGCCGGACCTGCTGCTGGTCACTGCCGGCGGCACGGCCAAGCGGATGAAGGCCGGTGACCTGGATGTGCGCTCGAAGCGCTTCGCCGTCATGGGCCTGAAGGGGGACGACCGCCTGGCCGCTGTGCTGCCCCTGCCCACCGTGGACGACGTCCTGCTGCTGTCCCGCCAGGGCATGAGCATCCGGATCGACCCCGGCACGGTGCCGGTGCAGGGGCGGACCTCCGCCGGGGTCAAGGCCATCCAGCTGGCCCCCGGGGATGCCCTGCTGCTGGCCTGCCAGCTGAAGAAGGGGGACGAGCTGCTGCTGCTCAGCGACAAGGGCAATGGCAAGCGGGTGCCCGCCATGAGCTTCGAGCGGCAGAACCGCGCCGGCAAAGGCGTCCGGGCCTTCCCCTTCCTGAAGAACGGGATCAACGGCACCTGCCTGGCGGCGGCGCTTCCGCTGGACGGCCCGGGGCAGGAGGTGGCCGTGATCCAGGCCCAGACGCCCCCCAGCCGCCACGACACGGGCGAGTTCCCCGTCCAGAACCTCTCCGGCAAGGGCTCCCCGGTGGTGATGGCCCTGCTGACGGACGTGGTCACCGGCGCTTTCCTCCTGCCCGGGAAGGCCGGCTCACGGTTTACGCATGAATGAAGATTCTGTGAATGGAATCTCAACGGGATGCTTCGCGTCAGCCTGATGGACGACCTCATCCACCGCTGCGGCGGTC
>JBGVCH010000009.1:0-22523 GCA_045226335.1 Christensenellales bacterium | reverse complement strand
GCGGTAGCTGTAGCGCAGGCCCTCCGGGCTCATCTGTTCCATGCCAACGGCCACGGCGGACCAGTTGTTGGTCTTGTTCAGCTCGATAATGTCATTCCCGGTGCTGTCGGCCGTGTTGCCAGCCTCAACGCTCTCGCCCATGTAGATGGCTTTCACGTCCTCCCAGACAGCGCTGCTGCTGGCGGGATCGTCGGTGGTGCGCTGCAGCTTGACATACAGCACAAGGTCGTCAGCCGCCTGCACGGTGCCGTTGGTCAGCCACTGCTTGGTCACGGAGACGCAGAAGCGCTTGTTGGTGTAAACGTTCCGCAGTTCGGCCGTGCCGTCGATTTCCGCCGTGTCGGTGGTGGCGGAGATCGCCTGCAGGTACTGGGTGCTGCCGATGTTCATGACCGTGGCGTTGTCCTCGCTGACAAGCTCCCAGTCCGTGCCGTTCTGCACAACTTCCACGACGATATACTCGCCGTAGGGCAGTTTGCTGAAGGTCTTGGTCCAGGTTTTGGCTGCCGTGTCGAAGGGCAGCTCGAACACACCGCTGGTCTTGGACAGCGTGAAGTTGCTGTCGGCCAGTGTCAGTACACCGTTGTCGGCGTCCGTCACATAGTAGGTCTTGGCGTCGTCGCCCTCACTCACCACGCGCTTGACGGCCACATAGAACTTCTTGTCGCCAACCTTGCTCGCGTCCGTCACAAGCGCGTTGTCGATGATGACGCTCTTGTCGACTTCGAGCTCGCCCACCTTGAGCGTGTTGGTGATGGTGGTCTCCCAGATGTTGTCTTCCTCGTTGTAGGTGCACTCGCCCACCGTGGAGGTATAGCCCTCAATGCTGCCCATCTCGTAAACGACATAGGTCACCTTGTGGCCGCGCACATACATGGGCAGGTTCGTCCACTCGACGATGCCCGGGTTGTCGCTGATGGAAACGGTCTGGACATACTCGACGGAGTCGGTGTCCGTGACATAGTAGGTGACTTCCTCGCCGTCCACCTCGACGGAGTAGGAGCCCTCGAGGCGCAGCTTCACGCTCTCGCGCAGGCCGTACTCGTTGTCCTTGTCCATCCAGACCTTAGTGGCCTTGACGGAGGTCTTCACGCCCAGGTACTCGTTCACGAAGAAGATCTGGGTGAAGTCATCACTGACCAGTTCGGCTTCCGCCTTCACGCCGTCTTCGTTGGGCAGCGGATTCGTCGCGTCGTTGGTCGCGTAGATCTTCACTTCGCCTTCGCGGCCGACCTTGACGGTCGCCGTGGCCCAGATGTAGCCCGTGCCGAAGACGTCCTCGCCGCCCTCTTCCACGACCGTGTAGTCGCCCAGAGGCAGGCCCTCCAGGACCAGCATGCCGTCGCGGAAATCATCGTATGTAAAGGAAGGAATGTCTTCGCCGCTGGCGGGCTTCACCAGCTTTGCCTTCCGGCCGT
The DNA here is from genome assembly GCA_045226335.1 of Christensenellales bacterium. Taxonomy (GTDB): domain Bacteria; phylum Bacillota; class Clostridia; order Christensenellales; family Aristaeellaceae; genus RUG11272. The sequence continues at coordinate 21,105 of JBGVCH010000009.1, read as the reverse complement.
GGATGCCGCCGTTTTCGGTATCCCAGACGACGTACTTCGTGCCGGTGACCAGCTGAGACACCAGGTTGCCCTCGCCGTCATCCACCTTCTGATAGACGTCGACGTCGGTGGAGACGGTGAACTTCAGCGCCTGCTTCTGCTCCTCGGTCATCTTGCTGATGTCGATGGCCTCACCGTCAAAGGCGAAGGACTTGTACAGCTTCATCATGCTGGTGGCATTGTTGAAGCGCACATCGTTCTTGTCGCATTCTTCGTAGGTGTCAACCTGGGCCGCCGTGGGATTCTCCACGTAATCCGGGTTATCCTCGAAGATCTGCTTGCGGTAAATCGTCTCGTCCGTAACCGTGACGTCCTCGCCCGCATAGGTGATGGTGACGTCGGCCCGGATAAAGTACTGGGTGCGGTCGGGGCTGCAGCCGTCGGTGACGGAGATGGGATCCTCGACGATCCTGTAATAGTAGGAAACGCCTATGATCCGCGGATCGGACGTGTCGCCGGGCTCAAGCTCCTCGTACTTCGTGTTGATGTAGTGGCCGTCGGAGCTCGGCACACCATAGTTGATCTCGGAGAACACGATGCGCTGACCGTTGTTCGTCTTCTCCTCAATCACCTGCCAGGTGAAGTCGTTGGCCGTGGCGTCCCACTTCAGCTCTTCGAGACGGAAGTTGTAGACCTGGCCGTCGGTGGGCAGGGAGTTGTCAACCGTCTTCTGGGCGGTGAAGCCCTCGGAGGTGGTCACCAGCTTGCCGCCCTTGTAAGGCCAGACGTGGCCTTCGGCGTCGCCGCTGGTCTTCACGGCGTTGGCCACAAGGCAACCGTTGTACTGGAAGTCCATGGTGAGCATGGCCTTCGGCGCCACAACATGACCGTAGTGGCTGCCGCTCTTCGCCAGAGAAACCTCAGACGCCTTCGGGAAGTTGAAGACGATGGACATGCCGGCGCCGTTCTCCTGGTCACCGGTCTCGTTGCTGGGTTCATAGGGGTTGGCGCCGTTGGCGCTGTCGCTCAGGCGCAGCTGCGGGATCTTCGCGACACCCTCGTTGTCGATGCTGATGACGGTGCCTTTCGCTTCGGACCACTTCGGAATCGTGGCGGGGTCGCGCGTTACGATCACCGTTGTGTTGGAGCCGTCACCGGTGAAATGCAGCTTGACGTGCTCGCCGGCCTGGATGACCACCGTGTCGCCGTTGTTGACCGTGATGGTGCGGCTGGATGTGGCCATCATCGCCGTGGAGGTGTCGTTCACGTTTTTGCTCAGCGTCGTCCACGGGACATAGTTCTCGTTGACAATCGTTTTACCATAAGCGTTGTAGGAACTGTATTCCTTGCCATTGACGTTGGTGCCGATGATGTTGTTTTCGTCACCGACATAGAAATCCACGCTCAGCGGAGGAACGTGCGGCGAGCCGCCGCCGATGGTGCCGCCAAAGTCAGGCAGCAAGCCGCCCACCGCGGAGGGCCAGGTGGATTCCTTGGCCTTGCCGATGTTGTTAGGTTGGCCATACATCACCAAATCGCCATGCACAAGGACAGCGCCCATGGTGTGGCAGCCCATGTAGAAGTCGCCCTGGGTCCACGGCAGACCCGTACTCCAATCCGGGTCTCCTTCAACCGTCTCGTTGGGGCACAGCGCGATGACGTTGTACTTCGCCAGCAGGTCTTCCAGATGCGTGCTGGGAAGCGTGGCCTTCGGCTTGTTGAGATAAACCACATCCGTGAAGGTCTTGTTGGGGTTCTGCTGCGTGGCATCCTCAACAATACGCGGCGGCTTGGGATCAAACTCGTCCTGGGTATAGCCGCTGTTGATGCTCGGATAGCTCTCCACCTTGTGATCCTGGATCACATCGCCGATTTCGAGCTTGTTGCTCAGCTGGTTGGGGCTGGTGATTTCAGCGTCCTTGTCCGTGTAATACAGTTCGACCTTGACGTTGCGTTCACTGCCGCTCAGCTGGTCCTCGGTCTTGGTAATTGTGCCGTTGACATCATGATACCACTCGGTATCCGGGATCGTAACCTGATAGGTCAGGCCGCCATCCTCGGTATCGGCGGGCGTGATCTTGGCAAAAGCGTAACCGGTGGTGCCGCCGGAATAGGTGATGGTCACCTTGGCGTAGACATCCTTCGTCTCGGGCAGCTCCAGCGGGGTATCACCCGCGTCGATCCGGACGTTGTAGACGGTCGGGTCGGCCAGGCGGATGTACACCGTGCGCTCATCCGCGCCGGTGGCCAGGTTGCGGACAAAGGTGTATCCCTCGAAGTCACCTTCGGAGAGGGAGTTGCTCGCAGTGCTCGCAACCGAATTGTCCCAATCCATGTATGTCCCGGGCATGTTCTGATCGCTCTTGTGACCGATACGGACATTGCCCGCGGTATAGTTGTACTGCTTGGCCTGCGCATAGGTGATGGTATCGCTGGATTCGACACCGTTCTTGGGATCGTCCACCGGGTCTCTGAACAGCTTGAACTGTTCAAACAAAACCGCGTTGACCGATCCGTTGTTCGGGATCCGCTGAATGGCATAGCCCACGGCCTTGCCGGATTCATTGCGGAGCACCACACGGGCAAAGCTGTACTCGGTGATGGCCGGCGCGTCGCCCTGGCCGGGCGTCACATTCGGAGCGGTGGCCGGCGAGTCGTAGGTGCAGCTGCGGTCCTTGATCTCCAGTTTGACCACATAGCCGTTCTTCCGCTTGGCAGTGATATTGTAGTTGCCGTCGGGATCATTGCGGACGACCTGATCAATGTTGCCATTGGGCATGGTCAGGCCATAGATCTCCATGGTGCCCTGGATCTTCTCGAATGTCCCGGCCGGATCATAGTTATAGTTATTATTGACATAATCCAGCGTGAGCGTGCCGGACCCGGTGTACTTGACAAGCATCAGCCTGCGGTCCGGGCCGATGTGCATACCGTTTTCGTTGTCAGGGCTATGCGGCTCAAACGGATGCGGTGTGCCGCTGTTGCCGTAGAAGGTGTCCGTGTACAGCTTCGAGCCGCTGAGCGTCATCGGTTCGCTGATATAGGTCACGCCCTCATGGCCGTTGACCTGATCCTGGATGCGGCTGGAAACAACGATGGCGTAATAGGTGGCGCCGACAATGGGATTCTCGTCCGGCGTGCCATCCAGCATCTGGAAGTTGACGACCACGGAATTGCCGGGCTGGAAGTCAGCGCTCTCGGTGGCCACGATATCCTTCTCATAGATGTTGCGGGTATGGGTCTGATAATAGGCGACGTTGTACTTCTTGCCGCCCTCAGCGTTCCCGTCGCTGATCTGTGTGATGACCTCGCCAGCCACCACGTCCTCAACGTTGGACGCCGCGGCCGCGGTCTGACGGATCTCAAAGTCCACGAACGGCAGCGTCGTGGTGGTGGTGCCGTCATACTTGGTCCATGTGATGGGGGTCGTGTTGTCGGGCAGCGGGACCTCGGCAAAGAACAGATACTCTCCGTCGATGGACGCGAGGATGTACTGATTGCCCGCGATGGTCAGGGACGAAGGCGCATTGCCTTCGGCATCCACAAACCGCATGTAGTGCGTATACTCGTCTTTTTTCGCTTCAAAGACGAAGGTTGCATTCGTATCGGGCGTATCATGCGTCACGAGGGTGTAGTACTCGCCGATGACTCCGCCGTTTTCGATCTTGGTCAGACCGCTGCCGGTCCCGGCGAAATCGTTGAAGCCCAGGCTGGTCTCAGACTTGACCACCCAGAAGCTGCTGCTGTCGTCAAAGGTCACGGAAGCGCCATTCGCGTCGACAAAGTTCACCTGGGCAGCATTGCCGGTGATGGCGGCAAAGCCGATGGTGTTGTTGTCCGGATCCTTGACAACCAGGTAGAAGAACTTGCTGCCAAGGGTCGGGTTCTGATCCACATCTCCGTTCGCGGCGTAGAAGGTGAAGGATGCCGTGCAGAGCTGAGGCTTCTTGAATTCAATGACATACTGGCCATCTTCAGGATCCGTGGCCGCCAGAGCAGTCAGGTCGGTGATCAGCTTATAGTCGCCAACCTGAGTCACCGTCTCGCTGTTGCTGTTCTTGAAGGTGAAGCCGGTGGCCTTGGGCAGGTAGGACCCATTGCCGCTGAAATCACCGGTGGCAATGACGCCTGTGCCGTTGGCGGGAACCGTGCCGACATAGTCATCATCCGCGGTGGCCACCGTCAGCGTGTAAGTGCCATCCAGCGTGACCTCGGTAGGCGTCGTCGCGCCGGTTTCGTAGAACTTGAGGAGGACGTTGTAGGTATCGGGGTACTTGGCCTCGAAGACATAGACCCTGTGAGTCAGGTCCGTGTTCTCGGTGCGCACCGGGATGGCGGACGTCACAACGTAGCCGTCCAGATCGTTGGAACTGAAAGTCCAGTTGTTGTCCGGGATCGCCGGCAGAGAGGTGACGCCGTCGCGCCAGGTGATCGTGCCGTCACTGCCGATGTCGCCCGTGTAGGACACGTTGTCGCCGTCAACCGCGATCACATAGTACGAACCCGTCAGGCTCGGCGTTGAAGGCTGATCCTGCCGCTCGGCGAAGAAGTCGATGCGCGCGTCGTAGAAGATCTCGGTCGGCGTGCCGATGGTGATGGTGGTAGTCTCCGTATCATTGTCCGTGGAAATCACGATCGGAGTATCATTTATGCTGGTGACCGTCTGGACATTGTTTGAGCTATAAATGATCGTATTGATATCAATCTGCTGGTTCATGCCGTTTTTATTCACCGCCGCATAAACCGAAACAGCTTTGGTATTGTCATACGGGTTATTGTGCGTGCCGTTGTATACAGCTACCATGGTCTGGACTTGAGTCGATCCACCGGCGACCGGGATTCCCCCGACATAGTACTGTGTCAGGTTTTCGCCGTGGTTCCACTGATCCTGGTACCAATCAACACCGTCCTGGGACATCACGAAATACAGGTACCCGTTCCAGGTAACAGAAGGATCCACGTTGATGACCACTGTATGGAACGCATCCCCCGCCGCGTCCGTCACGGTGATGACATACTCCACGCCGTCCACCTTCACCGTCAGGGTGTAGGTGTCGTCAAAGGCCACGTCGCTGTACAGGACGCCGTCCACCAGGAACAGGGCCTCGGGAGAGGTAGCGCCCACCGGTCCGGACAAAACCAGACTGGATTCTGTAATCTCGCCCTCGATGCCCAGGGCGGCCAGAACCTCGGTCAGGGCCACTTCGCCGCGGCCCGGGAAGGACCAGGTGTGCGCTTCGCCCTCGGCGTCCACGTACACAAAGTCCACGGTGTACTTCAGCACGAAGGGAGAGCAGCTCTTGGTCTCGAAAACGAAGCCGACGATGGCTGTCCCTTCCTTATTATATACGACACTTGTCAGCGGCACCTTCTCCGCTTCGCCGGTGATGTGATACAGAGCGACCTCGGAGACGACCGTCTTCCTGCCCTCCTGGGTGGGCAGCTCGATGGGCTTCTCCAGCGCCACGGGCACGGAATAGGTCACGCCCTCCTGCATGACGCCCTCTTCGACCTCGATGATCAGGCCGACATAGTTGGTCTCGGAGTCAGCCGCTTCCGCAGGGGCAGCCTTGGCAGCCTTCGCGCCGCGGGTCTGCACGGGCTTCGCCTCGCCGAAGCCGTACTTCCCGGGCATATCGTCGGGAACCTCAAACTCGGTGACCGTCACCTGGTCGTCAGTCAGAACGACGACCGCGGGTTCCGGATTGCTCAGGGTGATCTCGTAGGTATCGGCGTCGGTGACCACCGTCAGGGCCGCCTCGTCGAACCAGGCCAGCGCGGTGAGGTACAGATCCTCGTCCAGCGCCACCAGCTCCTTATCGCTGACATAGGCGTCCTCGATCCAGGCGTAGGAGATGGCATTCTCCGCCAAGATCACGCCCAGCAACTGCTGGTCGCCGATACCCTTGAAGGTGTATTCATAGATGAAGCTTTCGGGTTCGGCCGTCTTCGCCTCATCGCTCTGCGCGGGGGCGGCTTCCTCGGTCTCGATCACAGCGGGAGCCGCTTCCTCGGTCTCGACGACCGCGGGGGCCGCTTCCTCAGTCTCGACGACAGCGGGGGCCGCTTCCTCGGTCTCGGCGACAGCGGGGGCCGCTTCCTCAGTCTCGACGACAGCGGGGGCCGCTTCCTCGGTCTCGACGACCGCGGGGGCCGCTTCCTCGGTCTCGGCGACAGCGGGGACTTCCTCCACAGCGGGGGCCGCTTCCTCGGTCTCGACCGCAGCGGGGACTTCCTCCACAGCGGGAGCCGCTTCCTCGGTCTCCACAACGGCGGGGACTTCCTCCACGGCGGGGGCCGCTTCCTCGGTCTCCATCACTTCGGAAGGAGTTTCTTCATTGTAAGTGTCGCCGCCGGTAACGACAACCGGCACCGGCACCTCGACGGATTCAGGCTCCTGCTCCTGCTCGCCGGTCACCCGGACGTCAAAGGAGCCCGTCGCGCCGCGCGTGCCGGCAAAGGTCAGGGTGTAAACCCCGGCCTTGGCCAGGAAGGTGGCGCTCAGGAGCCCGTCCTCGGTGCTGTAGCGATTGCCGCGGGCGGCACCGGACTGGGTGACCTCGACAAAGACGTCCAGGCCCTCAGCCGTCAGCGTCAGCGTCTCCGCCTTCTCCACCGTCAGCCTGACGCGGAACAGATCGCCGGGATTCTGGATGGCGGCCTTGACGGTCTCGCCCACCTTCATCTCGGCATCCGCCTCGGGCAGCGACATGGCGAAATCCACACCCGGCACGGTCACGGGCGCGGCCGCTTCCTCTTCTTCGGGCTGCGAATCGTCATCAATCGGTTCGACAAGGACGGCCTCATCCTCTTTGGCCTTCAGACCCTCTTCGGGTTCCTCCGGCTCCTCGGGCACGTCCTCAGGCAGCTCGAGAACCTCCTGAACTTCCACCAGTTCAGCCGGTTCCGCGGGTTCCGCCGGCTCCGCGGGTTCGGAAACCACACGAATGGCCGGGGACGCCTCAATAGAGCCCGCTCCCTCAGCCCGCACAGGCGTAATGCCACCCACCTGTGAGAACAGCATGGCCACCGTCAGCAGCATCGCGTAAAAACGCTGAGCTGTGGTGACACGGTTCGTGCGGATCTCGTACAGCTTGTCGTTCCTCATGGTTTTATCTCCTTCTCCAGTGTATTTCCCTTCCATGGGAGCCAACGCCTGGACAGCCGTTGGGCAGACTTACCCAACTATTCTCGGTTATCATACCACAAAAGCGAATTTATTACAAGTCTTACGAACATATTTATGTAAGGAAACTTTTGCATTTTTTGCTCGCCGCTAGTCAAATCCTGCCGAAACCCTTGATTTGTCGAGCTTTTGCAATGTTTCTTCTCCGGTCTCATTCTTTGCGTTTCTGTTTCGATTTGGTTTCGTTATGACATACTTCTGACAGAGAATGTAACTTTTGCCGTAACATACTCTTGGATTACCTATGCGAACCTGCATATCTGAGCACAAAAACTGCCTATATTTCAAGGGGTGGCCACGTTTCGACCTGATTTGTCATTTGTGCAACATTTCGTATCCGCAAACCAGCATTTTGGTTTACCGATCGCCGTCAGCTACTCAGCCTGCACTTTTGTTGTTCGGCCGCCCTCACCGCGCGTCCGATCCGTGAGCCAAGGCGGTGCCCTTCCGGCGCATCCCTCACCCCCCAAGCCGTCTGGAACCCGCTGGCTTCCCCGCCTTGTGACATGTTCTATTACGGTATAACATGAAACCGTAAAGAATTCGTTCTGTTCTTTCCGTTCTGCCAATCGGGCGCGAAACCCGCAAATCCAGGAGAACTCTTGCTTCATGTCTTTCTCCGAAAAGCGGCCCTTTTGTTGGTTTAATGGTTTTGCAATAATTTGACCTGGCGACCTCGTCAGACTCCCTCGTGAACCAGACTTCGGTTGTGTGTCCTTTGCCCCTTTTTTAGCAATGGCTCATCCATCCTTCGCCGCAAATTTGACCAGAAATAGCAGACCGAAGTCTCGCAAAGCCTTATGCGGAGCTGTTTTATGCTTCATCTTTCTGTAATATTTCGTTCTTCACAGTGCGCGATTTTCCAACGCCGGTTCACGATCTTCCCTTGACAGCCCACCGGTTTTTCATGTATAGTTTATTTGGTTGAGGTTGGCTAACCACCTCTGATATTCCTCAACCTGACCCCCGAAGGAGGATGCTATGAGCATTTTCTATACGATCATCAAAGTGCTGGGCGGCCTGGCCCTGTTCCTGTACGGCATGCGCCTGATGGGCGACGGCCTGAAGAGCGGATCCGGCGGCGCCTTGCGGGCCGTGCTGGCCAAAGTGACCAATCGCAGCTGGCTGGCCTTCATTCTGGGCGTGCTGGTCACCTGCATGATCCAGAGCTCCACCGCCACCATCGTGCTGACCGTCGGTCTCGTAGGTGCGGGCTTCCTGACCTTCCGGCAGTCCGTCGGCATCGTCCTGGGCGCCAACGTGGGTACCGCCATCACCGCCCAGATCATCCGACTGATGGACCTGAACGCCAGCGACGGCAGCATCATGCTTCTGTTCAAATCCGAGAATCTTGCTCCCCTGGCCCTGACCGTCGGCATCGTTCTCATCATGTTTATCAAGAAGCCGTCTTCGGGAACACTGGGCAAAATCCTCATCGGCTTCGGCACGCTGTTTGTGGGTCTGATGAATATGTCCACGGCGGTATCCGGCTTGAGCACCACCCTCAGCAAGCTGCTGGTCTCCTTCGGCCACAACCCCGTGCTGGGTTTCCTGGCCGGTGTCGGCGTCACGGGCGTCATCCAGAGTTCATCCGCCGTGATCGGCATTCTGCAGTCGGTGGCCAGTTCCCTTTGGAACAACCCGAATATCACGGATCCTTCCGAGCTGGTACAGTTCTATGAAGTCTTTGCCGTCATCATCGGCGTGAACATCGGCGACTGCCTGACCACCTTCCTGGTGTGCCGCATCGGCGCGCGCCGGGAGCAGATCCGGGTCTGCTTCGTCCATATCCTCTACAACGTCATCGCGGCGGTCCTGCTCTTCACCGCCATCGCGGTGCTCCGGGCCACCGGCGTGCTGAACGCGATTTGGGAAAGGCCCCTGGACTCCGGCGGCGTGGCCAACGTCCACGGCCTCTTCCGCCTGATCCCCGCCGTGCTGCTGCTGCCCTTCAGCGGGCTCTTCGCCAGGGCCGCCGAGCGCCTCCTCCCCGACAAACCGCTGGACGACGAGGACGCGGAGATCGAGATGAACCTGCGGGAACTGGACCCGCATCTGATCACCAACCCCTCCCTGGCCCTGACGGAGTCCGGCCAGCTCATCGGCAACATGGCCGACGTTGCGCTGAAGAACTGCATGTCTTCCTTCGATCAGCTGGAAGAGTTTTCCGAGCGGCGCGACGAAAGGATCAATCACCGCGAAGAAATGCTGGACCATATGACGGACGCCGCCAACCAGTACATCATCACCATCGCCCCCAACGTCACCCGCCGGGCGGACTCCAACACGCTGAACTTCTACCTGCGCGCCCTGGTGGCCTTTGAACGCATCGGCGATCTGGCCGTGGACATCAACAAGAGCGCGGCCAAGCTCCGGGAGGCGAAGGACCGCTTCTCGGACGATGCCCGCGGGGAGCTGAACGTGGCCATCGCCGCGGTGACGGACATCCTGTCCATGGCCGTGGCGGCCTTCAAGGATTCCTCCGTGGCGACGGCACAAAAAATCGAGCCGCTGGAGGAGGCGATCGACGAGCTGATCAAAGAGCTGCAGCGCCGTCACGTGGATCGCGTGACCCGCCAGCTGTGCAGCGGCCTCCGCGGCATCGAGTTTCAGAATATCCTCACCTATCTGGAGCGGATTTCGGACCAGTGCTCCGACCTGGCGGTGTACCTGCTGGGCCGCTACGACTACGCCATCGGCGGTCAGGAGCACCAGTACATCTACGACCTCCACCACACCGACAATCCGGCCTTCCGGGCCGCCTTCGACGAAAACCGGAAGAAGTACTTCGCGCTGCTGAACGGTCAGTGAGCCTGCCTCAGCCGACCTGCATCCGCAGCCAGTCAATGCCCGACAGCCGGGCATTTTCTTGTTCGTCCAGCCACCAGGCGTCCGGATTCACCATGTCCGGCGCCGGGTCGAACCGGTCCGGGGGGCAGAGCATGACGAGAGGTTCCCGTTCCAGGATCGCCCGGACAAAGTCCGCCGGGCTGTCGATGGGGTGGCTGTAGGCGACGCCCCAGGGCTGTTTGTCCGGCACCGACAGGTGGTTGTCCGAGCCGCAGATCATGTGCAGGCCGTAGTTCCGGGCATATCGCAGGGCACACACGTCATCCAGGGGCATGTTCCCCTGGTTGGCCACCTCCACCGCGTCGCAGAACTGCGGCCCCAGCAGAATCCGGCGGATGTAGTCCCGCTGGCGGAAGGGGTGCGCCTGCACCACGCAGCCGCCGTCGGCATGGGCCAGGGCCAGCTGCTCCCGGCGGGTGGCGTGGGCGATCTCCGGATGCGCCGCCAGCCACTCCGGCGGAAGGCCGTAGACCAGCCAGTCGTCCCCGTCGATGCTCTCCTCCCAGGCGAAAAACACCTTCAGGCCGATGCGGTCCCCCTCCGCCTTCGCGTCCTCATAGCCCAGACAGAAGCGCCGCACCCACTCCTCCCAGGGCAGGTCCCTGGGCACCGCGCAGTTGCCGCGGAAAAAGTGGTCGGTGACAAAAATGCCGTCATAGCCCAGCTCCTTGTAGCGCCGGGCGTGCTCCGCGCCGGTGGACTTCCCGCAGGCGCTGCTCTGGCAGGTGTGAAGGTGGGTCTCATAGCGATACATCATGGGCAAACTCCGCTCCTCGCTCAAAGGCAGTCCCGCAGGGAAACCCGGCGGCGCTCCACCCGACCGTCCGTGTCGTGGGCCAGCAGGCAGACCTCGGTGAAGCCGCAGGCCATGGCGCGCCGCATGGCCTCGTCAAAGCCCGCGTTCAGCAGGGCGGCCTGATGGGCGTCACTGGTGATCACGATGCCGGCGCCGAAGCCCTTCAGCGCCTTCAGCAGGGGCATGGCCGGGTACGGCTCGCGCCGCCGTCCGCGGTTGAGGGCGCCGCAGTTGATTTCAAACAGGCAGCCGGCCCCGGCCAGGTGCTCCATGGCCGCCAGGGCGGGCGTCAAATAGCGCGGGTCCGTCTCGTCAAAGGCCGGATGCTCGTGGTTGAACCGGGCGATGAGGTCGAAGTGCCCCACGATGTGGCAGCCGGTCCGCTCGTACACCCGCGCCTCCTCCTCGAAGTAGGCGGCGCACATGCGGTACCAGTCCCCGCCGTAGACTTCCCGGCAGAGCGTTTCGCTCCGGTCGAAGGACCAGTCGACAGCAGCGTCCTCGCCCCCGGCGCCCGTGAGGAAATGGGTGGAGCCGATGATGTACTCCGCCCCGGCCACGTCCCCCGCGGGCCAGCGCTGGTCCAGCTCCACCCCCGCCAGGATGTCCATGCGCCCGGCGTACTCCGCCCGCAGCCGGCCGATTTCCGCCAGATACGCCGGAAAATCCATGTGGTAGGTGGGGTCCATGTGCCCGGAAAAACCCAGCTGCTCAAAACCCAGCCGGTAAGCCGCTTCCGCCATCTCCGCCGGCGTGTTTTTCCCGTCGCACAGGGTGGTGTGGGTGTGGTAATTGGCCCGGAGCATGCGGTCCCCTCCGATCCTCTGAGATCACGGGATTCATCATAGCACACGAAAGCCTCCAATTCAATCGTTGATTTACCCGGCAAAACGTGATAAGATGGGAGAGAAGTCTTTTCTCCGGAGGTGCCGATGGCTGAGCGGAAGGTGGGGATCGTCTCCCTTGGGTGCAACAAGAACCGGGTGGATTCCGAGATCGCCCTGGGCTTTTTGCGCGACCGCGGGTGGGTCCTGACCCAGGATCCCTCGGAGGCTGAGGTGCTGCTGGTGAACACCTGCGGCTTCATCGTCCCGGCCAAGGAGGAGTCCATCGACGCCATCTTTGAGATGGCGCGGTACAAGGTCACCGGCCGCTGCAGGCTGCTGGTGGTGACGGGCTGCCTGGCCCAGCGCTATCCGCAGGCGCTGATGGACGAGATCCCGGAGATCGACCTGCTCTTCGGCGTCAATCAGTACGAGAACCTGGCGGACGCCATCGACAAGGCGCTGGAGGACCGCGGCCGGCGGATGCTGTGCAGCGATCCCAACACCTTCTGCGAGCACAGCCGGGTGCTGACCACCCCAGCCTGGACGGCCTACATCCGCATCGGGGAGGGCTGTTCCAACCGCTGCACCTTCTGCGCCATCCCGCTGATCCGGGGCGCCTACCGCTCCCGCGGCGAAGCGGCCATCCTGGAGGAAGTCCGGAGCCTGGCGTCGCAGGGCGTGAAGGAGCACATTCTGGTGGCCCAGGACACCACCCGGTGGGGCACGGACGGCGGTGGCCGCAGCAGGCTGCCGGAACTGATGAGGCAATGCGCCGCCGTCGACGGCGTGTCGTGGCTCCGGGTGCTCTACTGCTATCCGGACGAAACGGACGAGCGCCTGCTGGACGTCATCGCCGGCACCCCCAACATCTGCAAATACCTGGATCTCCCGATCCAGCACATCAACGACCGGATCCTGCGCCGGATGCACCGCCGCGGGGATTCCGGGGATATTCGCCGGTGCCTGCGGCTGGCCCGGGAGCGCGGGCTGACCCTGCGCACCTCCATCATCGTGGGATTTCCCGGGGAGACGGAGGAGGAGTTCCGGGAACTGCTGGACTTTGTGGAGGAGGCGCAGTTCGACCGGCTGGGCGCGTTCGCCTACTCCCCGGAGGAGGACACCCCCGCGGCCCTGCTGCCGGACCAGGTGGACGAAGAGGTCAAGCAGGAACGGCTGGACCGCCTGATGCGCCTGCAGGCCGGCATTTCCCTGGCGCGGAACAAGGCGCGGCTCGGGACGGAGGAGAAAGTGCTGGTCACCGCCGTCAGCGGGCGGAAAGCCCTCGGGCGCTCGGAGCGCGAAGCGCCGGAGACCGACGGGGAGATCCGCTTCAATGCCCGGGAGGGCACGAAACCGGGAGAATTCGTCCGGGTGCGTCTGACCCACGCGGACTATTATGACCTGACGGGAGAGATGATATGAACCTGCCGAATATCCTGTCCGTCACCCGGGCGCTGCTGGTCCCGGTGATCGTGGCGCTGTTCTACGTGCCGGGATGCCCCAGCTGGGTGCCCGCCATCCTGTTCAGCATCGGCGCCGTCACGGACTTCCTGGACGGTCAGATCGCCCGCCGCAAGCAGCTGGTTACCGATTTCGGAAAGTTCCTGGACCCCGTGGCCGACAAACTGCTGGTGCTGTCCACCATGATCATGCTGGTGTTCTCGAAGCAGCTGCCGGCCTGGTTTGTCGTGCTGGTCCTGGCCCGGGAGCTGGCCGTGGACGGGCTCCGGATGATCGCGGTGGGCAAGGGCAAAGTCATCGCCGCCGGCTGGCTTGGCAAGATCAAGACCACCAGCCAGATGACCCTGATCCAGTTCCTCCTCTACCTGAACTGGACATGCGACGCCAACTGGTTCATCATCGCCGGCACCGCGTGGGTGGGCCTGATCACCCTGTGGAGCGGCGTGGACTACTTCATCCGGAACCGCGAGGTGCTGGCCTCGGCGTGACGGACGCCGGGATGTAAATTTCTCTTTTTCGCCGTAAACCCCGCGGCGCACAGGTTGACTTTTCCCGGAATTTGCTATACCATAGATGTCGGTGAATTCCGGTCTTTTGATGTGCCGGAAACCACCGTTCATCACGACCGACGGAGGCATCCGCATGAAGATCAAACTGGTGGTCCTGCTGCTTTGCGCAGCGCTTCTCCTGGGCGTATCGACGGCCCTGGCGGACACACAGCTGTTCGTGAGTGTCAACGGCAAGACGGCCCTGCCGGACGGCACCTGGGACTCGCAGCCCCTGTCAGTGGACTTCGACGTCCGCCTGAACGAAGTCAGCGTGGGCAGAATCACCTCGTCCGACGGCAGCCGCATCACCCTGAGCGGCGGCGGAACCTATTGCCTGGTCCCCGTGCCGGAGACGATGCCCGAGGGCTGGCTCTTCAACGAGCGCGGCTATAACCTGCCTGTCACCGAGGGCGTCGTGAACCAGGGCGCCGTCGAAGTATGGGCCGACAGCGGCATTTTTGTGATCATGTCGGAGCCCCACGCCCGCTTTGTGCTGACACCTCAGGTGTCCAACGCGAAGAACAGCCGTTTTTCCATGACCCTGGAAGCCAGCGGCGACGGGCTGATCTTCGCCCCCTTCGCGATCCCCACCGGCAACTATAACCTGCAGGCGGAGGACGGCAGGACCCTGCCGCTGACGCTCACGATCAAGCCCTACACCGGACTCGAAGAGGACATCGCCGTGCTGGAGGCCTACGCCGCCTTGCTGCCCACCGCGACGCCCGTCCCCACGCCGGAACCTACCCCCGAACCGACGCCGGTGCCCACGCCGGAACCTACACCCGACCCCACCCCGGTACCGACACCGGCGCCTACCCCCGAACCCACGGCAGTACCGACGGTGGAGCCCACGGTGGAACCCACCGCCGAACCGACCCCCGAGCCCACGCCCGAGCCCACGCCGGAACCCGTGGCGGAACCCGCGGCCGATCTGGTGATCCGGGACACGGACGCGGACGCCTGGGCCGCCGAGCAGGCCTACGCGGACCGGCTCTCCCCCGACCGGGAGCAGACCTGCGTCACGCCCCGCCCGCTCAAGGCGCTCTCCGGCGTCGTCGGCAGCGGAACCGGCACCATCCGGGTCCAGACCTTCTTTGACAGCAACCGGGATTCCCAGCAGAACAACACCGAGCTGAAGGGCTTGCTGGCCGGATGCACCGTCGACCTGATCCTGGTGAGCCACGCCGACGGCGAGGGCCTCGCGGCCACCGCCGAGACCGGGACGGACGGCATGGCCGTGTTTGAAGGCCTGCCCGCGGGTGAGTACAAAGTTCGGGTCACGCTGCCCGAGGGCTACCAGTTCAGCGACAAGAGCATCAAGCCCATGTCCCTGCGGCAGAACGCCATCAACGGCAGCTCCGGCCGGGTATCCGAGAGCGACGCCTTTGTCCTGACCGAGGGCGCCACGGTGGATTGCGGCGCCGGCGGAGCCACATATGGCACCGTCAAAGGCACAGTCTGGGAGGATATGAACGGCGATGGCATCCACAACGACACGGATCCCGGCATCCCCGGCGTCCTGATGGAGCTGGAGGGCGTACGCAACGGCGTCATCTACCAGACCATCACCGACGAGGACGGCGCCTACACCCTGGACCGGGTCAAGCCCGGCGACTATTACCTCCGCTGCTACCTGCCGGATGGCATGATGTTTACTGTCAACAACGGCACGGTCAGGCCCGCCCTGCGCACCGTCATCACCGGCGAGGGCCGCACCACCGGCCGGAAGAACCTCGAGGTGGAGAAAGGAAAGACCGCCGCCGACCAGAATGTGGGCCTCGTCCGCGGCTCCTCGGTCTCCGTGGTCTGCTTTGTGGACAGCAACCTGAACGGCGTCTTTGACGACAGCGAGGAAGTGCTCCCCGGCGTGACGGGCTTCCTGTTCCGGGGCAACAGCTCCGCGGAATTCTCCACCGTCACCGGCGACGAGAAGGGCGTCATCTCCTTCGGCGCGCTGCGCACCAACACCTACCGGGTCAAGGCCCGGATCCCGGAGGGCTGGCATTACACCGTCCGGGGCACGGGCGCCGGCGCGAACCGCTTCTATGAGGAGAACCGCCGGGACGCCAACGTCAATAACGTCACCCTGACCGACAGCGGCCAGGACATCGTCCTCTACCTCGGCGCATACCAGTACAGCGCCATCTCCGGCACGGTCTACATGGACAACGATCTCTCCGGCGCCCGGGAGACCGGTGAGGAAACCTTCTCCGGCCTGACCGTGGCCCTGCTGGACGAGGACAAGCTGGTGAAGGCCACCGCCAAGACCAACGCCCAGGGCCAGTACACCTTCACCGATGTGCTCCCCGGCACCTACACCCTCACCCTCACCGCGCCCGCCGGCTACGCCTTCACCAAAGACGGGGAGGGCAGCGTGTTTGTCAACCGCGGCAAGGGCGCCGGCTCCACGGACGCCTTCACCGTGGGCAGCGGCGAGAGCCTGACCGGCATGGACGGCGGCTTCATCATTCCCGCCAAGCTCCATGGCGCTTTCTACGGCGACGCCAACGACAACGGCGTCCAGGATCCGGATGAAGGCGCCCTGCCCGGCAGCTCCGTGCAGCTCATCGCCGCGGACGGCACCCGGACCACCGTCGTCCCGGACGACCACGGACAATTCCTCTTTGACGCTGTGATGCCAGGCACCTACACCCTGAGATGGATCCTCCCGGAGAACAGCTTCTTCCGTGAATACGACCCCGATTTCGTCCGCGTGGACGGAGCCGTGGCGGAATACGCCGAAGCCTTCGCGATCGGCCCCAACCAGGAGGGCGCCTTCGACGCCGTGGGCGCCGTCACCACCGGCAGCATCTCCGGCACCTTCTTCTTCGACGTCAACGCCAACGGCGTGCAGGACAGCGGCGAGTCCGCCCTGTCCGACGTGGTCATCACCCTGGTGCCCGGCCGCGGCGACCTGAGCGACGTCACCGTGGTCACCGACGCGACCGGCGCCTACACCTTCAGCGGCCTGCGGCCCGACACCTGGACGGCCGCCCTGAGCCTGCCGGAGGGCATGGTGATCTCCCGCACCGGCGCCCAGGAGCTCCCCCTGCAGACCGGTCTGGGCGATCAGGCCGCTGTCCTGACCTTCCCCATGGGCAAGATCATGGCCGGGCAGGACTTCGGCGCGGTCTACCCCGCCGCCGTCACCGGCAAGGCGTGGATGGACGCGGACAACAACGGTTTGCACGGCGGCTCCGACAAGCCCCTGGCCGGCGAAACCGTGGAACTGATCGACATGGCGGAGGGCACCGTCTACGCCGCCGCGGCGGTGGACGGCGACGGCTCCTTCGGCTTCGACGGCGTGATCCCGGGAACGTACCGGCTGGTCTACGCCCTGGATTCCCTCACCCATCCCGCCCAGGCGGGCGACGGCAACTTTGCCGAAAGCGAAGGCCAGCTGGTGTACGGCCCCTTCACCCTGACCAGCGGCGAGACCCTCAGCGAGCCCTCCCTGGCCGTGATCCGGGACACCAGCATCGGCGGCATCGCCTGGTTTGACAAAGACGGCGAGTATGTGCGCGTGAAGGACGTGGCCGTGACCCTGACGGACGCGGACGGCGCCCTGATCGCGGAGACCGCCACCGGCGAGGACGGCGCCTGGCAGATCGACCGGCTGATGCCCGGCCGGTATCAGCTTCAAATTGTCTTCCCCGTGGGCTACGCGCCCGTCAAGCCCGGCGACCGGCGGCTGACCGAGGGCGGCATGATCTGCGTGCTCACCTCCTTTGACGGCAACGGCGGCACCAGCGATGTCTTCGATCTGGAGATGGGCAATCATCAGCTGAACCTGGACGCGGGCAGCGTTTCCCCCGGGCGGCTGGGAGACCTGGTGTGGTTGGACGTCAACGGCGACGGCTTGCAGTCCACCGACGAGCACGGCATCCCCAACGTGACGGTTCACCTGTACCTCGACGGAGAGGAAGTGGCCTCCACCGTCACCGACGAGTACGGCTTCTACCGGTTCATGGATCTCTATCCGGCCGCCTACACCCTGACCGTGGACGTGACCGGCGTCCGGCCCACACAGCTCCGCACGGACCTCCCGGCCATCGTCTCCGTCATGGGCGAGGACGGCGTCTCCGTGCCGGTCCAGGCCCCCAGCGGCGGGCGCAACTACAACGCGGATCTGGGCTTTGTGCCCCTGACCCCCGGCGTCTATCCCGCCGGTTACGGCGACGGCGCGGCCCAGGACTGGACCAAAAAGGCGGAATGATCCCAACACGACCCGACCGAAAGCTGAGGTGAAACCCGCATGTTCCAGCGGAACGGCCGCTCTTCGCGAAAGATGGGCCTCATCGCCCTGATCTGCACCTTTGTTCTCTTCATCGGCGTGCTGATCGCCATCCAGCTGCTGGACAAACCCGCCGCCATGGGAGAGGACGAAGAGGAAATCACCGTCACGGGCCTGGTGGAGTGGAACGGCAAGAAATGGCGCAAGAACGGCGACATCGAGACCATTCTGCTGATCGGCTATGACAAGGACGCGCCGCTGCTGAGCGAGATGCAGATGAACGGCGCCCGGGACGGCGGCTGTGCGGACTTTCTCCTGCTGCTGGTGGTGGACCACGGCCGCGAGGAGATCCGCATGCTGCAGCTGGACCGGGACACCATGACCAGCGTCCGGACCATGAGCGAGACCGGCCTTCCCACCGGCAGCAAGCGGATGAACATCTGTCTGGCTCACGCTTACGGCAAGAACCTGGAAGCCTGCGACAAGAACACCGAGACAGCTGTCCTGGGCCTTCTGAAAGGCGCGTGGATCGACTGGCGCATCTCCACGAACATCGCCGGCATCCCGAAGATCAACCAGCTGCTGGGCGGCGTGAAGATGGTGATCCCCGAGGACCTGACGGACCTGGCAGAGATGGAGATCCCGGAAGAGCTGGGCAGCATGGAATCCGGCGAAGTCAGCGTGCTCACCGCGGGCCGCGAGGTCGTTCTGACGGACAATCAGGCCCTGCTGGTGTGCCGGGCCCGCAGGCGCGTGGGCGACGGCTCCAACACCGCCCGGATGAGCCGGCAGAAGGAGTTCATGAAGGCCGCCGTCAAGCAGATGCAGGCCAAGATCAAAGAGGACACCAGCTTTGCCACCGAAATGGTGGAAGGCGTGTCCGATCTGGCCAACATGAGCATGGACCAGGCCTGGATCATCAACTCGCTGCTGGAAGTGTACGATTACGACATCCATGACCCCTACATCCTGCCCTCCACCCACGGCACCCGCCGGGTCAACAAGGGCAACAATCAGTCCTACGACATCGTGGAGTGCGAGGTGAAACCCGAGGACATCACGAAATGGGTCATGGAGAACCTGTACGTGGAGTATGGGGTCTGACCGTCTTCTTTCGGCCTCTGGCCTTTATCTCCGGCGCTTCGCCGGAGATTCTTGCGTTCTTCGCGCAAAAAGTTGCATCCCCCGCCGGCCTGTGATACAATAGCTCTCGCCGTGCGCCCGCACGGCAAACAAAACAAAGGAACGTGATGTATGACTTTTTATGACCTGCCCCTGATCCCGACGCTGCAGCGCAACGTGGAGACAGCGGGCTATCAGATTCCGACCCCCATCCAGGCCGCCACCATTCCGCTGGTGGTCAAGGGCTGCGACGTGCTGGGCTGCGCGCAGACCGGCACCGGCAAAACGGCGGCCTTTGCACTGCCCATCCTGCAGAAACTGAACGCCGCGGTCCCGGACCAGAAGGGCTGGATCCGCTGCCTGATCCTCACCCCCACCCGGGAGCTGGCCCTGCAAATCTACGAGAACTTCAACCTTTACGGCAAAGACCTGAAGCCCCGCACCGCCGTGATCTTCGGCGGCGTGAACCAGACGCCCCAGGTGGAGGCCCTGCAGAAGGGCGCCGACATCGTGGTGGCCTGCCCCGGCCGCCTCTGGGACCTGATGAACCAGGGCTTTGTCTCCCTGGACCACGTGGAGATCTTCGTCCTGGACGAGGCCGACCGCATGCTGGACATGGGCTTCATCCACGACGTCCGCCGCATCGCGGACAAGCTGCCCCGGAAACGCCAGACCCTGATGTTCTCCGCCACCATGCCGGAGGAAGTGGAAAAGCTGGCCATGGACCTGCTCCACAACCCCGAGAGCGTCAAGGTAGACCCGGTTTCCTCTCCGGTGGAGGCCATCGAACAGAAGCTGTTCTATGTGGACAAGGGCAACAAGAAGTACCTCCTGGCCTCACTGCTCTCTCGGCCGGAGGTGGAAAACTGCCTGGTCTTCTCCCGGACCAAGCACGGCGCGGACCGCATCGTCCGGGATCTGAAGCGCGCGGGCATCGACGCCGCCGCCATTCACGGCGACAAGACCCAGAACGCCCGGCAGACCGCCCTGAACCGCTTCAAGAGCGGGGAGTGCAAAGTGCTGGTGGCCACGGACATCGCGGCCCGGGGCCTGGACATCGAGGGCCTGAGCCACGTCATCAACTATGACCAGCCCATGGAGCCGGAAGCCTATGTGCACCGCATCGGCCGCACGGGCCGCGCCGGCCGGGGCGGCACCGCCTGGTCCTTCTGCTGCGTGGACGAGCTGAAGCAGCTGGGGCAGGTGGAGAAGCTCATCAAGCGCCGCCTGCCGGTGGAGGAGCACGCCTGGCCCATGGAGATCACCACCCCCTCCGAGCCCAAGCCGCAGCAGCCCAGGGTGAGCCGCCGCACGGCCGCAGCCCCCGTACAGGCCCTGAATCCCCGTGGCAGCGTCCAGCGCATCACCGTGGGCAAGGACGGACGGATGGCCGCCGCGATCCCGGCCCGGGAGGAGCGCAAACCGCACAACCTGCGCCAGCCGGTGCAGCGGATCAACCGCAGCCGGGAGCGCAAGCCCCGGAGTTGAGGAGGCGCCCATGCAGACCATTCTGGACACCCTGGCCGCCCGCTGGCAGCCCCGGGCCATCCTGGTGTACGGCTCCTTCGCGGAGGGCAATCCGGACGAGTTCAGCGATTTTGACGCCCTGGTGATCACGGACCGGCCCGCGCCGATCCACGATCACAGCGTGCTGGACGGCCGGCAGCTGGACGTGTTCTTCGCGGCGCCTTCCCTGTTTGAGGGCGAGTGGTTCCCGGAGGATTACGAGCAGCTGTACCACGCCGTGCCCGCCCTGGACACCGACGGCTTCGGCGCCCGGATCGTCGCGGAGGTCCGGCGGTGGTTTGACAGCCGGCCGCCCATGCGCCCCGACGCCAAAGAACAGCAGCTGGCCTGGTGCCGGAAGATGCTGGGACGGGCCGCCAAGGGAGACCCCGAGGGCCTGTACCGCCTCCACTGGCTGCTGACGGAGAGCCTGCGCATCTGGTGCGAGGTCACCGACCGGAACTTTTTCGGGTCAAAGAAAACGCTCCGCCTGATGCGGGAGGTCTCGCCGGACGCCTTCGCGTCATACACGCTGGCGCTGGCCGAACCCACCCTGTCCAACACGGAGCGATGGATCGCGATGTTATGCCGGGATG
>JBGVCH010000008.1:0-14509 GCA_045226335.1 Christensenellales bacterium | reverse complement strand
GGTCATTTCCAGATACCGTGTGCCCTTGGCCTTGGTGCCGTACATGGTGCCGACCATGGAGCGCAGGCCCTTGCCCAGGTCTTCCAGACCGGCGCCAACGCGGAGACCGTCGTCGGAGAAAGCGGACTGGGTGCGGCCGTAGACGATCTGCAGGAACAGCTCGCGCATGGCGGTGTTGATGGCGTCGCACACCAGGTCGGTGTTCAGCGCTTCCAGGAGGGTCTTGCCGGGGAGGATCTCACTGGCCATGGCGGCGGAGTGGGTCATGCCGGAGCAGCCGATGGTCTCCACCAGCGCTTCTTCGATGATGCCGTTCTTCACGTTCAGGCTCAGCTTGCAGCCGCCCTGCTGAGGCGCGCACCAGCCGATGCCGTGGGTGTAACCGGAAATGTCCTTGATCTCCTTCGCCTGGATCCACTTGCCTTCCTCCGGGATGGGCGCGGGACCATGGTTCGGGCCTTTAGCGACACAAACCATGTCTTCGACTTCCTTGGTGTATTGCATGTTTACTACCTCCTGTTCAGATGGTGCTGTTGTTACAGACAGCTTATTGTATCATAGCATATGGCCAATGCGCAACCACTTTCGAAGAAAAATCTCCGGGGGGATGAAAGACCGGACCTCGGTCAAGCGGGGGAGAGACCGAACTCTTCCGGGCGGAAGCGCGGGCAGACGCTCTCCTTGGTGGAAATGACGGACTGGGCCAGGCGGGTGCCGATCTCACAGGCTTCCGCCAGGGACTTGCCGTAGGTCAGGCCGATGGTGACGCCGGCAAAGAAGGCGTCGCCGGCGCCTGTGGTGTCGATGACGTCCACCTTCTGCGCGGGACAGTAGCCGACGCAGCCGTCGGCCTCGGCGTAGACGGCGCCCTGTTCGCCCAGCGTCACCACCATCCGGGGAATGCCCGCCCGGATCAGGCGCACCTGGAGGACGGACTCAAGCTCTTCCGCGGAGATGTCAGAGTAATCCTCCGAGAACAGCATGCCGGCCTCCTGAATGTTGCACACGATGCAGGCCGTCTGCTGGAGCAGATCCCGGCGCTCCATGGCGATGGACATGTTGGACACCACCGCGTAGACGTCCTTGTGATGCTTCTTCGCCAGCGCGAAGATCCGCTTCAGGACAGGCACATCGATGTCGATCTCCGTCACGATGCTGTCGGCCTCCGCGAACAGGCTGTCGCCGTCCCGGTCCAGCACTTCCAACAGGGCCGTGAGGTCGGGGCGCTTGGAGATGGAGGCGATGACATCGCCGCTGTTGTCAAACACGGCCAGCCAGGTCCCCAGCCCGTTGGGACGCCGGAGGATGTGGTCGGTGTTGACCTTGTGATGCTTCAGCTTTTCGATGACATCCGTGCCGGTGCCGGTCTCGTCAACCACGCTGACGAAGGTCGGCCGGAGCTCCACGTTGGCGATGTCTTCCGCCACGTTGCGGCTGACACCGCCGTGGGTCTGGATCACCCGCCCGACATTGCGCCCGCCCGGGATGTATTTGGCCAGAGGATAGCCCTTGATGTCCACAAAAACCGCGCCGAAGATGACAATGCTCACGCTGCTTCCTCCCCGTGCTGTGTCTTCAGGAAAAGAGGTCAGCAGCATTATAGCACAGGATCGCCGATGTTCATAGCTTTCTTTCGCAGAGCCGCCCCGACTCCCGACTTTGCCGCCACAAAACACAGAAAGCCAATGCCGGTGGTTTGAGGCATGAAAGTGCCAAATATGGCTGCGCCCACCGCGCCACAGGGCAGCTGTTCGGAGGGATCAGATTGAGCACTTCAAAGGGGCCGCCCGGCAGATTCGTTCCGCCGGGCAGCCCCTGTATGGTTGATTCAGTTCCGTTACTCCCCTAACACCGCCGCCACGGCCCGGTTGTACAGATACAGCGCCTTGCCCAGGTTGATGTCCGTCTCGTCGCCGTTGACGACGCAGGCCCGGGCGTAGGTCAGCACCGCCGCGGAGATGGTGAAAGTGTTCTCGCCGTCGGACACGGTGTAGTCGTGGGAGACATGCAGCTTGTTCGCCCACACGCCGGTGTCCAGCGCCAGGTAGTACATGCCGTCCGAGCGCTGGTGCAGGTCGACCTCGTCGCCGTCGATTATGAAGGTCAGACTGCTCGGGTCGATCTTCCTGAACTTCAGGTACAGCCGCAGGGTGTTGTCGGACTCCAGCATGGCCGTGATGCCGACAACGCTGACGCCCGTCGGCAGGGTGCCCTCGCGGCCCGCGATGAATCCGGCCAGTGTCTCTGCCGTGACCGCGTCCACCGCGTCGCTCACGCTCAGGCCGTCCGCGTTGTAGTCGAAGTAGATCATCGCCGCGCTGCAGTAGTCCTTCGCCGCCGCGCCGATGGCTTTTTCGCTATCGGTGCCATGATCCTCCAGCCAGGGATGCCAATCGTTTTGCCTGCGGGGACCAGCAGCGCGGCATCATTCGACGCGGCCGAGAGCTCCTTTGACAGCGTGATCACGGTGCCGTCCGGCGCGGCGAGAATGGCAGCCCGCAGTATGGCCCAGGAGGAGATGGTCTCGCCGTCCCAGGGGATCAGTGCGCTGCCTCCAAGGCTGTCCGTGGCCGTCTGGACGCCGGTGTAAACCACAATCTTGTCGTTTTTGAAAGGCCGTTCCGCCGTGACGGTCCCCTTGAAGGACGATCCGGTGATGCTGACGGTTCCGGCGGACGCATCCGTATAACCGATGGTGACGGTGCTGCCGCTGCCCTTGCCGCCGTTGCCGATGCCCGCGCCGTAGGAGTTGCCGGCGGCCGTCACCGTGCCGCCGTAAATGCTGATGGTGCTGTTGTCCGCGCGGGAGTTGCTCGGATCGCCGCCGCCGATGCCGGCGGAGCTGTCCTTGCCGGTGGCGGTGACGGTGCCGCCGTAAATCGTGATGCCGCCGGTGGTCTGGTCGTCATTGCTGCCGATGCCGGCGCAGTGATTGGCGCCGGTGGCCTGGATGGTGCCGCCGTGGATGACGATGCTGCCGTTGTCATGGCCGTCATAGCCGCCGATGGCCGCGCCGTTGCCGGGGTGGGAGTAGATCTTGCCCGTGCCGTCGAGCTGGCCGTAGATGGTCAGGGTCTTGCCGGAAGGAATGTACAGGCCCTTCACATCATAGGTGAACCCGTCGCCCAGGATCAGTTCGGTATTGCCCTCCAGGGATACGCGGCCGTTCACGGTGACATTGCGATCCAGAAAATACTTGCCCGCGGAGATCGTGCTACTCTGCGGCAGGGGCGTCAGGTCCTCCGTCACCGATGTGACGACGATCTTCGTCCCGTCCCATGAGCGGACGTAGTAGGTGACGGAAGTGCCCGACGCGTCTGCGGTCTCCACCTCGACGGACGCATCCTCCGGCGCTTCCTCTTCGATGAGGACATCTTCGGGACCGGCTTCCTCGCTCTCCGGCGCAGCCGGTTCCTCCTCGATGGGCTCCAGCTCGATGAGTTCCTCTTCCGGTTCCGCCAGTTCCGGCAGCGCCAGCGCCGCGGCCGCGCGGAGGGTCCCCTCCGCGTCAAAGAGCGCCACGCGGTAGCGCTTCGCCAGGTTTTCCGCGTTGGCTGTCAGCGAAAAGCGCTCCCTGGTGGCCAGGTCTTCCCACACGGGAGCCCCGCCCTCCGCCTCCACCTGCCAATGAACGGAAACGAGGGAAGCGTTCCCGTCGATCCGCGCCAGATACACGAGG
Source organism: Christensenellales bacterium (assembly GCA_045226335.1). Lineage (GTDB taxonomy): Bacteria > Bacillota > Clostridia > Christensenellales > Aristaeellaceae > RUG11272. The sequence goes on along the minus strand of JBGVCH010000008.1, from coordinate 10,830 downwards.
GTGTCCCCTTCGAGGATCTCCCCTTCGTTCTGCAGCACCGCAGCGACGCGGCCGGTGAACACTTCAGCCGGCATTTCGTCTGGCTGCTTCTCCGGCGCCTGAACCGGGACGTCCACGGGGTCTCCCGCGGGCTACGGATCGGCCGGGGGCGCATCCTCTTCGGGCACCGCCGGCGCGGAAGGCGCGCTGTCCTCCTCCCGGGTCAGCTCTTCCTCGATCTCGATGACGGGCTCTTCAATGAGCTCTTCCTCCTCCGCGAAGGCGGAGACACCGACGCAGCCCAGCATCATCGCGACGCTGAGAAGCAGGGCCAGGAAACGTTGGACTGCTTGTTAGTTCATGGTCTTTCTCCTGTTCCGGTCACAATACGCTTCACGATATATCACAAATAAACGATGTCAAAGCCTGACATGCCGTATCCCATTCTGTCTGGCCTGAGGCGTCCGGGTCCGGCTTTCCCGCTATCCTTCCGTCTTCACTTCGTCTTCCTGCGAGAGACGCGCTTCGTCCCGCTGATGGCGTCCACGGCGAGATCCTTCAGCTTCTGATTATCCGTTTTGCCGGAGGACGTCAGCGGGAGACGTTCCAGATAGACGATCCTGTCCGGAAGCAGGTACAGGGGCAGCACCTCCCTGAGGGCAGCCGCGAGGCGCCTTTTCCGGGGCAGCCGCGGCGAGCCGGGAGAAGGGGAAACGAACAGGACGATCCGCTTCATGTGCTCATGGCTGCTGTCTGACAGCGCCACCACGGCGCACTTGCCCTGGGTCAGCTGTTCGGCCTGGGTTTGCAGCATCGGCAGGAAGAGCTTTGTCCCGCTGGAGGAAACGATCATGTCCTTGATCCGGCCGTCGAAGAAGAGGTTGCCCTCCTGATCCACGTGGCCCAGGTCGCCGGAGTGGACCCAGGCCTGACCGTCCTTATGGTACCGGATCAGCTCTTCCGTGGCGTCCGGGTTGTTGAAATAGCCCCTGGTCTGGCAGGGCGTATGAATGCAGATCTCGCCCTTCTTCCCCGCAGGGATCGGCCGGATCGTGCCGGGCTTTACAATGCAGATCTGTGTGAAAGGCAGCGGCCTGCCCACAGACGTGGAGACATAATGATCCGGATCCTGGATGGTGGCGCCGGCCGTCACCTCGGTCATGCCGTAACCCTGACAGAGCCTCGTCCCGCATCCGTGCGAAGAGAGGAAGTCGTTCACCGTGTCCAGCTTCTGCTGCGTGCAGCGGTCGCCGCCGAAGAGGATGACTTTCAGGTATGAGAGGTCCTTGCCGGCCGCCCGTTTGCAGGCCGCGAGCTCCTCCCAGTGGCTGATGACCCCGGAGAAGGCGTTGGGTTTATGCCGCAGCAGGACCCGGGGCAGGGAATTCGTGCTGTAAATCGGGTGAAGGATCAGCTTGGTGCCCGACACCAGCGGCAGGTGGATGGACACCACGAAGCCGTAGCAGGTGAACAGCGGCATGACCGACAGGGTCGTCTTCACCTCGCTGAAATCGAAGCGCATGATATGCTGACAGACCGCGAGGTTGACCTGCTCCGCCGTCAGGGTGACATACTTGCGTTGGCCGGTGGTGCCGCTGGTGGCAAACAGCAGCTCGCTGTCTCCTCCGGCAGCCCGAGGCAGGGGATTGCCCTGCGGACCGGCGGACAGGAACTGTTTCCACTCGCAGACCTTCTCCACAAAGTGTTTCCGGATGAAGAACGGGTTCCCCTTCAGCAGGTACCACGTCTTCTTGAAGAAGTAGTTGAAGGACGAAATCCCGTCGCAGAGAGAGACGATCACGACCTTCTCCACGCAGGAGACCTTGCTGATCCCGAACAGCTCACAGCCGCGGAAATCACTGATGAACACGAGCTTTGAACCCGTCTCTTCGCAAAGCTCCGTCATCTCGGCTTCGGAGAGGCGCAGATCCGCCAGCACCGGCACCACACCGAGGAAGCAGCACGCGTACAGCAGCTCAACCGATTCCGGGGAGGAAACCAGGCTGATGGTAACCCTGTCGCCCTTCTTCAGGCCGAAGCTCACCAGCCTCTTCGCGATCCGCATGACCCTGGATCTGAACTGGCTGAAGGTGGTCCGGATGCCGTAAAAAGACATGATCACATCATCGTCCGCCAGGTGGCAGTGGTCCACCAAAAAATCAAACAGATTGCTGTCTGCCTGATCCATGAGCCGATTGACGTGATACGCTGCCTGCATGTCCGCGGGATCCTTTCCGTTGCTGACCGTCTGTCCGGTTTTCTCTTTGGCTTCGCCCTCCCGGCGCCGGCGGCCCGACCCCCTCTTCTTCGGGATCGGCCGTCTCCGCAGCGGGGAGGTCTCATCATACGCGCTTCCGACAGAAAACCTTCAAGTGGTATTTTACCACAGCGGCAAACGAGTGTCAAACGAAACGTGGTTTGAATTCAGCCTTATCCCAAGCCACCACGGATCCCATTCGTTTCGGAAACAGAACGACTTCCCGCTTTCTTTGGCCTCTGCAGACATCGCCGTTGCCTGTTCCGGTCATCGCCGCCGCCCAGAACGCCGCGCGGGCAGGCGTGTCATACCGCCTGCCCGCGCGTTGTGTCCGAGGTCGGGATCAGAAGCCCTTCGTTGGAATCACGGGGACTCAATCATCCGTGATTTCGGGAAAATGGCTCAGCATATTGTCCATGCTTCGGCCGATGTGCCGGGCCATGGCTTCCCGGGCTTTCTCCGGCTGCCTGTCGCGGATGGCTGTCAGGATCCCGATGTGCTCGTCCGTCGACTGCCGGTAATGATGCTGCGCGGCGCTCTCGCCCCGTCCCACGCTGGGACCGTTCCAGAGGTTCTGCAGATAGCCGGTCAGCTGATGGTTTCCCGCGGCTTTCCAGATGGTCTGATGGATCTCCTGGTTCAGCTTTTCATATTCCGAAACGTCGTAGTCCTCCGCCTGTCCGCGCAGAAGGAGAAGCCTTTCCAGAAGCTGATCCGTGTCCATGCCGTTCCGGGCAGCCCGGAAGGCCGCCTCCGACTCCAGCAGGATGCGCATCTCAAAGATATCCCGAACAAACTTGTGGTCGATCCGGTTGACAATGGCGCCCCGGTTCATCCGGAGGGTGATCAGGCCCTCCCCCTCCAGCTCCTGAAAGGCCTCCCGCACCGGCGTTCGGCTGACGCCGAGCTTCGACGCGACATCCGTCAGGCTCAGCTCGTCGCCGGACTTGTACTCCCCGGAGTAAATGGCCTTGCGCAGAATGGACGTGATCCGCACCCGCGTCGGCAGCAGCTCCAATGTTTCCATCTCGCATCCCTCTCCTGTGAATATCGTATACGATCCTGATTATACAGGAATCCTCCGCACAAATCAATCCGTTCTGAAAAAAGTTGCAAAACCCCCCTTGCTTTCTTGCGGAAACTATGTTAAGATAGCCTCAGATCGTATATTGTATACGATATTCAATTCCGAAGAGCACTGAAAGCGGACAAGGAGGACGGCCGATGCACGCGATTGAGAAGATCCTGGCCAGGAACAGCGGACGGAGCGAAGTCCACACGGGCGAAATCGTCACGGCGAAAGTGGATTTCGCGGAAATCAACGACCTTTACCTGCAAACCGTGTACTCCTTCTATGAGATGGGCGGCGACAAGGTGTGGGACCGGGAGCGGTGCGCTTTCGTGTTCGACCATTACGCGCCTTGCCCGGACGTAAAGAGCGCCTCCAACCACCGTGAAATGCGGGCGTTCGCAAAGAAAAACGACCTGCGCTTCCATTTTGACACCAACTGCGGCGTCTGCCATCAGGTGATGCCGGAAGCCGGCGTCATCTATCCCGGCATGATCGTTGTGGCCACGGATTCCCACACCACCACCCACGGGGCCTTCGGCGCCATGGGGACCGGCTGCGGCGCCACCGACATGGCCACCATCCTCATGACCGGAGAACTCTGGTTCCGGGTGCCGGAGATCATCGAGGTCCGGCTGGAAGGGCGGGCTCCGAAGGGCGTCTACCCCAAGGACGTGATCCTGGCCGTCCTCGGAAAGATCCGGGCGGACGGCGCGGTCTACAAGGCCATCGACTTCACGGGCAGCTATGTGGAGGACCTGAACGTGGCGGGCCGCATGACCATCTGCAACATGGCGGTGGAGATGGGCGCCAAGACCGCCTACATGCAGCCGAACCGGGCCGTGTTGGACTATGTCTCGGCCCGCGCGGTCCGGCCCTTTGAGGTGCAGCACACCGATCCCGGATACCGGTACGCCGAAACCCATGTCTTCGACGTCTCCGCCCTGGAGCCGGAGCTGGCCTGCCCCCACAGCGTCGAGAACGTTCACCCGTTGCGGGAGGTCATCGCCGAAAACGACGTAAAGCTGGATCAGGGCTACATCGGTTCCTGCACCGGCGGGCGGGAGGAGGACATCGCCGCGGCCGCCGGGATCCTGAAGGGGAAGCACATCGCGCCTTATACCCGGCTGATCGTGGTGCCCGCCTCCAATGAGGTGCTGGAATTCTGCATCCGGAGAGGTTACATCCAGGCTCTGATCGAGGCCGGCGCCACCATCACCGCCCCGGGCTGCGCAGCCTGTCTCGGTGTGCACGAGGGCATCCTGGCCCCCGGCGAAGTCTGCATCACCAGCACCAACCGCAATTTCCCCGGCCGCATGGGCTCCAAGGAGGCAAGCCTCTACCTGGCCTCCCCCGCCACCGTGGCGGCCAGCCTGCTGAACGGAAAGATCACCGACCCCCGGCCCTATCTGTGAGAAGGAGGACAGCGCGATGGAAACAAAACTGACAGGCAAAGTCGTCGTGGTAGGCGACAACATCGACACCGACCAGATCTATCCCGGGTGTTATCTGGCCCTGACGGATCCCAAAGAAATCGGCACCCACTGTCTGGAAGGCGTGAGCAAGGAGATCGCTCCCTCCTTCCCGCGGGGCGGCATCGTGGTGGCCGGGCGCAACTTCGGCTGCGGTTCCAGCCGGGAGCACGCTCCCATCGCCCTGCTGGCCATGGGCGCGAAAGCCGTGCTGGCGGATTCCTTCGCTCGGATCTTTTTCCGCAACGCCGTGAACCTGGGCCTGCTGCCCGTCATCTGCAAGGGCATCCGTCAGCGGGTCCGGGACAGCCAGACCCTGACCGTCGATCTTGAACAGGGCACGGTGACGGTTTCGGAAACCGGCGAGGTTCTCCCCTGCGAGCAGTTGGGCGAACAGGCCATGCGCATCCTGGAGGCCGGCGGCATCAAGCCCATGATGCGGGCGCGCTTCGGGAAGGAATCATCATAACGCCCAGCCCTGTTCCAGCGGATTCGTATCAAAACCCCCGGCACGATCAGGCCGGGGTTTTTCGCGCCGCGACGGCCGGCGCGCGGGGTCTGTTTCCCGGGAGACGGGCACGGATCCTCCCGGGCGTCCTCACTCAAACCAGGCGACCGCGCGCACCGGCGCTCCGTCGCTGTTCTCGGTCTTCAGCGGGAAACAGCTGAACCGGAACAGCCCCGGGCCGCACTGGTCGAGATGACACAGGTTTTCGATGTTGACGATGGGTTTCCCGGCAAACAGTTTCCTGTGCCGGGTCAGCTTGGCGTCCGCGATGGGGTCCAGGCCGATGACGTCAAATCCGATGCCCTTGTAGCTGCCCCGCAAAATGAAGTCCAAGACCTCATCGTCCAGGCAGGGATAGTCGCCGAAATAGGCCGCGGTCCCCCACCGCCGGTCCCAGCCGAGGTAAAACAGCAGAAAATCGGCCCGTTCGACGTCCTCTCCCACCCGGCGGATCCGTTCCATTGTGATGGGTTCCCCCTCCGCCAGATCGTGGCAGTCGATCACCACCGCTTTCCCAATGAACTGCTCCGGCGGAAACCGGTCCAGGGTGAGTCCGTCCGGGAAAAGGTGCGCCGGCGGATCCATGTGGGTGCCGGTGTGGGAGAACATGGTGATCCTCGTCTCCTTGAAGCCGTCCCGCTCGTAGGTGTTGGCCGGCTCCAGCCGCGGCGGTTCCGTTCCCGGATAGACGGGCATATCCTCCCGGATCACGTGGGTCAGGTCGATCACTCTCATTGTCTGTCCTTCCTTCCGTCGCGGAACCGCGCGTCACCGGATCAGCGTCAGCAGCGGGCGGTCATCGTCGGTCTCGATGCGCACCGTGCCGCCGTCCGACAGGTTCGCGTAGGCCACCATATGCCCGTCCTCCGTCTGCGTGCCGGCCATCTCCTCTTTCAGCCACGTCCAAAGATCTGTCCCCGGCTCTTCGCCCCGGCCGCAGCAGGCGCAGGGGATCCCGTCCGCCCACAGCAGGTTGACGGACAGGATGGCGCCGTCCGACGTGCCGTCCTCCGTCTCCACGTAAAACCAGCCGTTCTCCTCCGGCCCGCAGAAGCCAAACACGCCGTCGGACTCCTGCTCCCAGGCCCAGCCCGCGTCGGCCAGGTCCCGGACCGTGCTCTGCCCCAGAACATATTCCCGGGCGCCGATCCCGAAGCGCAGTGCCTGTTCATCCGGAACCGCGGCGGCCCGCGTCTCCAGGCTGTACATGCCGTCCCGAGTGACCAGCAGCCCACGGTACAGTTCAAAGCTGCAGAGGACTTTGTCGGACGCGTCCGCAAAGGCGACGGTGTATGTGCCGCCGGTCACCGTGTTTGCGTTGGCCTTGCCCGTCACCCAGCCGTACTGCAGCAGGGCCAGCGCCTGCGCCGCGTCCTCCTCCGTCACCGCCGCGTCCAGGGGACCTTCCTCGCAGTCGTTCTCCCAGATCTTCACCTGGGCACCCCGGACGCTCACGTCCGCCTGCCCCAGGAACGTGCGCAGCGGGATCGCCCGGAAGCCCCAGTCACCGGCCATCCCCGCGTAGCAGCGGACGAAGGGGAACAGCTCCCGCAGCCTCCCATACAGGGCCTGGGCGTTGGGGTCCGTGTTCTCGAAAAAGTCGTCTCCGGTCATGCCCAGCAGCACGGTCTCCAAAGCGCCGTCCGCGCCTCGGCGCACAGCCCGGCTGGTCTCGGTGCCGGCGTCGTTCATCCAGCCGGCCGGCTTCCCCTCCTGCGGCTCCGCGCTGTCGATGAGGCCCTTCAGCGCGAACAATTCTTCCCCGCTGAGCTCGCCGATCTTTTCCTTCGGGCATTGCGCCATGTACGCCACCTGCTCCTCCCAGCCGTACGGCCAGCCCAGCTCGCTGTCATAGCCTTCGATCCGCCACAGCGCGCCGCTCTCGTCCACGCATCCGATCTGCACCAGATCGCCCCAGCCCATCTGCCGGTATGCGGTGTACAGGATGATCCCGGTCCCCTTGTCCGCGGCCCGGGCCGGAGCCGCCAGCCCCGCCAGCAGGCACACCGCGATCAGGATCCAACTGAGCTTTTTCATGGTTCGCTCCCCCTCTCTTCACTTGATCAGACGCGCCGGAGGACAAATCGTTCCCGGTTCCGGTTTTTTTCTTTCGTCTTTCCGCTTTTTCCGCACAGTTTTCCCCGGAGAGACATCCGTCCGATCCCTCAGCACGTCAGGCGCATCTCTTCCATGCCGTTCTCCACCAGGCCTGTCTCCCGGAATCCCGCCGACCGGTACAGGCGTTTCGCGGCCGCGTTGCCCGGGGAAACTCCCGTATAGACTTCGGAGACATGGAACCGTTCCTTCAGAAACGCGATGCCCAGCGCCAGCGCTTCCCGCCCGAAGCCTCTGCGCTGATGATTCCGGTCGATCAGCAGCTTCCACAGCGTGTAATAACGCTTCTCCTCATAATAGCCCATCATAATGAAGCCGACGACCTCCCCGCCGTGGCAGACCGCGAACGGGAACGCCGTCTCCGTGTAGACGTAGGCCTGGGCCAGGGCTTCGGCGGTGCCGGAGACAAAGCCCCTCTGGCCTTCCTCCACCCGCAGCGCCAGGACCGCGTCCAGATTCTCCCTTGTGACCGGCTGCAGTTTCACCATGGGTCTTCCCGTTCCCTTTCTTCAGCCCAGGGGCTTCTCCATCCGAACGCAGCGGAAGGTGTCGCCCTCCACGAATTCGCCGCAGATCTCATATCCCAGCTCCCGGTAGAAGGCCACCTTGTTGTCCCGGCTCTCCACCACGGTCTTCCGGCAACAGAGGTCCGCCGCCCACTCCTCGCAGGCCCGGACCACCATGGTGCCGATGCCTTGTCGCCGGTATTCCGGCAGCACAACGACCCGGCCGATCATCATGCTCCCGCTGTCGATGGGATACAGACGGGCCGTGGCGATGGGAAAGCCGTCGTCCGTGACCACGATGTACCGGGTGTCCGGTCCGTCATGCTCGTCAAACTCCTGCCGGAGCGGGATGTGATGCTTCCGTGCCATCGCCTGGATTCGGACGTAATATGCGCCCGTCTGCTGCCACAGTTCCGTGGCCCGGAGAATCTCATACCCCGGCAGCGGCCCGATCTGGCGGATCTGGCGCTCATGGAGGAGACAGCCGTTGATCCGGAGGCCGTCTTCCTCCCGGCCGTGCCCGCGCAGGCCCTCATCGGCCGGCAGAAACACAGCCTTCCCCGTAAGCATCTTTCCCCGGCTGTCCGTCAGTCGGACGATCCTGCCGTCATAATCACGGAGTGCCATCGGCCGGCGTCACCTCACAGATTCCGGTAGAACTCCGCGGCGGCCCTGATCTCGTCCTCCGTCGGATGTCCCTTGGCGATTCCGCCCACCAGTTTGAAGGGGCCAAAGGTGTCAAATCCCTGACAGTGGTACTCACCGATCTCCCTGCAGCCCTTCTCCTCAACGATTTCCCGGATCCCTTTCAGGAAGCTGCCGCGAGGCGCTCCGTGGGTGTAGACGTAGAACACGGCCTTCCCCTCCGGCAGATGGGAGCGGGCATAGGCCAGGATCTGTTTGGAAAAGCCGCCGTAATAGATGCCGGAGGCAAGGCCGATCCTGTCATAGCCGGAGACGTCCTCATCCGGCTGCCGGGTCACATCGATCAGCGTGACCTCCCCTGCCGCGGCCATGGCGTCCAGCAGCTTCCTGGTATTCCCGTGATGTCTGGAATCATAGACGATCGCCGTTCTCATGGGCTGACTCCTCCGTTTTCCTTTCGCGCTTCGCATCCTCGCCGCTACCTGATTTCCCGCTGTTCCTCCAGGATCTCCGCCTCGCAGTTCTCCTCCACGAACAGGCTGATCTCTTCCATCAGGCTGTCCGCCAGGCCGTTGTGCGGCACAACGGCGGCCACGCCGATGACGACGATCTGGTGCACGTCCTGCTCCTCGATCTCCGCCGCGGACACGTGAAAGCGGTTCCGCAGCTGCGCCAGCAAACTCCTGACGATCATCCGCTTGTCCTTGAGGCTGTGCGCCCAGGGCGCCCGGAGGCGAAACGTCATGGCCGCGATTCTCATGTGCTCACCTTCGTCCTCCCGATGACGGTGTATTCCATCCCGGCTTCTCCCCGCGCCGACCTGTAGAGGCAGATCTCCCTGACCGTCATGGCCATCTCCGGGATCCCGATCTCCGCCAATGCCGGGCCCGGCGGAAGGATGGGCTTGCGCGCCAGGGTGATGTGCGGGTTGAAGGACTGCGGATCGAAGGGGATCCCGGCCCGCGTCAGGCTGCCGCGGACGCGATCCGCCAGCGCGGTCAGCGGCGCGGTTGCCTCCACACCTGCCCACAGCACTTTTGCCCGCTCAAACGTGCCCAGGTGTGTGAGGGAGGCGGAAAACGGCTCCTCCACTTCCGGCAGGACCGCCGTCACGTCCTCCGCCCACTCCCCGATAAACGCCAGGGTCAGGTGCAGGTTGGAGGGCTCCAGGTATCTTCCTCCGATCCCGGCCGCCCGGCACCGGTCCTGCAGCTCTGCCAGCGCGTTCCTGAAAGCCGGAGACGGCTCGATGCCCACAAAAAGACGCATGGCCTCACCCCACTGCCGGTCGATCCCGGCGCGTATTCCGCTGTCTGTTCCCCGTTCCCACCCTCGCTCTGCCATCCATATCCGGTCTTGCGCCATGCACGTTTACGATGCATCTGTTACCGATGAACGATGACGATTCTCAGGCAGGCAGGGCCCCCTGACCCCGCCCGGCAGCATAATTGCTCGCAACTTGGGCAGTTGCCGCCTGATATGCGCCTGACAGAGCTACCGACAGACATTTCATTCCATCAGGTCAACGGTCCAGTTCGTCTCCTGCAGCGTGTTGTCCAACAGCCGGATCTCCTTTGCGATCCGGTCCACTTCCTTTTGAAGCTCCGCCGCTTTGACGGTCGGGACTACCCGGATCTCCGTTCCTCTGGCACGGCTGGTGCTCCGCCCGGCCTCCCGGACAAAATCTTTGTAGGCGTTCATCCGCAGGGTCACCGCGTCCTTCTTTGCGATCAGCTGCGTCAGCGTCATCCCGACCGCCGTCGTCCGGTCGTTTGTGTGGTTGATGGCCGCCATCAGGTATTCCAGCCTTCTGATGGATTCATTCAGCTCCCTGAGCAGATCGCCGGGGTTCTCAACCGGCTCCTCCCCCTCCTGCACCAGGATCACCCGCTCCAGCCGATCGCGCAGGTTCGCGATGTTCCGGTTGAGGTCTGCCCGTTCCTGAAGTGCTTCCGCAAGTTTCATACTGATCTTCCTTTCTCCGCCGTCCGTACTGGATCTCCGCCTTTGGCCGGCTGTGTTTCTCCGCTGACACCATCCTATCACAATTCGACCGGTTAGACAACCTCCGGGCCGGAATCTGCCCGAAATCGCGGCTGCATCGCGGCATAGCGTTCCCAAAATGAAGGATCCGATCAAACCTCTCCGTCTGATCGGATCCTTTGCCGTGCGTTTTTGTCGCGGCCGTGTCTTTACTCCGCTTCCACAGACTCAACCGCTTCGGCCGCCGTCCCGGGGGCTTCCCAGGTGGCTTCCAGAATGGCCTGCGTCCAGGTCAC
>JBGVCH010000007.1:0-2768 GCA_045226335.1 Christensenellales bacterium | reverse complement strand
CGCAGCGGCAGGATCGTCTACGACGACAAGGTCATCAGCGGCAAGAAGGCGTCCAAAATCGTCCCCATGGGGCTGTCCATGTGTCCGGAGGGCCGCCGCATCTTCCAGCAGCTCACCGTCCGGGAGAACCTGGACATGGGCGGCTACACCCGGAACCGGACGGAGATCCGGGAATCCATGGACGAGATGTTCCAGCGCTTTCCCCGGCTGAAGGAGCGGGAGAAGCAGGTGGCCGGCACCCTCTCCGGCGGCGAGCAGCAGATGCTGGCCATGGCCCGGGCCCTGATGGCGCGGCCCAAGGTGCTGATGCTGGACGAGCCCTCCATGGGCCTGGCGCCCATCCTGGTGGAGCAGATCTTTGGCATCATCAAGGAACTGCACGACAGCGGCGTCACCATCCTGCTGGTGGAGCAGAACGCCCGCATGGCCCTCTCGGTGGCGGACCGGGCTTACGTCATGGAGACCGGTGTCATCACCATGACCGGCAAGGCCCGTGCCCTGCTGCACAACGACGCGGTGCAGAAGGCTTATCTCGGCAACTGAGCCCGCGCAAAAGGACTTTCCCAGGCGATTCATCCGTCCGGGAAAGTCCTTTTCATTTCACCTGTCCCACATCCGGGACTTCGTTGACGATGCCGCCCCCGAGGCAGCGGTCGCCCTGGTAGAGCACGGCGCTCTGTCCCGGCGTCACAGCCCGCTGGGGGCTTTTCGCGCGGAGCAGCAGCCTGCCCTCCCGCGCCTCCGCTTCTACCTCCTGGTCCGGCTGGCGGTAGCGGTACTTGCAGGTGCAGCGGAAGGGAACGCCCTCCGCTGGCGCCTCGGCCACCCAGGTAACGTCCGTGCAGGCGGCCCGGGTGGACCAGAGCATGGGATGGTCCTCCCCCTGGGCCACCAGCAGGCGGTTGTTGGCCAGGTCCTTGCCGATGACGAACCAGCTCCGGCCGTCCCCACAGCCGCCGATGCCCAGGCCCCGCCGCTGCCCCAGGGTATAGTACATGAGGCCGTCGTGCCGGCCCACCACCTTGCCCTCCGGGGAAACCATGTCCCCGGGCATGGCCGGCAGGTAAGTGCTGAGAAACCGCTTGAAGTTCCGTTCCCCGATGAAGCAAACCCCGGTGGAATCCTTTTTCCCGCTCACCGGCAAGCCGTTCTCCTCCGCGATGCGCCGGACCTCCGCCTTGGTCATGCCGCCCACGGGAAACATGGCCTTCCGCAGCTGCTCCGCGTGCACCATGTACAGGAAATAGCTCTGGTCCTTGTTGGGGTCCACGCCCCGCAGCAGGTGGCCGGCCGTGTCCGTCCGCACGAAATGCCCCGTGGCCATCTTCTCCGCTTCCAGCTGCATGGCCAGGTCCAGAAAAGCCTTGAACTTGATCTCCCGGTTGCACAGCACGTCCGGGTTGGGGGTCCTGCCGGCCCGGTAGGCGTCCAGGAAATCCCTGAACACCCGGTCCATGTACTCCTGCGCAAAGTTCACCGAGTAATAGGGAATGCCGATCCGGTCACACACGTCCCGGACGTCCGCCCAGTCATCCACGGCGGAGCAGACGCCGTTCTCGTCGGTCTCCTCCCAGTTGTTCATGAAGACGCCGATGACATCCCAGCCCTGCTGTTTCAACAGAAGGGCGGACACGGCGGAATCCACCCCGCCGGACAGGCCCACCACCACTCTGTTCTTCATGCGTCCGCTTCCTCCGCCGCCATCAGCCGGTCCAGCACCAGCCGGGCCGCCTGCCGGCCCACCTCCTCCGCCTTCCGGGTGGCGTCCACCACCGCGAAGCGGTCCGGATCCGCAGCGATCAGCGATTTGTACGCCTCCTCCACCCGGCGGTGAAAAGCCGCGGGCTCCGCTTCCAGACGGTCGGGGTCCGAGGCCGCCATCCGCCGCCCCAGGGCCTCCTCGTGGGAGATGTCCAGGTACAGGGTCACCAGCGGCATGGTGCCGTCCACGGCTTCCCGGTTGATGTCCAGGACCCGCCGCACCCCCAGCTCCCGTCCGCCGCCCTGGTAGGCCGCGGAGGAATCCACAAACCGGTCGCACAGCAGCACCTTGCCCGCCGCCACCGTGGGCCGGATGACCTCCCGGACGTGCTGAGCCCGGCTGGCCGCGAACAGCAGCGCCTCCGTCAGGGGATCCATGCCCCGGTTCTCCCGGTCCAGCAGGATGCTCCGGATCTTCTCCCCCACCGGGCTGCCCCCGGGCTCCCGGCTGTGGACCACCTCAAAGCCCCAGCGGTCCAGCGCATCCGCCAGCAGGCCGATCTGGGTGCTCTTGCCGCTGCCGTCCAGCCCTTCCACCGACAGGAAGGCTCCTCTGGGCTTCGATTCTCCCGGGCACAGGACCCGGATGAGTTCCTCCACGGTCATGGCCAGATCGTCGCAGCCGGCCTCCCGCAGTTCCTCCTCCGTGCCGTAGCCGTAGCCCGCGCCGACGGTGCGGATGCCCAGTTTCTTGCCGCCCTCGATGTCAAAGCGGCGGTCCCCCACCATCACGGCCTCGTCCCTGGTCTCCGGCAGGGCGCTGCGGATCAGCTTCTCCTTCTCCGCCCTGTGGTCGTTCTCGTCCGGGCCCACCACGCGGTCGAAAAACCGCAGCAGGCCGAAGTGCTCCAGGATCCGCCGACTGGGCCCGGTGGGCTTGCCCGTGGCGACGGCCACCCAGTCCCCGCGCCGCTTCAGCATCCGCAGCAGGGTCCGGATCCCCGGGTACACCCGGTTCTCGAACAAGCCCACCGCGTGGTAGCGCTCCCGATAATGGGCCACCGCTT
>JBGVCH010000006.1:0-2624 GCA_045226335.1 Christensenellales bacterium | reverse complement strand
CCGTTCAATCCTTTCACTCTCCGGAATTACACTGTCATTTCCTTGCGTTTCTGTCTCCCTGTATCGTTTTCAAGGTTCACGCGCTTTCCCCAGCCTCCCGGCGGGTCAGCTTGCACAGAGTACCACCATTTCAAAGGTTTGTCAAGGACTTTTTTTCGGTTTTTCAGGTTTTTTCTTCAATGGGCCCCGCGTTGTGTCCGGCACAGCGCGGGGCCCACAAGATACAGTGGTCAGTCCTTCACGGCTTCCAGCAGCGCCTCGGTGGCGTCGATCCGCTCCCAGGGCAGGTCCAGATCCGTGCGGCCGAAGTGCCCGTAGGCCGCCGTCTGCCGATAGATGGGCCGGCAGAGGTCAAAGCGCCGGATGATGGCCGCGGGGCGCATGTCAAACACCTTGGCCACCGCTTCCGCCAGCTTCTCGTCCGAAACCTTGCCGGTGCCCCTGGTCTCCACCCGCAGGCTCACAGGCCGGGCCACGCCGATGGCATAAGCCAGCTGGATCTCGCACTGGTCCGCCAGGCCGGCGGCCACCACGTTCTTGGCCGCGTGCCGGGCCGCGTAGGCCGCGCTGCGGTCCACCTTGGTGGGGTCCTTGCCGGAGAAGGCGCCGCCGCCGTGCCGGGCATACCCGCCGTAGGTGTCCACGATGATCTTCCGGCCGGTGAGGCCCGTGTCGCCCGCGGGGCCGCCGATGACGAAGCGGCCGGTGGGGTTCACGAACACCTTCGTGTCGTCCTGCATCAGCTCCTTCGGGATCACGGGGTCGATGACTTCCGCCCGAACCGCCCGGGCGATCTCCTCCTGGGAGATGTCCGGATCGTGCTGGGTGGAGACCACGATGGTGTCCACCGCCACGGGCTTCCCGTCCTCATAGACCACTGTGACCTGAGTCTTACCGTCCGGCCGCAGCCAGGGCAGGGTGCCGTTCTTGCGGACTTGCGCCAGACGGCGCGCCAGGCGCTGCGCCAGAGCGATGGGCATGGGCATGTATTCCTCGGTCTCGTTGCAGGCGAAGCCGAACATCATGCCCTGGTCGCCGGCACCGGTGTCCTCCTCGTCCTGACCCCGGGTTTCCAGTGCCTGGTCCACGCCCATGGCGATGTCCGGGCTCTGGGCGTGGATGGCGGTGAGAACCGCGCAGCTGTTGCCGTCAAAGCATTTGTCGGAACTGTCATAGCCGATGTCCAGCACGACCTGGTGGACGATCCCCGGGATGTCCACATAGGCGGTGGTGGTGATCTCGCCCATCACCTGGACGATGCCGGTGGTGGCGAAGGACTCGCAGGCCACCCGGGCTTTGGGGTCCTGCTCGAGGATCGCGTCCAGAATGGCGTCGCTGACCTGGTCGCAGAGTTTGTCCGGATGTCCTTCGGTCACGGACTCGGAAGTGAAAATGGTTCTCATGGCTGTGCTCCTTTCTCGATCATGGGAAGAAAAACCCGCCGGGCTCCCTGTGGGCCGGACGGGATCAATTCCGCGATCATTGCCGTGGCTTCATCGGGCCCATCCCGCTGCCGCGCCGGCCAGGGGATGTCTTCCGGTAAAAGCAGTCTACCACAGTTTCTCCCTGCCGTCAAGGGCTTGACGGGCCGGAAAAGCGGGCGTGCCGCCGGCCTCGCGGGAAGCCGGCGGCACGGATCGCGATGGGGAGAAATCAGTTCCAGGGAGAATAGGTGTACAGGAATTCCACCAGTTTCCCGTTCTCGTCAAAGGTGACCTTGGTGTTGTAGGGGTCGAAGCTGGTCTCTTCCAGCATCAGGTCCAGCAGCTGATCGAAGCCCAGCTTCACGGGCTCTTCCAGGTTTTCCGGATCGCTCCAGTCCAGGAAGCGGATGTCCTTCTCCAGCGGCACCCTGATCGTGAACGCTTCCGTGTAGATGGGGTAATCGGTTTCGGTGCTGACGATGTAGCTCCCGTCCTCGGTCTTGTAGAAGCAGTAGGTTTCATCGTTGCCGCACTTGGCCGTGACGCCGAACTCATCGCGGGTCGCTTCCATGACCATCGCGGCCGTTCCGTCGCCGAAGCAGAGTATGTCGTGCGCCGCCAGGTTCTCGATCAGCGCCGCGTCGAAGCGGTCCCGGTCACAGACGGCCAGCGTCAGGGTGAACTTGGAGTCCTCGTCCTCGCCGGTGCACTCCAGCTTGACGGCCCGGGCTTCAAAGCTCTTCCCGGCGATGAGGGTCCTGAGGGTCTCGGGCATGGCGGCCTTGACCAGGCCGTCGGCGAAAGCGGTCACCGCGCAGCAGGCCAGAAGCAGCGCGCACAGAACCGTGATCATCTTTTTCATTGTCATTTTCCTCCTGTTTTGTCTTCTCTTGCCGTTGCGGCATCGGATGCCGGCTTGGCATCCTACGGTTGTCTTGTTTTGTCAGCGCCTGTTTCATCGCTGACATCTCTTTGTACGCAGGAGCGGAGGGGGTTGGCAATGGGTGGGCACAAAAAGTTGTGGAAGCGGCGAAACCAGGAGATACCCGACCTGCTGAAAGAGGAAAACAGTGACAAGCAATACAATGGCAATTACAATAGAAGAGATGCTGAACACGGTTTACGCATGAATGAAGATTCTGTGAATGGAATCTCAACGGGATGCTTCGCGTCAGCCTGATGGACGACCTCATCCACCGC
>JBGVCH010000005.1:0-29308 GCA_045226335.1 Christensenellales bacterium | reverse complement strand
ATGATGGTGAGCTATGAGCTGAGCTTCAAGAACCTGATGAAGAATTCCTTCCTGCTGGGCGTGGCGCGCCTGCCCATGAGCGTGGGCATCCGGCTGCTGCTGTGCGTCCCCGTGCTGCTGGCCGTCGCGGTGTTCTGGTTCTTTGCCGGAGCCGCCGGCAGCTGGGCTGTCATGATCCTCTTCCTGTGGTACATCCTGCTGGGATTTGCCATGAGCCGCTTCGTCACCGCCTCCTACACCAACGCGGTTTTCGACCGGTTCATCAACAGCCGGATTCAAGGCGCGAAGGTCAACCGGGGCCTGTACAAAGAAGAGGACGACCTGCCGGAGGAGACCCCCGACAACTCCGAAAAGCCGGAGGCGTAACGGATGTACACGAGCTTTGCCGAGGTGTATGACGAGCTGATGGCCGGGGTGGACTACGACTCCTGGGCCCGCTTTTACCGGGACATGATGGCCCGCATGGGCATCACCGGGGGGCGGATCTGCGAGTGCGCCTGCGGCACCGGCGGCCTCACCATCCCGCTGCAGCGGCTGGGCTTCACCGTCACCGGCGCGGACATCAGCCAGGAGATGCTGTGGATCGCGGCCCAGAAGGCCCGGAGCGCCGGCGTCCCGGCAGTATTCGTCCGGCAGGACATGCGGAAGCTGAAGCTGCACCGGCCCGTGGACGCGGTGCTGGCTACCTGCGACGGGGTCAACTATCTGACGTCGGACCGGGACCTGGCGGACTTTCTGTCAGCGGCATATGAGGCCCTGACCCCGGGCGGCGGGCTGTTCTTCGACGTGTCCACCCCCCGGAAACTGGAGCACACCCTGGGCAGCCGGACGATCTGCGAAGACACGGCCCATGTGACGTACATGTGGCAGAACCGCTGGCAGGCGAAGACCCGGTGCGTGGGCATGCACCTGTGCATCTTCGTCCGGGAGGCGGACGGCCGTTATCGGCGGATGGACGAGGAGCAGCGGCAGCGGGCCTGGAGCATGGAGGAACTGCGCCGGGCGCTGGAGCTGGCGGGATTCGGCGAGATATCATTCTACGGAAACAGCCGCATGACGGCCCCCGGGGCGGCGGAGGAGCGCTGGCACGTAGCGGCGCGCAGGCCCTTTCCCGGGGAGAAGGAGCAATCACCATGAAGATCGAGCGCCGGACTGGCGATGAAATGCTGCACCTGAGCCTCATGAACGGCCAGGCCCGGGTGCTTTTGTGCGACACCACGGCCCTGAC
This sequence comes from Christensenellales bacterium, assembly GCA_045226335.1. Taxonomy (GTDB): domain Bacteria; phylum Bacillota; class Clostridia; order Christensenellales; family Aristaeellaceae; genus RUG11272. Next base: position 28,080 of record JBGVCH010000005.1, on the reverse strand, counting down.
CCAGCGCTGCAGCGACCTGCACAACGCCAACGCCCTGTGCACGGCGGCCCTGGGGCGGCTGATGACGGGCACGCTGATGATGGGCGTCATGCTGAAGGGCGACGGGGAGTCCGTGTCCGTCACGGTGAAGGGCGGCGGCCCCATGGGGACCCTGGTGGCGGTGGCGGATCGGGACAGCGTCCGGGCCTGCTGCGACAACCCCAGGGTGGACCTGCCGCTCCGGGCCGACGGCAAGCTGGACGTGGGTGGCGCCGTGGGCTGCGCGGGGCGCATGAGCGTGGTGAAGGACCTGGGCCTGCGGGAGCCCTACATCGGCCAGTGCGAGCTGGTCAGCGGGGAGATCGCCGTGGACTTTGCCAACTACTTCACCGTGTCCGAGCAGCAGCCCTCCTTGGTGGCCCTGGGGGTGTTGACCAGCGGCGAGCGGGTGCTGCGGGCCGGCGGCCTGCTGATTCAGCCCATGCCCGGCTGCGAGGAGGCCACCATCCAGCAGCTGGAACTCCGCAGCCCCATGTTCGCGGACATCAGCCGGGAACTGGCCGCGGCCCCCAAGGAGGAGCTGGCGGAGGACTGGTTCCGGGGCCTGGAGCCGGAACTGCTGGACCGCACCCCGGTGGCGTACCGCTGCACCTGTTCGCGGGAGCGCATGGAGAAGGCGCTGATCTCCATGGGCCGGGCGGATCTGCAGGAGATCATCGACGACGGGAAGGGCGCGGAGCTCTGCTGCCATTTCTGCGGAAGCCGTTACTTTTTCACCACCGACGAGCTGAAGACGCTGATGGCCGGGGCGTCGGAGAAGGGGGAGGACAGCGATGTTTGAGACCATCGATTTCGACGCACGGTTCGCGGACTATACCGCCCGCTGGGTGGAGACCCACCGGAAGGAATACCGGAATGTGGACGCCATGGAGGCGGACCTGCCGAAAGCATACATGGCCTTCCTGAACACCCCGGCGGACTGGCTGGACGGCATCACCCCGGGCGCGTATTTCACCCAGTTTGAGGATCCCAAGGATCTGGTGGACTGGCTCCGCGCCTACTGCACGGAAGGGGTGCCGGTGCCGGAGCTGCTGCTGGAGCAGATCGAAGCGGTGGGCAAGCCCTGCGAGAAGCGGCTGGTGGCCCTGCTGAAGGACGAGGAAGCCGGGAACGAGGCCCGGATGACGGCCATCGGCCTGCTGCGCAACCTGGGCAGCACCCAGCCCAAGATGCTCTACATCGGCTGGCAGCTGAACCGGGAGGTGGAGGACGAGCTGGCGGACAACGCCATCGACTCCCTGGCGGAGATGGGAAAGAGCGCGGTGCAGCCCATGGTGGAAGCCCTGCCCAGGGCCAACGCGGCGGGTCAGGCGGCGCTGCTGGACGTGCTGGTGAACTACCCCGGCCAGGAGCAGGTGTATCAGGCGGCCATGAAGCTCTTCAAGGCGCACCCCGAGCAGCGGGCGCTGTTCGCCAGCTATCTGGGAAAGCTGGGGGATGAGCGGGCGCTGCCGGAACTGATGCGGGCGGCGGAGGACCCGGCCACGGGCTACGTGGACTGGATCGAGCTCCGGGCGGCCATCGAGCGCCTGGGCGGCCTGGCCAAGGCCAGGGACTTCTCCGACGACCCGGACTACGGCGTCCTCAAGGGCCTGGCCGAGACATAAGCTTTCACGACAAAGGAGAACAACATGCTCTGTCCCTTCTGCGGCTTTTACAGCAACAATGATGACGCGGTCTGCCCGGACTGCGGGAAGCTTTTGCCGCGGGGAGAAAACCGGGACACGGGCGTGATGGCCATCCGCCAGGGGAAGAAAGCCCGGGAAGAGGCGGCTTCCGACAAGCCCCCCATCTGGATGGAACGCCAGGGGACCGGCCGGACCTACATCGACCCGGAAGTCCGCCCCACCGCGGACGGTCAGGTGCCGGTGTACGCCAGCCCGGAAGTCTATGAGGCCGACGGCACCCTCCTGAACGATCCGGCCATCGACCGGCGGGAGGGCTATGTGTACGGAGACCAGAGCGCCGCCGCGCTGCAGGGAATGTCCCACGCCCACCGGAACCGCCGAAGGACCGTCATCGGCCGCCGCGGCGTCAACTGGTCCCTGATCCTGGTGATCATCGCGGCCGCGGCGCTCCTGGGGGCGGTGGGGTCCCTGTGGTGGCTGATGCGCACCGACGACGGCCAGCGCTTTATCGTGCGGCGCGACGGCTTCCTCTTCTGGGAGGCGGAGGACGCGGACACCGAGGCCATCTGGCATGTGGCGGAGGAGCAGGCGCAGACGGGCGATTTCGACGCCGCCATCCGCAATTACGAGACGGCCCGCGCCAAGGACGAGAAGGCCGGGGAGGTCAATGTCAACGGTCTGATGAACCTGGCGGAGGCATATGTGGCGGTGGGCCGCACGGCGGAGGCGGAGGAGATTTACGTCTACCTGTACACCGAGGTGGTTCCCTCCAGGATCGACCCCTACACCAACGAGATCCGCATCATGCTGGCGGACGGCCGGGAAGTGGAGGCCGCGAAGCTGATGCAGACGGCTTACCAGAAAACCGGCGACGCCACCTTCCGGCGGGATCGGGATTCGCTGCTGCCGTCCCAGCCCGTGGCGGACCGCACCGCCGGCCTGTTCGAATACCGCATCACCCTGCATCTGGATTCCCCGGAGGATTGCCCCATCTACTACCTGATCAACGACACCGAGACCGAACTGCCGGACGGCGGACAGCTGTATGACGCGGAGAAGGGCCTGTACCTGGACGAGGGCGAGTGGCGGATCCGGGCGGTCTGCGTGGATGGGGACCTGGTCTCCGACGAGTGGAGCGGCATCTACCGGATCAACATGCCGCGCCCCCTGATGCCCCGGTCCAACCTGGCGCCCAAGACCTACAACAAGACCCAGTATGTCCGCCTGTTCCCCAGCAAGGATGAGACGGACCCGGACGTCACGATCTACTACACCATCGACGGCTCCATCCCGGACGCGGACAGCCCAATCTATGACGGCACCCCCATCAAGCTGCCCAACGGCAAGTCCACGCTGCAGGCCGTGGCCGTGAACCGCTACGGCAAGTCGGGCAACGTCCTGGAGGTGGGCTACAAGATCGACAAGACCCCTGTCCCCAAGAAGGCCTACGTGTCCAACGACGCGGCCGACGTGGGCTCCGTCAAGCTGAACGCCACCACCTACGAGGCCTTCGTGAAGAGCTTCGGGGAGGAGGACAGCCGGGAGGACGTGGAAATCTCCGGCTTCAGGGACTGCATCCGCTGCCGGTACAGCTGGGGCTATGTGACTTACCAGCGGGTGGCGGGCACCCGCTACCTGGTGGAGATCTCCTACAGCACCTCCGCCATCAAGGCTCCGCGGAACACCGCTGTGGGCATGAGCATGGACGACGTGGTGGCAAAATTCCGGGACATGGGCCAGGTGGAGAGCGCGTCGGGCAACCGGGGCCTCTACGCCAACGACGACGGCACCGGCAAGATCTACAAGCAGGAGGAGGGCGGCTGGATCATCCGCTATGTGGCCTACACCGCCGACGGTCACATGTGGCGGCTGGACTACACCGTCAGCCCGGGCAAGACCGTGACGTCCATCTATCAGCTGTATATTCCCTGACCCGCGGCACAATTTTCGCCAAGCGTTGACAAAGCGCCCTGTTTCCTGTATAATCAGCGGGAAACAGCACCGGCCGCGGTGCTTGTTTGATGTTGATTGCATCCTGAAAGGAGACCCCATTATGGCTGAAACCAGAAGGATCACCCGGGCCGGCCTGGAAAAGCTGCAGGCCGAGCTGGATCACCGCATCGCCGTGACCCGCAACGAGATCGCCCGCGAGATCGAATTCGCCCGCTCCTACGGCGATCTCAGCGAGAACGCCGAGTACACCGAGGCCAAGAAGAAGCAGGCCGAGAACGAGACCAAAATCGCGGACCTGGAGGACTTCCTCCGGGTGGTGGAGGTCGTCGGCGATGACGAAATCACCAACGACCAGGTGTCCGTGGGCACCACCGTCACCCTGGTGACCCTCTCCGAGACCAACGATGACTTTATGGCCACTAAGGGCGAGACCGTGCGCTATGCCATCGTGGGCGCCCAGGAAGCCGACCCGATCCACGACCGCATCTCCGACGAGAGCGAAGTGGGCCGCAGCCTCATCGGCGCTGTCCAGGGAGACACCGTCACCATCGCCCTGGACGGGTACACCCTGATCTACCGGGTGGAAGAGATCGAGAAGGGCGACCAGCTGTAAACCGCCGCGCGCAGGAAGAGAGTGAAACCGCCATGCCAGATTATCCCGTGACCCCCGGCACGCCGCCCCTGAGCGAGCAGGAGATCATCCGCCGGCAGAAACTGCAGGCGCTCCTGGACGCCGGACAGGACCCCTATACCATCACCCACTACCCGGTGACCCACCGCTCCGCCGCCATCGCCGGGGACTTTGACGCCCTGGAGGGGCGGGAAGTGGCCGTGGCCGGGCGCATGATCAGCCGCCGGGTCATGGGCAAGGCGTCCTTCGCCCACCTGCTGGACGGCGAGGGCGAGGTGCAGATCTACGTCCGCCGCGACGACGTGGGGGACGAGGCCTACGCCGCCTTCAAGCAGTGGGACATCGGCGACATCGTGGGCCTGAAGGGTACGGTGTTCAAGACGAAGACCGGTGAGATCTCCGTCCACGCCTCGGAGATCACGCTGCTGACGAAGTCCCTGAAGGTGCTGCCGGAGAAGTTCCACGGGCTGGTGGACACGGACCTGCGGTATCGTCAGCGCTATGTGGACACCATCGTGAACCCGGAGGTCCGGGACCTGTTCGTCAAGCGGTCGAAGATCATCACCGCCGTGCGGAACTTCCTGGACGGCCGGGGCTTCCTGGAGGTGGACACCCCCGTGCTGCAGACCGTGGAGATCGGCGCCGCGGCCCGGCCTTTCCGCACCCATCACAACGCCCTGGACCTGGACATGCTCCTGCGCATCGAGACGGAGCTCTATCTCAAGCGCCTCATCGTGGGCGGCTTTGAGCGGGTCTACGAGCTGGGCCGCGTGTTCCGCAACGAGGGCATGGACGCCACCCACAACCCGGAGTACACCTCCCTGGAGACCTACCAGGCTTACGTGGACTACCACGAGGTCATGGAGATGGTGGAGCAGATGTTCGAGTACGTGGCCATCCAGGCCACGGGGTCCAGCGACGTGCTCTACCAGGGCCAGACCATCCACCTGGCGGCGCCCTGGCGGCGCGTCACCATGGCGGACGCGGTGAAGGAAGCCTGCGGCGTCGACTGGACGGTGTGGCAGAGCGACGAGGAAGCCCGGGCCGAGATGGCCAGGCGGGAGATCCACGTGGAGAAGGACGCCCGCCGGGGCGACTGCCTGGCGGCGCTCTTCGACGAGTATGTGGAGCCCACCCTGATCCAGCCCACCTTTATCGTCGACTACCCCGTGGAGATCTCCCCCCTGGCCAAGCGCAAGCCGGAGAATCCCGCCCTCACCGAGCGCTTCGAGTTCTTCATCACCGGCCATGAGATGGGCAACGCCTTCTCCGAGCTGAATGACCCCATCGACCAGCGCCGCCGCTTTGAGGAGCAGGTGGAGCTGCGCCGGACCCAGGGGATCTTCGCCGAGATCGACGAGGACTTCGTCAGCGCGCTGGAATACGGCATGCCCCCCACCGGCGGCCTGGGCATCGGCGTCGACCGCATGGTCATGCTGATGACCGACAGCCCCACCATCCGGGACGTGCTGCTGTTCCCCACCATGAAACCCATCCGCTGAACGACGCGCGGCAGCTGCTCAGGCTGGCCGCGCTTTCCGGAAGGAGGCCTTTGCGTGAAGATCCCCCTGACCGCCAAGCACGTGGAAAACCACTTCCGCTACCGGTGGTGGCAGTATATCCTGCTGGTGGGCGCGCTGGTCCTGGGCCTGAACCTGTTCTTCACCGTCACGGAGGCGAAGCCCGCCGAGGACCGGAAGCTGGAGTGCATCGTGTACGGCGTGGGGAACCGCGACGTGCTGAGCGCCTGGCTGGAGCAGTGCCGGCAGGACGAGTTTGAGGAATCGACGGAGGCCCTCGCGAAGTCCGGGCTCCCGCCCCAGGACGCCTTCGAGTGCTCCTTCATCACGCCGGATGAGTCCGGTATGCAGGCCATCGCGATCCGCGTGATGTTCGCCGGGGAGGGCGACCTGCTGATCGTTCCCAAGGAGGAGTTCCAGAACTACGCCGAGACCGGGATCCTGATGCCCCTGAACACCATCGGGGAAGTGACCCGGGCCTGCGCGGAATACGGCGTCGGCACGGAGAAGGGCCGCTGGAAGGGGCCGGACGGCGAGACGCGGCTCTACGGCATCCCGGTGGCGTCGCTTCCGCGGCTCAACGCGATCCTGTACGGAAGCGCGGGGGAGTCCTACCTGTGCATCCGGACCAACAACGGCAACGAGACCGCCGCGGAACAGCTGATGTGCTGCTTCCTTCGGGATATGCACGATGACCCGCAGGAGGCGGAATGACCAACGAAAAAGGGGTTTCGCGCTTCACGGCGCGAGACCCCTTTTCTGAATGGCGGAGAATGTCATTCCTTTTTCAGGCTGACGGCTCCGTCGGCTTTTTCTTCTTTTTCCTCTTCTTTTGCTTCTTTCGGTTCTTCGGGCTTTTCTTCTGTCATGGAAGGCTTCTTGTCGGTCTTGAAGGGATCCTCCGCCTTGGTGTGGCCGAAGACCGGCTTGTGGCGGCGCTCAGTGGGGGCCTCCGGCTCGGTCTCGGCGGGGGTTTCGGGCTTGGCTTCGGCGGGCCCCGGCTCAGGCTGCACTTCGGGCTTTGGCTCCGCGGCGGCCCGTTCGGCGGCTTCGGCGGCCTTCTTTGCGGCTTTCTCCCTGGCGCGCATGATCCTTCTCATGGCCAGGCGGCACCAGCCGTCGGCGAGACCTTCCGCCGCCAGCAAACCGCCCAGCACCAGGATCAGCGCCTGCTTCTCAAAGACCGGGATCAGGGCCAGCACCCCCAGCACGGCTTCCACCAGCGCCAGGACGGCGAACACATACCAGCGCTTGTAGAACATCCGCTTCAGGTCAAAGGCGGCCTGGAATCGAATGGCGGCGCCGAAGAGCATCAGCGCGGCCATGATACGGGTCAGCCAGTTCGGCTCTTCGTCCAGGCGGAAGATCAGCAGCAGGAAGCCCACGGTCAGCAGCAGCAGGCCGGTGGACAGCAGCTGCCGTTCTCTGGCCGCGGCCGGGGTCTCGAAGAAATAGCGGCAGGCCTTCCACAGCCCGTAGAGGACGACGGCGGCCGACACGGCGATGTACGCGATGGCCACGGCTTCCTCCCGCCAGACCAGCAGGCAGACGCCCAGGGCCAGGGCGAAGAGGGAATACAGGACGCCCAGGCGGACCACCTGCACGGGGAGGCTTTCGGCGCGGGCGGGTTTGGCGCGGTTCTCGGTGTCCGGCATGTCAGACCTCCTCTTCCTCGTCGCTGTTCAGGCGGGTGGAGGCGATTTCGATGAGGCGGCTTTCCAGCTCCGCGTCCTCTACGGGGACGAACTCCTCCATCTCCTCGCCGTTCTCGTCGGTGAAGGTGTTGACCCGCACCACGTAGCAGCTGACTTCCTCCGGCACGTCCGCCGTGTTCTCCTCGGCGGGGGCGTCGGTGAGGATGGCGTACTCCACGCCGTTGTAGAAGAAATAATCCATCACCTGCACCAGCAGGGTGTTGCCGTCCTCGTCGGTCATTTCCAGCAGGTCGGGCTCGTAGTTCTCGTCTTCAAACATGGGGCATCCTCCTTCAGTTAATGGGCTTTTTGCGCAGGGGCTCCTTGGTGCCGTCGGGCCGCTGGATCACCACGCCGTCCAGCATGGCCTCCATCCCTTTGCGGAACTCGCTGAGGTATTCCCGGCGGAGAGCGGCCTGTTCTTCCACCTCCGCGGGGGTCAGGCCCAGGGTCTTTTTCTTTCGGGCCAGTTCGTTGATGCGTTCGATTTTACTGTGCTCCACGGCGTTGGCCTCCTTCCGAGCTCGCAAACTGCCGCAGCATGATGGCATAGCCGCCGATGGAGACCATGCACAGGGTGATCAGCAGGTAGGCCGTGCCCCGGGAGACCCAGTCCTTCTCCATGCCGAAGATGCAGAAGACCGCCAGGCCCAGCAGCGCGATGACACCCAGCCAGCCGCCGACGAGGAGACCGATGGCCTGCCCCTTCTTCAGGTGCCCGTTCCGCCGCAGCCGCCTGCTCCAGCGGATCAGCACGCTCAGGATCAGCACCATGGCCGTCACCTGGGTCAGGTTGACGAAGTGGATCACCATGTGGCCCGTCAGGGGGCGCAGCGCCTCGATGGCGATGAGAAGCGGACAGAAGATCACCAGGAACAGGCGCAGCAGATCGCCTTCCGTTTCCTGGAGAAGGCCCCGGAGGATCAACATGACGATCAGGACCGCCAGCGCCAGCAGGGCTTCGTAGAGCCAAAGGGGATGCTCGGTGAAGCCCAGCCGGTTGAGCAGGGGGGAAGCGGTCTCCATGCCCGCGCCCAAGCCGGTGCCTCCTTCCGCCAGGCGCTCGATCAGGATTGCGGCGGGCAGGGCCGCGGCCAGCTGATCCCGGAAGAACCCCGCGGGGGATTTGGTCCACTTCTCCGCCAGCTTGGCCCCAAGGATCGCTCCGGGGACGGCGCCGGCCAGGGCATAGCCGCCCTCCCAGAAATACAGGGCCGGCACCGCGCTGCCGATGGCGTCCATGTAGATGCTGTTGTGCTCCTTGATGATGTCGGCCTGGCTCAGTAAGCCCATCAGCAGGTCCGGCAGCACGAACGCCAGGCGCGCGCAGAGCAGGGTGCAGAGGGTCACCGCCACCGCGAACCGGACGAAGCCGCCCCAGCCCAGGCCTTGCTTCAGCGTGCCCGGCAAGGTCAGCGCCAGCCCGTGCAGCAGGGCGGCCAGGCAGGCCAGCCCGTATCCCGTGGCGGAGAGTTGAAACAGGGTTGCGTCCATGCTGCGAATCCTCTCCTCCGGTTATTTGCCGTCCAGGCCGGAATCGATCAGGGTGGCGAAGTAGATGATGTCCGACACCGAGCGCTCGGCGCTTTCGGACTTATTGGAGTAGTTCTTTCCGTGGAAGTACATCAGGGCGCTGTTGCCGCCGTCCAGGTTGTAGGCCTGGACACAGCCCTGATCCAGCATGAACTGCGCCAGCTGCTCGGCTGTGGCACCGCTCTTGCCGTCCCGGGCGGCGTCCACCACCACCAGCACGTACTCCAGCGGGCCCACCTGGCCGATGGCGCAGCGGGGCTCTCTTCCGTGCAGGTTGAAGGCGTAGTGGTGGTTTTCGGGGATCGCGGCCAGCTCGCCGTCGATCACCAGGGCCGGGCCGAAGTCGAAGACGTTGACCAGGGTGTGCTCCTCGGTCAGGGCCTTCAGCTGGGCGGTGAAGTCCGGGTTGATGGATTTCGCCTTGCCGTTGACCTTCACGTCCCGCTTTCGGACCAGGATGTGGAAGTCGCCGTTCTCGTCGACGCACAGCAGGTCCCGGGTGTCGTAGGGGGTTTTGCGGCTCTGCTGCACCTTGCCCATGCGGACGATGAACCCGCCCTCGTCGCTGGCGAAGTACTCGCCGCCGATGGCGATGACCGCGTTGACCTTTTTCGCCATGGTGGAGATCTTGTTGGTCTTGCCCTTGGCGGTGACCACGGTGCGCAGCTGGCTGGGATCGGCGATCTTCACCCGGGCCACGTTCCAGGTGGTTTCGCCGTCGACGATCTTCTCCACCTTCACCGACAGGCTGGGATCTTCATAACCGTCCGCGGTGAAGCTCTCCTCCGCGGCCACGTGGCCGAAGGAGAAGTCGATGGGCAGGGGGTCCAGCGCGTAGGTGGGCGCCACTCCCTCGGCCTCCTCGATCAGCAGGTCGTCATCCCCCTCCGCCGCGGCCAGCAGCGGCAGCATCAGCACGGCGCACAGCAGCGCCAGCAGACGGAACAGCTTCTCGTGTTTCATAGCGTCGATCTCCTTCTATCGTCATTCGTCGTCCCCGAAGTCGATGCCCCAGTCTTCTTCCTCTTCGTCCCCGTCATTGAAGTCCAGGCCTTCGTCCCCGTCCGCCTCGTCCTCGCCAAGGCCGCTGAGGAAGTCATACTCCTCCGGCTGGTACAGGTCCTTGTAGTGCGCGATGGTGCGCTCCTGCAGCGTGCCGTGGGACACCGCGAAGGGCACGGCCGCCAGGATCAGGACAAGGAGCACCGTCAGCAGGATCTCTTTCGCGCGCATGGTCTCCCTCCCTCAAGGCTTGGCGGTCTTTGTGCGGAACACCCACCGGTCCTGGACGCGGTAGTTCACCACGTACATGGCCACGTCGATCACGATCTTCAGCAGGAGGTGCAGGACCGGCGCGCTGTCTCCCAGGAAGTGGTCCAGGAAGGCGAACACCAGCGTGGTGATCACCAGGGCGCACACCGCCAGGATGATGTACCGCCTCACGGAGACGCCGCTCTTCTCCTTCTCGAACACGAACTCCCGGTTCATCAGGTAGTTCACCGGCGCCGAGATCAGCCGGGCGATGGGGGTGGCCACCAGGGCCCGGAAGGCGAAGGGGATGCCCAGGATCACGGTCTGCCTGTCAGCGGCGTCCTTGAACACCCAGAACATCAGGATCGCGATGATCGCCAGCTCCAGCGCCCAGGAGAGAATGCTCGCCACCGCGTAGCGCAGGAAGCTCCCCAGGATCACCTTGTAGATCCTCCAGGAGTCCCGGATGGGGTGAAAATGGGTGCCCTCGTTGTTGTTCTCGTACACGGTCTCGATGGTGATGGATTTGATGGGCAGCTTCTGCCGAGCCGCGGCGATGAGCACGTTCATCTCGTACTCGTAGCGGCTCCCCTTGACCTCCGCCATGAATGGCAGCAGGTCGCCCCGGAAGCAGCGCAGGCCGGTCTGGGTGTCCGGCAGCCAGACGCCGTACAGGGCCTTGAACACCGTGGAGGTGATCTTGTTACCGCTGCGGGACTTGGGGGGAATGTTGGGCAGGTTGAAGTCCCGGCTGCCCAGGTACAGGGCGTCTCCGTCCTTCAGCATGGCGTTGGCCACGTTGAGGCAGTCCGGCACGGTGTGCTGGCCGTCGGCGTCGGCGGTGAGCACGCCCACGCAGCCTGGCTCGTGCTCCAGCAGCCAGCGGTAGCCGGTCTTCAGCGCCTCGCCCTTGCCCTTGTTCACCGGATAGCGGATCACCGTGGCGCCCTGGGCTTCGATCCGATTAAAGATGGCGTCATAGGCCGGGCCGGAGCCGTCGTCCACCACCACCACCCGGGTGAAGCCGCTGTTCATCAGCTGTTCCACATAAGGAGGCAGGCGGTCGTCCGGCTGCAGGGAGGGGATCAGCACCACCGGCATCTGTTGTTCAGGCATGAATCATGCTCCTTCAAAACACATTGGCGTCCGGGACCCGAATCGCAGTCCCCGACGTCTACATGATAACACCCCCCTGCCCAAAATGCAACCGCGGGAGGGCTTCGCGGCTGTAAAAATGTGCGTTCTTCAATGCAGCCCGGACCGTATGCGCGCCGGCGAGGACGGTCCGCACTTTTTTCTTCCAAATTCCACGCTTTTGTGCTATGATGAAACCTGTCCGAGGAGGTGCTTAGCTTTGAAGAAACTGAGACGCGCGCTGGCCGTGGCCATGGCGCTGCTGTGCCTGCCCGTGCCGGGCCTGGCGGCCAAGAAGAAGACGACCCCCACCCCTGCGCCCAGAAACATCGTGACCGCGGTGGTGGAGGAGGTGCCGGAGACCATTCAGGAAGTGCTGGACATCGCCTACGGAGAGTGGGAAGAGCTGGCCGGCAAGACGCTGAAGCGCAGCAACAAGTATACCAAGTGGCGGAACGACTACGAGTGGGGCTGGTGCGGCGGCTTTATCACCTGGTGCATGCTGCAGAAGGACATCCCCATGCAGGCCTGGACGGAGATCAAGGAGGGCGAGGTGGACGGGATCGTCCACGTGAAGGAAGCCGGCGTAGGGAAACTCTGGACCGGCTACGCCAAAATGAACCGCCTGACCAACATCCCGCAGAAGGGCTTTATCGCCGTCTACGGCAAGAAGGGCAGCACGGGCTTTGTCCACGTGGGCCTGGTGTACAAGGTGCAGGACCTGGGGGGCGGCAAGTACCGCCTGACCACCATCGAGGGCAACATGTCCAACACCGTGAAGATGTACGTTCACGACTACGACATGAACGCGGAGAAGAAGAGCAAGAACCTGTCCGCCATCCCGAAGGAGGAGCAGACGGAACAGGAAACCCGGTCCTTCTCCTACAAACTGCAGAGCAAGGACTGGTACATCAACTGCTTCCTGATGCCGTGGATCCCCGAGGGCATGACCGGCACCGGCGGGGAGACGGCCGAGGACGTCACGGCGGAGGAGCCGGAAGGAACCGCCACCCCCAAACCCAGTAAGTAAAGACGGCGAGGAGAGCGTTATGAAACTGATCATTCCGGAGAACTACAACCCCGTTCTGGACCTGCGGGACACCGAGATCGCCATCAAGCTGGTGAAGGACTTCTTCGAGACGGAGCTGGCCCGGGCCCTGAACCTGACCCGCGTGTCAGCGCCCATCATGGTCACCCCGGAGAGCGGCCTGAACGACAACCTGAACGGCGTGGAACGGCCGGTCTCCTTCGACGTGCTGGAGACCGGGCGCCAGGCGGAGATCGTGCACTCCCTGGCCAAATGGAAGCGCCAGGCCCTCAAAACCTACGGCTTTCGCCCGGGGGAGGGCCTCTACACCGACATGAACGCCATCCGCCGGGACGAGGAGACGGACAACATCCACTCCATCTTTGTGGACCAGTGGGACTGGGAGCGCATCATTACCCGGGAGGAGCGGAACCTGGACTTCCTGAAGGACATCGTGCGGAAGATCTACTTCACCCTGCGCAAGACCGAGGGCTATGTGGCGGCGTACTACCCCTATATCAAGCCCGAACTGCCCGACGAGATCACCTTCATCACCACCCAGGAGCTGGAGGACCGCTGGCCGGACCTCAGCAGCAAGGAGCGGGAGTACGAGGTGGCCCGGCAGTACGGCGCGGTGTTCCTGATGGGCATCGGCGGGAAGCTGAAGTCCGGGAAGATCCACGACGGCCGCGCCCCGGACTACGACGACTGGGACCTGAACGGCGACATCCTGCTGTATTCCCGCCTGCTGGACATCTCCCTGGAGGTCTCCAGCATGGGCATCCGCGTGGACCGGGAGAGCCTCATGCGCCAGCTGAAGGAGCGGGGCTGCGAGGAGCGGGCGGAGCTGCCCTTCCAGAAGGCCCTGCTGAACGGCGAGCTGCCCCTGACCATCGGCGGCGGCATCGGCCAAAGCCGCATGTGCGTGTACTTCCTGCGGAAGGCGCACGTGGGCGAGGTGCAGGCCTCCCTGTGGCCGGACGACACGGTGGAGGCCTGCCGCAAGGCCAACATTCAGCTGCTGTGAAGGCGGAGGATAACATGGAACCGATTCGTGTGGTCATCGCGGACGATGACGAGGGCATGCGCCTGATCGAGTGCAGGCTGCTGGCCAAAATGAACGGCTTCGACCTGGTGGGGGAGGCGGCGGACGGCGAGGCCCTCCTGCAGCAGGTGGAGGAGAAGCGCCCGCAGATCGTCTTCCTGGACGTGGAGATGCCCAAGAAGAACGGCGTGGAGTGCGCCCGCATCATCCAGGACATGGACCCTGGCATCGTGCTGATCTTCGCCACCGCCCACGATCAGTACATGGGGGACGCCTTCGAGGTCTACGCCTTCGACTACCTGGTGAAGCCCTTCCGCATGGAACGCATGGAGCAGACCCTCCTCCGGGCCCGGGACCGGATCCTGGGGGTGCGGCCGGAGCCCGTCCCCGTGCCCAGCGTGCCCAGGAGCAACGCCGGCCGCATCATGATCCGACACCGCAACGGTCTGGCCTTCCTGGACATGGACGAGATCCTGCTGGTGCAGCGGGAGGACCGGGCCACGGTGATCTACGCCGAGGGAGACCGGCGCTTCGTCACCGGCGAGACCCTGGGGGAGACAGAGGCCCGGCTGGACCCAGCGGTCTTCTTCCGCTGCCACAAGAGCTACATCATCAACCTGAACAAAATCCGGTCCATCGAGCCCTACGGCCGCTGGACCTACATCGTCAAGCTGGAGGGCACCAAGCAGGACGCCCTCATCACCCACGAGAAGTACGAGGAGCTGGAGCGATTCTTCACCTGACCGCACTGCCAAGGAGGTGGCCGATGTGAGGCGCGCGCTGCTGCTGGCGCTGGCGCTCTGCCTGCTGACGGGGGCGGCGCTGGGGGATGACCTGGCCGTGTTTACGGATCCCACGCCCCTGGAGCAGCCGGAGACGCAGACGCTGGATTACGCCGCGGTCCGGGCGCAGTATGACCGAAGCCGGGCGGACCGCGAGGAGCGGTTCGCTGCCGTCGCCGGCTCGAAGGCCGCGCCCTGCGTCGACATCACCACTGAGGACGGCGTGGCGATCCAGTCGAAGGATGTGTACGTCCCTTGCGTCGTGGACGTCTTCAACTGTGAGGACGCGTACCGGCTCACCGCCGAGGCGGGGGTGAGGGTCCGGGGCAACTCCACGGCCAACGGCGACGAGAAGCCCTACCGCATCCGGTTCGACGCCAGGCAGAACATGCTGGGCCTGCACGGCGGGGAAGCCTACAGGAGCTGGGTCCTGCTGCGGTCCCAGTGGAACCTGGCCATGGACCGCACGGGCTTCGGCTTGGCCCGGGCCATATTCGACGGGAAGTACTATGTCAGCGACTGTGTCTTCGTCAACCTGTACATCAACGGGGAATGGCAGGGGATCTACCTCCTCTGCGAGCAGAACCAGGCGGCGAAGGGCCGCGTCGGCGTGCATGAGCCTGAGGAGGGCGACACCGGCTTCCTGACGGGCTACCTGGTGGAGGTGGACAACTATCCGGACGGCGAGCACCCGCACTTCAAGGTCTACCACGCCCACGCCCCGGTGACGGACATCGCCGGCACGAAGCGCAGGACTGCCGCGAAGAATTACAGCGTGAAGTCCGACATCCGGACCCGGGGACAGCTGACCTTCATCGAGACCTACATCTCGGGCTGCTACAGGATCCTCACCCAGGCGGCCCTCTACGACAAACCCATGATGTTCGCGGAGGATTACAGCGTGGTGCCGGCGGAGGGGGTGTACGCCACCGCACAGGAGGCCGTGGAAGCCGTCATCGACGTGGACTCTCTGGCGGAGAGCCTCATCCTGCAGGAACTGGTGCACAACTACGACGTGGGCGAGGGCAACTTCTACATGGCCGTTGACTTCACGGAGGGCAGCCGGTACCCGCGGCTGACCTTTCTGGCCCCCTGGGACTTCAACTGGGCCTATGGCGACGAGCCGGACGGCGGCTACTACGCCTGCACCTTCCAGCCCATCGCCGCGGCCACGGACCGCTCCAACGCGTGGTTCATCGTTGCGGCGAAGAACGACTGGTTCATGGACAGGGTCCGGGCCCGGTGGGCGGAGCTGTCCGCCGGCGGGGCGCTGACGGAGGCGCTGGCGGATGTCCGGCGGGACTGCGAGTTCCTGCGGGGCGACCTGGGCTGGGACACCTGGAAGATCGACTGCGCCAACGATGTGGTCCGCTTCGTAGAGGGGCGCATCGCCTGGCTGGACAGCCAGTGGCTGGCGGAAAAATGAAAAACGGCGCGTGTGCGCCGCTTGAGGGCACGGGAGACCGTGCTCTTTTACTGTGCCTTTTTCCCGCGCATGGCCGCGATCACCACCGCGGAGCCCAGAGCCGCCAGGATCGTGGTGACCGTCATCATGGCGTCCGCGCCCCACAGGTTGCAGATGAGGCCCCCCAGCTGCGCGCCGATGACCGTGCCCACGGTGATGGACATGGTGTACCAGGACTGGCCCTTCACCGTGTCCTCCGGGGGGATGGTCTCGGTGATGTACTGCACGGAGGCCACCGCCGAAAGCGCGAAGGCCGGCATCTGCAGGAGCTGGGTCAGGTAGTAGGCCGTGATGGAGGGGCTCAGCAGGGTGAACAGGGATTTCAGGGTGAAGAAGACGCCGCTGACCGCCATCAGGGAGCGGGTGGAGAATCGCCGGTTGATCCGGAAGAAGCCGAACATCACCGGCAGCTCCACAAGGGCGGCGATGGCGGACCCGATGCCCATCTCGGCCTCGCCTCCGCCCTTGGCGTTCACGATCTGGATGGCGAAGGTGTTGACCACCGCGTGGCTCATGTAGAGGCCCACCGAGCCAGCCGCCAGCAGGGCCAGCTCCGGATGGCGCCTCAGGAAGGGGCCGCCGGACGCCTTCCAGTCCTCCTGTTGGCTGGGTACCGGCAGCGGTTCCGGGTGGGGGTAGTACAGGATCAGGATCATTTCGATGAGAAAGACGATCAGCATGGACCCGGGCAGGATATAGGTCCCGATCCGGGGGACCGCCTGGCCCATCGCCAGGATGATCACCGCGTAGCCGACGGAGCCCGCGGCCCGGGGCCCGCCGAAGGGGACGCCCGTGGTCACCGCCAGGCTGTTGATCAGCGGCAGCAGGCTCTGGATCATCAGGACGCACAGGCACCAGGCGACGGCAGTGGCGGCGGGGGAGCGGCCGAAGAGCAGCATCACCCCGGCGGCGGAAAGACAGAAGACCGCCAGCAGGCTCAGCGCCACCCGGTGGAGACCGTGGGTCCGGTCCCGCTGGGCCATGGCGGCGGCCCTGGGCTGCATCAGGGCGCTGCCCAGCCCGGCAACTGCGATCACCGCGCCGATAACGGTGTCCGGAAGCCCCTGGCTTCTCAAGTAAACGCTGGCATTGCCGCTGACGATGGCATAGTTGACCCAGTACAGGCACTGGATCCCGCTGTAACGGAGGACGGTGGTGCGCATAAGAATCCTTTCATGCGGCGGAGCGGATCTGGCTGTGTTCAAAGCGACGGCATCTCCGTGCCCGGGACGGGAACATCGTACCACATTCCGAACCGCGGCGCAAGCGAGGATCGGCGGAAAGGGCGGATTTTTGCGCGCACAACGAAACCGCCCCTCCGCGCTTGCGGAGAGGCGGTAAAATCAACGATCCGGTTACGGCGTGCCGTAGAGCAGGCTCTGGGTCTGCTGACCCGCGATGCCGTCGGGCTTGAGGTTGTTGGCCTTCTGGAATTCCACAACGGCCACATAGGTGGCATAGCTGTAATAGCCGGTGATGGCGCCATCGTAGTAGTGGGCGGCCTTCAGAGCGGTCTGCAGCTTGCTGACGGCCGTTCCGGTGGAGCCGCGGCGCAGCTTGGCATAGGTGGTGGTCTTGTGATAGGCCACGGCGTCGGCGGCGTTTAGCCGCTCCAGGGTCTTGCTGCCCACCTTGCCGTCGGCCTTCAGGCCGTTCAGCTGCTGGAAGCTGACGACGGCGGCCTGGGTCTTCTTGCCGAACTTGCCGTCCAGGGCGCCCACGCTGTAGCCCAGGGCCTTCAGGCGGACCTGCACGTTGTACACGTCCGGGCCGGACGCGCCGATGGTGAGACTGTTGCCCCCTGCGGGGTTCACGTTCACGTTGTCGGTGCCCAGCAGGTTCTTCAGGGTGATGGAGCCGGCCCGGCCGGTCGCCGTCAGGCCGTTCATCTTCTGGTAGTATTTCACGGCTTCCGCGGTCTTGGGGCCGTAGACGCCGTCACAGGCGATATCCGCCCAGCCGCCGCTCACCAGCGCCTGCTGGAGCTGCCGGACAGCGGAGCCGCGGTCCCCCTGCTGAAGCATGGACACAGCGCCGGCCGAGGAAACCACAGCCAGCATCAGAATTGCGAGAATCGCGGTCGTCAAAAGCTTTTTCATCAGAGTTCCCTCCCTGTTGTATTGTTCCGACGCCATGCCCGGCGCCTGAAAGCCGTGTTATTGGAGCTTCTCTCCCTGCTCGGGATCCCCCGCGAACAGCAGGGCGACCAGGAAGCCCAGAACGAAGGTCAGCACGCTGCCCACCAGCATCAGGATGCCGGTGTTCTGCGGCTCGTAGAGCGTCTTGTCCATCAGGATGACCACCGGGGACGCCGCCACCATGCCCAGAATGCCGCAGTAGGTGTACCCCTTCCACTTGGCCAGCAGCACCGAGATCAGCTTCGCGATGGCGAAGATGCCCACCACGATGCCCAGACCGAAGGGCAGGAGGATCAGCAGGTCCTGGCCCAGAGCGGACCACGCGCCGGCCTTGACGGACGAGACGAAGTGCGTCAGGGTCTCGGTGACGATGGGCTCGTAGTAGCCCAGGGTCTTGAGGATCATGGAGCCCGACACGCCGGGGATGACCATGGTGGACGAGGCGATGACCCCCAGGAAGAAGTACTTGATGAGGCTGAAGAAGTCGGTGGACAGCTTTGAGGTGTTGTCCGCCTCAAAGACCTTCAGCAGCACCACGCCGGCGAAGAGGAGAATGAAGACCAGGATGCCCACGCTGCCGATCTTCTCGCCCTTTACCTGCCTGAGGATGGCCGGGATGGAGCCCACGATGAGGCCGATGAACAGGGTGTTGGTCATCAGGGGGATTTCCCTGAAGGCTTTTTTCAGCCCGAAAGCCCCCAGCACGATGGCCAGCGCCATGCCGATCAGGTACGGCAGGAGCACCGTGATGGACTTCCGGAACGATCTGAGCAGGCCGTTGATGGCGCCGATGAGGGTGTCGTAGATCCCCATGGAGACCATCATGGTGCCGCCGGATACGCCCGGGATCAGGTTGGCCAGACCGATCACCATGCCCCGCAGGATGTCAACAATCAGCTTGAGTGGATTCATCCGGTTCCTCCTGTAGACACAAACACGACGGATATCCGTCCAAATCATCATAGCATCCGGATATGACAGAGACAAGCACAGGCATGAACGAATCGTTACAGTTCGGATAAACTTTAATAACAACTTGTGACACAAAAAACTCCCCGGATGGGGAGCTGTCTGCTTTCGCGGGAGAAAAAGGCCGGACAGGGGCTCAGCGCCGGGGGATCATCGCGCGGATCTTCCGACAGGTCAGGGGCAGGGAGATGATCACGGCCAGGAGCCAGACACCGATCAGCAGCCCGGCCATCACAAGGACGGTGACGAGGGGGCCGGCCCGGGTCAGCATGTACCAGTCGCCCCTGTCTGCGCCGTTGACGAGGATGTTGATCACATAGTAGAACCCGTAGAGCAGCGTAGGCGCGACGGCCAGCAGGGGGTCCAGGGGGAAGCGGACCTTCGCGTCCCGCAGCGCCGTGAAGTCGAAGACAGCCAGCAGCGGGACGATCAGATGGAAGTACAGGTTGGCGCCCTTCAGCATCTCCGCGTAGCCCAGCACCGGCCCCAGGTAGACCGCCACCATGGTGAAGGTCAGGGCCACGCTGGCCGTCGCTGCGAGGTTCAGGGTCACGAGCCACGCGGGCATCGCCCTGTGCCGGCCCGCGGTGAGGAGCCAGACGGCCAGGATGGCGGCGGCGACGCCTTCCAGCAGGTTGGAGAGCACGGTGTAGAAGCGGAAGGCGGCCCAGCCCGTGCTGCTGAAGGCGCCGCTCTGACCCAGCCCCATCATGTACAGCCAGGAGACCAGGACCAGCACGGCGGTCACCGCGTTGACCACGGCGGAAAAAACCCGGTTCTTCATGGATCAGTCCCCCATGCGGCTGGCGGTCTCCGCCAGGGTCAGGCCGGCGTTGTTCTCGCAGGCGAGGCGAATGGACCACTCGTTCTCGAACAGCAGCACGTCCCGGCCGCGGCTGTCCCTGGCCCGGCCCGAGGTGGAGGTGAGCTTCAGGTCTTCCACGGGCTTGGGGGTCGAAACCACCCAGCGCACATGGCGGAAGGGCATGGACTCCATCACAAGCTCGGCCTGGTATTCGGTGCGCAGCCGGTGCTCCAGCACCTCGAACTGGAGGACGCCCACCACGCCCACCATGAACTCCTCCCGGCCGGTTTCCGTGCGGATGAAGGTCTGGATGGCGCCCTCCTCCGCCAGCTGGGTGATGCCCTTCTGGAACTGCTTTCGCTTCATGGAGTCCTTGGGCCGGACGCGGCTGAAGAACTCCGGCGCGAAGACGGGGATATTCTCGTAGTGCAGCTTCGGCCCGGTGGAGAGGGTGTCGCCCAGCTGATAGATGCCGGGGTCGAAGAGGCCGATGATGTCCCCGGCGTAGGCCTGCTCCACCGCTTCCCGCTCGTCCGCCATGAACTGCAGGGGCTGCTTGAGGGCCACGGGCTTGCCGGTGCCGGAGTGCCAGACCTCCATGCCCTTCTCGAAGGCGCCGCTGACGATCCGCATGAAGGCCAGCCGGTCCCGGTGAGCCGGGTTCATGTTGGCCTGGATCTTGAACACAAAGCCGGAGAAGAAGGGGGCTTCCGGGCCGATGTCGCCCTGGTCGCTTTTGCGGGGGAGGGGCGGCAGGGTGTACTGCAGGAAGCGCTGCAGGAAGGGCTCCACGCCGAAGTTGGTCACCGCGGAGCCGAAGAACATGGGGGTGAGCTCGCCCCGGCGCACGGCGGCCAGGTCAAAGGGCTCCCCCGCCTCCAGCAGGTCCATCTCCTCGCTGAGGCGGGTGATATAGCCCTCCGCCAGCACTTCCGACAGGGCGGGGTCATCCAGCGGGACGACGGTCTTCTCCACCTGCCTCCGGCCGTGATCGCCGCCGGTGTACAGCTCCACCTGCCGGGTGTCCAGGTGGCACACGCCCTGGAAGTCCCCGTCCACGCCGATGGGCCAGTTGACGGGGCAGGAGCGGATGCCCAGCACGTCTTCCAGCTCCTGCATCAGGCTGAAGGGATCCTTGGCGGCCCGGTCCATCTTGTTGACAAAAGTGAAGATCGGGATGTTCCGCATGCGGCAGACCTTGAACAGCTTGATGGTCTGGGCTTCCACGCCCTTGGCCGCATCGATGAGCATCACGGCCGCGTCCGCCGCCACCAGCACCCGGTAGGTGTCCTCGGAGAAATCCTGGTGGCCGGGGGTGTCCAGAATGTTGATGTGATAGCCGTCAAACTCGAACTGCATGGCGGAAGAGGTCACGGAGATGCCGCGCTGCTTCTCGATCTCCATCCAGTCGGAGGTGGCGTGCTTGTCGGTTTTGCGGGCCTTGACGCTGCCGGCGGACCGGATGGCGCCGCCGTAGAGCAGGAGCTTTTCGGTGAGGGTGGTCTTGCCCGCGTCGGGGTGGGAGATAATGGCAAAAGTCCGCCGCCTCTCCACTTCCGTGTGGACCAGGGCGGTGTACTCGGGGGAATTCTGTTCGGGAAGCATCGCGGTTTCCTCCTCTTTCTTCGTCGCTCATGGGCCGGAGAGGGAAAACCGTCAGGTGGGCGCGTGCTGCATGGGGGAGCCTCCTGTATGCGAGTTTACCATCGTATTATATGGGGACGCGGTTGAGGTGTCAAGCCTTGGCGGAAAATGGTTTCCGGGGGAGCTTGCCGTCATTTGGTCTTGTGTTCTTCCGGGATTGACGGTATAATGGCGCTGTCGGATGACAGAATCAAGTCATGTTTTGAGGAGGATGTAAAATGAAAAGGCTCATGTCCCTGCTGCTCGTGTCCGCCCTGCTCCTGTGCGTCGCCCAGGCTGCGCTGGCGGACCAGACGTTCTCGACGAAGTATTTTACCCTGGGGCTGCCGGATGAATGGATCATCGACACGGAGGACCTGGAGGAGTATTCCGATGAGAACGTGGAAGTCCTCGGCTTCTTAGGCGAGCCGGACGAAATCGGCCTGTTCGTGCTGGTGTACCTGTCATACTACGAGGATCTGAAAGACATCTCCCTGTGGAATTCGGACGCCTCCGAGATCCAGCTGTACGCGGACGCGGTGCTGGAGGATCTGGAAGACGACCGGCCTGTCTATCTGG
This sequence comes from Christensenellales bacterium, assembly GCA_045226335.1. GTDB lineage: Bacteria > Bacillota > Clostridia > Christensenellales > Aristaeellaceae > RUG11272. Next base: position 6,264 of record JBGVCH010000005.1, on the reverse strand, counting down.
GCGCCGTCATGGCCGGCAGCATTCCCTTTGTGCTGTTCCGGGCGGAGGATGAGGACGGCGAATACCTGTACGCCGACACCATGACCAACGGCTACGCCATCGTCTTCCTGGCTTACGTGACGGATGAGGACGGAAACCAGTATCCCCTGTCCGACAGCAATATCGAGGACTTCAGGAACATCCTGGCCACGTTTCAGCCTGTGACCTGATTTTGTCCGAATACGTGGAACCGGGCGCGACGCGAGGAGGAAGCCCTTCATGAGAAGACTGATCACGCTGCTGATGATCTGCGTGTTTGCGGTGCCGGCCCTGCCGGGGTCCGCGTCCGCGGCACGGGCGGAGGAACGGGAATGGACGATCCTGGTGTACCTCTGCGGCTCCGATCTGGAGAGTGAAAACGGCGCGGCCAGCGAGGACATCCGGGAAATGATCGCCTCCGGCATCGGGAAGAGCGGCGCGGTGAGTGTGCTGATCGCCACCGGGGGCGCCGCCGGATGGCAGCGGTACGGGATTTCTTCGCGGAGCGTGCAGTACCACAGGCTGGGAAACGACGGCTTGGAACGGATGCAGGACGTGGGGCGGCGCAGCATGGGGGAGGCCGGCACCCTCGGGGATTTCCTGCGCTGGGGAACCTCGGCAGCGCCTGCGAAGCGTTACGCGCTGATTCTCTGGGACCACGGCGGCGGGCCGGTCTTCGGCCTGTGCAACGACGAGAACTTTGACAACGACAGCCTGTCTCTGGCCGAGCTGAAGAACGGCCTGGAAAGCGGGCTGGGCGGCACCGGGCTGGACATCATCGGCTTTGACTGCTGCCTGATGAACTGCCTGGACCTGTGCGGCGATCTGTACGGCATCGCGGATTACGCCGTCCTGAGCCAGGAGATGGTCACCGGGACCGGCCTTGATTACGACAGCTGGATGAAGACCGTCGCGGAGAACCCCGCGCTCCCGTCCGAAAGCGTCGCGATTGCCATGGCGGAGACCTATGTGGCGGACAACTCGAAGGGGCGTTTCGCGGAAACGGCCACCATGTCCGTGATCGAAACCGCCCGGATGCCGGCGGTGATGGACGCGGCCAACGCTTTCAGCGCGGCCCTCACGGACCAGATGCAGAGCAACCTTTCCGGCGTGATCCGCCTGCGGAACCGGCTGACGTCCTTCGGCAAACTGTCGGATTCCGAAGCGTCGGACCTGGTGGACGTGGAGGACATGTGCGATGCCTTCTCCGCGCTGCTCCCCCAGGAAAGCGCCGCGCTGAAGAGCGCCGCCCAGCAGGCGGTCTGCCACAACTGCGCCACCGCGGACATCGCGTCCCATGCCCACGGGCTGTCCTTCTTCATGCCCTGTGAGACGATCCGCAGCGACCGGCGGGAGATCCTGTCCCACTATAGCGGGCAGACCGGCGCCTACGCAAACCTGGCCGTGGCGATGACCAATCAGGTCTCCGGGTCCGGCTACGGGATGGCGGCGTCCTCCTACACACCGTCCAGCTTCTATTACCACGATGAGCAGAACACCGGCGGACCGTCCTTTTCGGGCAGCCTTTACGAGATCTGGAACGGGTATTACGGCGATTACTGCAGCTTCGACGATGTGTACGCGTCCAGCGACGGCAACATCTGGGCCGGCCTGAACACCGACAGCGGCTCCGCCTGGACCGGCTTTTCCTCTTCCTCCGGGATCTGGGACGGATACGGGAGCGCCGCGGCCACCCCGGCGCCTTCGGCCGGCGGCATCTGGGCGGGTCTGCCGGAGGCGGCGCCGACTCCCGCGCCGCAGACCGCTTCCGCGGCGCTGGACAGCATTTGGGCAGGGCTGCTGAACACCGGGAGCGACTACTATCAGCCGGGCGAACAGAACCAGAATGTCCAGGCAAACATCAGCGAGGCGGTCTCCGCCGGGGATGTGCTGGAGACGGCCAACACCTATTTCTCCTCCGCCTCGCTGACAGCGCAGATCATCTATTCCGTCCAGCTGAACAAAACGGATCTTGACCATCTGGCCAAGGCCAGCGGCGTCCTCATCCTGCGGGACGGGGATGAGCTGGTCCGGCTGGGCAACATCGGGCAGACCACCATCGACTGGTCCACCGGCCTGGTGATCTCCATGTTCGACGGCTCCTGGCCCATGCTGGGGGATCAGATGGTCCGGGCAGACTTCCTGTATGAAGATGAGGCGGGGAACACCCGCTTCGTGATCCCGGCCCGCGTGAACGGCCTGAAGATGTATCTTCTGGGCAGCAGCACCGCCGACGGCCGGATGGAGATCTTGGGCGCGACCCAGGGCTATGACGAGAACGGTTTCGCGATCCGTGGGACCATCGAGCTGGAGGCCGGCATGACCATCCGTCCCCTGTTTGCCGCCACCGCGCCGGACGGCAGCGAGAGGGAATACGAGGGCCGGGCTGTCACCGTCCCCCAGCAGGGGCTGGAACTGACCTGGGGTCGGATCCCCGCCGGCAGCTACCTGTACTGCTTCGGCCTGACGGACCTCTCCGGCGTGGTCCACTACACGGACACGGTGGAGATCGGTTTCTGACCCGGGGCCTTCACCCTTCAGGACGCTCCGTCGCGATGCCGCCTGCGAAATCTCGCCGACAGGAAAACCCCTTGCGGACGCTTGATCCGCAAGGGGTTTTGTCGAGCAGGGGCTGAAGGATTCGAACCCTCAACAAAGGTTTTGGAGACCCACGTGTTACCATTACACCAAGCCCCTAAAGCACAAAATTGATTATATCACGGGGCGAGGAGAATGTCAAGAATGAATTTTTATGCAGGTTTTTATACAACCTTTGTCAATGCTTCATACATTTCATCGAACCCATCGCCCCTCAGAGAGATGTAGATGTTGTACGTAATATTGACATCGGCATGGCCCAAGATTTTCGAGAGAATCTTGACGTCAACGCCTTTGTAGTAGCAGTTGGTTGCGAACGTGTGCCGGAAGACATGCTCGCCGAGATACTCAACACCGGCCTCCTGGCAGAGCTTCTTGGTATGCCATCTGAGTGAATCATAAGTCATCCATTGCCCTGCATCACTGGTGAATACCCATTCGGAATCTGACTGCATTCGTTCCAACAGTTTGACCGCTCTCGGCGTGAGAGGGACTATCCTTTTGCTGGAGATTGTCTTTGGCGTTGCCTGGAAAGCTGACCGGCCTTTTTGACTTGAGTTTATGATTGTCGCCTCTACTCTCAAGCGCTTCCGGTTTAGATCCACACAACGCCATCGCAAGGCCAAAGCTTCGCCGCATCTCAGCCCCGTTTCCAACATGAGTCCGACCACGCCAGCCGCTGGGTTTGATGTGTTTTCGATTGTCTCCCATAGGGCTTGTTGTTCTTCTTCTGTGTATGGACGGGTTGTTCTTTTGGCTTTTTTGATCTTGTCCTCCGTAGGAATCTTTACTCCGGCAGACGGATCTGCCGGGATAAAATGGAGTGCGGCTGCTTGCCGTAACGGAGCTGTCACGATGCGCAACATTTTCTTGATAGTTGTAAGCCCATAGCCGCTTTCAGCCACTTCATTGACGTAGCGCTGAATATCAAATGCTGTGATGTCCGTTATGCGCATGTCCGCAATACTGTATTTTTGCATTGCTTTGATTGATGTGTTCAGCCTTTCATATGTTGCAGGTTTGACTGTGTCCTCCTTGAAGGTCCTGAGCCAAACTCCAACATAATCATTCAATGGCATGTTGGCGTACATTGCGCGTACATCCTTTCCGCCGTTGGTGAAGTTGTCAAGGTTCACTGGCTCTCCTCCTATAGTATAGCATAAGTCGCGAAATAAAGCAAAAACAAAATCTGAAGCCAGCCTCCAATCTGAGTCTGGACTTCAGGGCTAGTCATTGTCGTGTAGAATCCAATTGAGGATCAATAAACCTGTACTTCAACAGCCATGCCAAGCCGACGGCGACCGCATCGGATTCGTCGTCGGTGGCGTATTCTTGTGGGCCGATGTAGCCTTCCAGTGCGTCGGCCACGGCTTGCTTACCGGCGTTGGCATTCCCGGTCAGCAGTTTCTTGATCGACCGGGGAGCCAGCTCTTCAAAGCTGCACCGGCAGTCTTCCCACACGACGTAGTCAGCCACGCCGACCACCTCGAACAGCGCCTGGACTTCGTTGTTGTACTTCGAAAAGCCCCGCTCCCGGACAAAGACGCAGGGTTTCTTGGGCCGGTGTTCCCGGATGGCCTCCCCGATCTCGATGAGGATCTGGCCCCGGGCTTTCCCCAGAGTGCTTTGGTAATGGTTGTCAATCACGAACTTGTCGACCTAAACAGCCTTCCGCTCACGGCGGTCGTAGTGCAAGATCGCAAACCCTGGTCGACGCAGGGACAGGTCACAGGCGAAGAGGTTGAAGGCCTTCTTGCGGTGGAACGTCATTGCTACCGGATTGTCCTTGGCCATCTTCAGCTTGTGCTTTTTCTTCTTTGGAAGGGACGTTATGCTGACCATCGGATCACCCCTGTTATTGTGTTCTGGATAACGACTTACAGTCGTGGTTTTGGGTTGAGTTTTGCCGCTCTTTCCCGCATCATGAGAATCTGTTCATCTGAATAGGAATAACGCCTTTTCGGCTGGAGTTTCAGGTAAAAAGCCGGCATCTTCGCGTAGATGCACCCGTCGTTCGTTTCTGGTTGTGCGATGATCGTCACCTCGTCCGGGTGCGCTTTATGGAGCTTCCGGATCTTCGTGATCCACTTGCGCTCCGTGGAAGAGAAGAACATTTCGTCAGTATCGGTATAGTTCAGGCAGGTTTCCATTCTCTTCCTTCCTTTCAGATATGGCAGTCCACAAAGCAGACCCATGGGTTGTCGTCGCACTCCACGTACGCCTTCCACTCAGCGTTGTAAGCGGCACGGCTTTCCTCCGTCTCATCGCTGGTGGCGAACCAGCCGACTGTACCGGGTGCGTGCCAGGTTCCGTCCGGTGTGATGTACGCCCAGGGGGTCACCAGGTGCTCCTGGCCGTCCTCCTCGTCCCGGGCCCAGTATTCGTAGTCCTTTTTCCGGGCGATTCCATACTCGTACATGTTCGCTTCGTCGTGCGGCCAGAACCCCCAGTGAGGGCCGGCACCTAGGCTGTACCAGTCCCATTTGGCATTCGGATTGGCCATGTAGCCATACTCACCGTTCCGGCACTCCAGGCCCCAGGTCTCGACCCACTCGTCGAACGTCCCCTTGTACTCCCAGGTGGACTGTTCGTACCGCCGGCGCAACGCCTCTTCGCCGCCCTCATAGGGCGTCCACACAAAAAGCTTGCTGTCACTCTCATCGAACGGAGCCAGAAGCGCCGGGATGTCTTCCGGGGTGTTCGCAAAAACCGCAACACAGTAGTGGCTCATTTCGTCTCCTCCTTCAGGATCAGCAGGGTCGACCAGGAACCGACGTCATACCACGTCGCGCCTTCCTCGTCCGTCCAGATCCGGCAATATGGGGTTTTCCAGTTTCTTTCCTCAGCCCATCGGTTGATCGCAAGACCGACGTCCTGTTCGGACGGCTTTTCCGCCCATTCTGCAATCAGGTCCTTGCTGTCATAGTGGTCGGCGTACAGACGCCAGACTGTCTCGTTCATGATGCTTCCTCCTTGTACTCATCCAGTCCCTGCCTCATATTGTCAAGCTGCCGGCGGTCGCACACCGGCCAGTTCATAGCGGGGCCGGATGCGCTTTTGTCGTTGGTTTTGCACCGGCACAGTGGGCAGGAGCAATGGATCTTGTTCTTGCTGTACTGGTGGAGGTTGTTATACCAGGAGTGTTCTCCGTCAAAGGTCGGGTATTGCCGGGTGATCCGCCTCTTCCGGATCGCCTTCACCCAGTCTTTCCGCCGGCGTTCTGCCCGTGTCCGCATCATGGCCGCCCTCACTTTTTCTTTTTCGATTTGGTTTCCAGTTTTGTCCAGTACTTGTCCGCGAGGTTTTCTTCCCGGTTTGTGAAGGCTTTGACCTCGGTGAAGGGGTCGTCCCTGTCGTTCCGGGCGATCCTCTCGGCCTCCTGGCGGGTTTTTGCCTTGATGGGTTTCCAGCCGACTTCGCCCTCCCTGTCCTATCCGTAAACCTGGTAGGTACGCTCTCCACCGGGTTTTTTGGATTTGCCTGACGACCTCTTTCTGCTGCCGCCGTCTCCTCCGCCTCCGCCGGAACCCCTCCCACGGCTTCCGAAAAACTGCAAATCAAGTATCATCCATCCTCGCCTCCCTCAGGTTCCCAAACAGTGTCTTGATCCGGGCGATGTTCCCGCGGCATTCTTTCGGGACTTCGCCG
>JBGVCH010000004.1:0-24184 GCA_045226335.1 Christensenellales bacterium | reverse complement strand
AGGGCAACGCCCCCACCGAGCGCAAGCTGCAGCGGCTCTTCCGGGACGGCAGCGTGACCCGGCTCATCAAGCGCAGCAACGACTTCGGCGCGGGCGGCGTGTCCGTGGCCATCGGTGAGCTGGCGGACGGGCTGCAGATCAACCTGGACGCTGTGCCCCGCAAGTATGAGGGCCTGGATGGCACCGAGCTGGCCATCTCCGAGAGCCAGGAGCGCATGGCGGTGGTGCTGGGCCCGGAGGACGTCCCGGCTTTCCTGGCGGCCGCCGACCGGGAGAACCTGGAGGCGACTCCCGTGGCCGTGGTCACGGAGGAGAAACGGCTCCGCATGACCTGGAAGGGCCGCACCGTCGTGGACGTGAGCCGCGCCTTCCTGAACAGCAACGGCGCGGAGAAACACACCCGGGTGGCGGTGCCGGAGGACGGCATCGCGCAGGTGTCCTTCAGCGGCGCCACAGTCACCGAAAAGCTGGCGGACATGGTGAGCAGCCTCAACATCTGCGCGAAGCAGGGGCTTTCGGAGCGGTTCGACTCCACCATCGGCGCGGGCACGGTGCTGATGCCCTTCGGCGGAAAGCGGATGCTGACCCCGATCCAGACCATGGTGGCCAAGCTGCCGGTGCTGCCGGCGGAGACGGACACGGTCTCCGGCATGGCCTACGCCTTCCACCCGGAGCTGGAGGCCCAGAGCCCCTTCGAGGGCAGCTACCTGGCGGTGGTGGAGAGCGTCGCCAAGCTGGTGGCGGCGGGCTTTGACCGGAAGGACGCCTATCTCACCTTCCAGGAATACTTTGAGCGCATGACGCCGGACCCCACCCGCTGGGGCAAGCCCTTCGCGGCCCTGCTGGGCGCTTTCGAGGCCCAGATGACCCTGCACACGGCGGCCATCGGCGGCAAGGACTCCATGTCCGGCACCTTTGAACAGATGGACGTGCCCCCCACCCTGTGCTCCTTCGCGGTGGCCCCGGGGAAGGCGCAGTCCGTCATCTCCCCGGAGTTCAAGGCGCCGGGCCACGCCATCCGGCTGGTGCGCCCCGATCCCTGGGACGCGGAAGCGCTCTGCACCGCCTTCGACGCGGTGCATGAGGGCATCGCGGAGGGAAAGATCCTCTCCGGCTGGGCTCTGGGCCTGGGCGGCGTGGCGGAGGGCCTGTTCAAGATGGGCCTGGGCAACGCCGTGGGCACCCGCATCGACGAGGACTGGGAGGGCGACCTCTTTGCCCAGATGCCGGGCGCCATCCTGATCGAGTGCCTGGACAGCTGCACCCTGGGGGACCGGGTGGGCGACACCATCGCGGACTGGGCCTTCGCTTACGAGGGGGACCGGATCGATCTGGCGCCCATGCAGGCCCTGTACGAGGGCAAGCTGGACAAGGTCTTCCCCTGGCGGGGGCACACCGGCGAGGTCACCGAGTCCTTCACGTATCGGGCGGAGAAAAGAGCGGCGCCGGCGGTGAAGATCCTGAAGCCCAGGGCCTTCATTCCGGTCTTCCCGGGCACCAACTGCGAGATCGACACCGCCCGGGCGGTGGAGCGGGCCGGCGGACAGGCGGAGATCCTGGTGATCAACAATCTGACCCCCGCGGGCATTGCCGGCAGCATCGAGGCCGCGGCGAAGGCCATCCGGGACAGCCAGATGATCGTGCTCCCCGGCGGCTTCTCCGGCGGCGACGAGCCCGACGGCTCCGCCAAGTTCATCACGGCCTTCTTCCGCAACCCCGCCGTGCGGGACGCGGTCATGGACCTGGTGGACCGGCGGGAGGGCCTGATGCTGGGCATCTGCAACGGTTTCCAGGCGCTGATCAAGCTGGGCCTGGTGCCTTACGGCAAGATCATCGACACGGACAGCACCTGCCCGACCCTGACCTTCAACGAGATCGGACGGCACCAGTCCATGGCGGTGCGCACCCGGGTGGCCTCCAACCTGAGCCCCTGGCTCAGCCGCTGTGAGGCCGGGGACATGCACACCGTGGTCATCAGCCACGGCGAGGGCCGCTTCGTGGGCCCGGAGGCCCTGATCCGGCAGCTGGCCGCGGGCGGCCAGATCGCCACCCAGTACGTGGACGCGGCGGGCTGTCCGTCCATGGACACGCGCTGCAACCCCAACGGCAGCCTCTTCGCCATCGAGGGCATCACCAGCCCCGACGGCCGGATCCTGGGCAAGATGGGCCACACGGAGCGCAGCGGCAAATGGCTGTACAAAAACATCCCCGGCGACCTGTACCAGCCCCTGTTCGAGGGCGGGATGGATTACTTCAGGTGACGAGCGTGGCACGGATTTTATGATTTGAACGGGGTGCGTGCTTTCCGGGACGCCCCACCACCGCTGCGGCGGTCACGTGATGCCCCACCACCGCTGCGGCGGTCCCCCTCCCCGGCAAGCCGGGGAGGAAGGGGGACGCGGCAGGATGGATACTCGCACAGGCCGCAAGCCCTTCTCTCCAGCTTGCTGGGGAGATGTCGCCGCAGCGACAGAGGGGCAGTCTGCTTTCCGGGACGCACGGCAGTCCTGCGTGAGGTTCCATCACTGCTGCCGCGGTCACGGGATGCCCCACCACCGCTGCGGCGGTCCCCCTTCCCGGCAAGCCGGGGAGGAAGGGTACGCGGCTGCGCGCGATAATCCGGGCCAGTGCGTGACCCGTGGAAACCCGGATGCCGCGATAAGCCCATCTCCCCAGCTTGCTGGGGAGATGTCGCCGCAGCGACAGAGGGGCAACCTGCGGCAGATGTAAATCTTAAAATGCTACTTTAAGATTTGACCAGAAACGAGAAAATCTTAAAGTAGGATCCATTATTTTCCAGATCCGCGAGCATCCAAAGACAGGGATTCCGCGATTCGGCAGCCCGACCAACCTTATGACACAGGAGGTCACCATGTCCCACGACCGATACATCAGCCCCTTCTCCACGCGCTATGCCTCCGACGAGATGCAGTACCTGTTCTCGGAGGACAACAAGTTCCGCACCTGGCGGCGGCTGTGGATCGCCCTGGCCCGGGCGGAGCGGCACCAGGGGCTGGACATCACCGAGGAGCAGATTGCCGAGCTGGAGGCCTACGCGGAGGACATCAACTACGAGGACGCCCAGCGGCGGGAGCGGGAAGTCCGGCACGACGTGATGAGCCACGTCTACGCCTACGGGCTCCAGTGCCCGAAGGCGGCCGGCATCATCCACCTGGGGGCCACCTCCTGCTACGTGGGGGACAACACGGACGTGATCGTCATGCGGCAGGCCCTGACGGTGGTGCGGCGCAAGCTGCTGAACGTCATCGCCCTGCTGGCGGACTTCGCGGACCGCTGGAAGGCCCTGCCCTGCCTGGCTTACACCCACCTGCAGCCGGCGCAGCTCACCACCGTGGGCAAGCGGGCCACCCTGTGGCTCAACGAGCTGCTGATGGACTTCGGCGAGGTGGAGCACCGCCTGGCCGGCCTGGCCCTGCTGGGCTCCAAGGGCACCACCGGCACCCAGGCCAGCTTTGTGGAGCTCTTCGGCGGGGACGCGGCAAAGATCGCGGCGGTGGAGGCGGAGATCGCGGCGGCCTTCGGCTTCGACCGGGTGGTGCCGGTCTCCGGCCAGACCTATTCCCGCAAGGTGGACTACCAGGTGGCGTCGGTCCTGTCCGGCATCGCCCAGTCCGCCTCCAAGTTCGCCTACGACATGCGGCTCCTGGCCAGCTTCAAGGAGATGGAGGAGCCCTTCGAGAAGCAGCAGATCGGCTCCTCCGCCATGCCCTACAAGCGCAACCCCATGCGCTGCGAGCGCATCGACGCCCTGGCCCGGTACGTCATGACCGACGCCCTGAACCCGGCCCTGACCGCCTCCTGCCAGTTCTTCGAGCGCACCCTGGACGACAGCGCCAACAAGCGCATCGCCATGGCGGAGGCCTTCCTGGGCGTGGACGCCATCCTGAACATCATGATGAACGTCTGCGACGGCCTGGTGGTGTACGAAAAGGTCATCCGGCAGCGGGTGATGGCCGAGCTGCCCTTCATGGCCACGGAGAACATCATGATGGACGCCGTGAAGAAGGGCGGCAACCGGCAGGAGCTCCACGAGCGCCTGCGGGTCCACGCCCAGGCGGCGGCCCGCCACGTGAAGGAGGAGGGCGGCGCCAACGACCTCGTCGACCGGGTCTGCGCGGATCCCCTTTTCTCCCTGACCCGGGAGGAGATCGAAGCCGTCCTGTCCCCCGAGCACTTCACCGGCCGCAGCGCGGAGCAGGTGGCGGAGTTCCTCGCCGGCACGGTCCGCCCGCTGCTGGAGAAAAACAGAGCCCTGCTGGGCGAGAAGCAGGAGCTCAACGTGTGACGGAGGGGAGCCGATGGATTACGGCACGGAACAGCTGATCCTGCGCCATGTGACGATGGACGATGTGGCCGAGGTGGCCCGGACCTGGCCCTCGGACCACCGCCCGATCCCCGAAGCGGAGGCCCGGGGCGTCATCGCTTCCCTGCGGGACAATGCCGCCAGGAACGCGCCGGGCTGTGTTTATCATCTGTGCCTGGCGGTGTGCGGAAGGGACGAGCCCGGGATCATCATGGGCTGGTGCGGCCTGGACGGCACCCGGAGCCGCACGGAGCCGGAGCTCTTCATCCTGCTGGACGAGCCGTACCGGAACAGGGGATACGGCACCCAATGTGTAAAGGAGCTGCTGCGGATCGCGGCGGAGGATTTTGCGCTCAAGAGCGTTCACGGCGGCTGCGACAAGGAAAACATCGCCTCCCGCCGGGCCATGGAGAAGGGCGGTATGGTGCAGTACGGCACGGAGGACAACGGCGATCCGCTGTTCAGGTTCCGCCCGGGAGACCGCTGACCGGCCGGGGTCCGCGCACAGGGAGGGAAAGAGATGGAGAAAAAGCTGATCCTCATCAGCGGGTCTCCCTGCGTCGGCAAGACCGCCGTTGCCACCCGGCTGTTTGAGTGCTACGACAACAGCGCGTACCTGGACGGAGACTGGTGCTGGTGCGTCCACCCCTTCTCCGTGGCGGACCCGCGGCTGCGCAACGGGGACCGGAGCATGTCCTTTGTCCTCTCGAACTACCTGAACTCGGGCTTTGCGTATGTGTTCTTCACCTCCGTGGTGCTGACGGATCCCCGGATCCGGGAGGGGATCCTGAAGGGGATCACGGCCGAGGGGTACAGCACCGTCGGCTTTACCCTGACCTGCTCGGAGAAAACGCTGAAGCGGCGGCACGACCGGCGCGGGGACAAGGGGGAGACCAGCTTCTACTGGCTCCGCCTCCCGCCGTACCCGGGGGATATCGTCGTCGACACGGACAACAGGAGTGTCCGGGATGTGGTCCGGGAGATGAAGCGGCTGATCGATGCCGCACCAAATTGAAAGAGCGCCCCGCATCGGAGCGCTCTTTGATGTTGGCTATTTTTCTTCTTTCGGGCCGGTCTCTTCCGGGGGCGAGGCCTGTTCTGCGGCGGCGTTGGCGGCCTTGACCGTCTTCCAGGACTCCACCGTGTAGACAAAGGCCGCTTCCAGGGCCAGGCCGACGCTGATCCACAGGATGATGACGTCCAGCTGGATGCCCCACCGCGCCATCAGCTTCTCGTGGAAGAAGCTCAGCACCAGCGAGCAGATGAAGGCGACCGTGGCGGCCTTGCCGAAGATGTTGGCCGACACCACATGGCCGTGGTTCAGCATCCAGGTGGAGCCCGCCACCATGTAGATTTCCTTGCAGGCCGCGATGATGATGGCCACCCAGGGGAGGAATCCCCAGATGCCGTGGCAGATCAGGGCGCTCACCACCATCACCTTGTCCGCCAGGGGGTCAAAGAGCTTGCCGAAACTGGTGACCTGGTTGTTCTTCCGGGCCAGGAAACCGTCCAGGCAGTCCGTCAGGCTGGCCAGGCAGAAAACGATCAGCGCCGCGGTGAAGTGGCCGGTCAGATCCAGCACCACAAAGACGGGGATCATGATCAGCCGCGCCATGGTGAGCATATTGGGGACGTTCCAGATGTCCTTGGTCAGGTCCCGAAGCATTTCCTTCACCCGTCTCACTCCCTTCCTCCGGTTCTGACAGGTGGATTATACCACAAATCCGCCGCAAGGGAAGAGATTTGGCGAAAAAACGGGGGAGCGGGCTGGGCGGAAACAGATTTCCGCATCTGCAGCGACAGGGACGCTTTCCGGTACTTCGACAGGGAAACCGACGCCGGCGACGTGTACACGGATGCGTTTGTGAACGTGCCGGACAGCAGGATCAAAGGGTTCAACCGGAAAACGATGTCTCGTGGGTCGTTGAATACGACCGGGAGCCCATTGGACAGATCCGGCTCGAAAATTTCCAGACCAGAAACACAGCCTGCACCATCGGGTATTTCCTCAAGCGCGACCATTGGAACCGCGGGATCAATACCGAATGTGCGAAGGCTGTGTGCGATTTCTGCGATGTGAACCTTTGGGCTTTGACCGCGGAGTGAGAGGTGACGGCTGAAGCGGAGGCTGTGCACAGCAATCGATGCCGCAAACGCCATGGCGAGGCCCTGCGTCAATACCCGTTCAGTGCCTCAAGGCAGCGCATTTCGTATTCTTCTTCAGTCTCCTGATAACAGTTCAATTCCGGCAGATTGTCCTCAAACTCCATATATGTCAAGTCAAATGCGTATGCACCGATCCACTCCACGGTGGAGGGAATGGTGATTTCGGTGATCTCCGTCTCCGCGAAGGCAAACGCGCCGATTCTGCGCAGCCCTTCGTTCAGAATGATTTCCTTCGCGGTGTTGGTCTTCAGCGCGTCGTCCGCCAGTTCCACCACGCTGCCGGGGACAATGATGGTCTCCAGGTTGACGCAGTCATAGGCATTCATGCTGCCGATGTATTCCACGCCGTCCGGGAACGCAAGGACTGTCTGGAATTGGCTGTAGTATTCCAGCGCGCTAGCCTCGATGCGGCGGACCTGCGGCAGGGGAAGCCGGTACGACGACGGGCCGCAGTAGATCAGGGCATCCGTTCGGGTGTCGATCAGGAACCCGTCCTCCACGCGGAAGCAGGAGCTGCCGCCGGGAAAGTCGATTTCCGCGCTCACATGATGGAACGTGTATGAAGCTCCCTCTTCGATCACGGTCAGCGTAGAGGGCAGTTCGATCCTTCTGACATCATGCGCGCAGATGAAGGCCTCGCCTCTCAGCTCCGTCACGCCCTCCGGGATCACAATTCGCTCCACCCGCTCGCCGTCATAGGAGGTCGCTCTGTCGTTCGAGTTGTTGAACGCCCCTCCCCCAATGGCCGTCAGCGGAACGCCGTTCACCTCCGAGGGCACCGCGACCACTGCCGGCTGGGGTTTGTCCGTGTCCACCCGATAGCCGATCAGTACTGCGTGGTCACCCTCTATGACATACGCAAAATGCTCCCCGGCGTCATTCCAGACCTCACCGTCGCCGGCATGCCACACGGTGCCTTCTTCTGCGAAACCGCACAGGGGCAAAAGCAGCAGCAAACTCAGGCACAGGATTGTCAGATGCTTCACGGGCGATCAGCCTCCTCTGAGGACCATCATATCATAAACCGGATTCACGGGCAAGCGAAAACCCCTCCGCCTTCCGGAAGAGGGGCCGCCATGGCCGCAGTGGGGCACGCCCGCCGGTTTTTCAGTTGTCCGGGGAGAAGGGCTTCCCGAACAGTTTCTGATACTGTTCCTTGGTGATGATCTCCTTGGACTGCCCGTTCATGCCGGAAGCCCACTGCGCATACTGGATGTTGATGTTGCAGGACGTCAGCACATAACCGTGCTCGTCGTCCACTGAGTAATACATGCCGTCTCCGCCGTCAACCGCGTACCCGCCGCTGACCTTGTCCATATCCTCCATGCTCAGTTCCCGCTTATCCATCTCGCTCATTTTCGTGTCCTCCCTGCTGCTCTGCAGCTTCTGCTTTATTTTGGTTTCCGGTCCTTGATACGCAGCACTTTGCCCGGTGGCAGCTCCTTCCGCAGGTTTTTTCGTTTTTTTGGGATCTTCAGAATACCGGCCTGGTCACGGCTCCGCCGGGATCAACGATGATCCCGTCAAACCTCATCATCCACTTCATTGGGCTCGATTCCTGTCCAATTCTCATCGATCCAATTGACGCCCGATACCAGCTCACAGTGAATGACGGAAGGCTGCAGATCATCATCAACCAGAAACTCCAAGTCCATATACATATAGACCTCGCCGTTCCGAATCCACTTCAGAATAACGTATTCCCGTCCCGGGCTGATGCCGCGAATCTCAAAGCAATAAACAATCTCGCCCGCGGGAAGATCGTCAGCGTCAAAACTGTAGCTGCTGATCATCACAACGTCATCCGGACAGTCATCATCCAGCGCCCATGAGCCGTCGCCGTTGTTGGAAAGGTACATCTCCATTGTTTTCCCGTTGGTCTCTTCGCCGTATGCGGAAATACTGCACAGGCAAACCAGGATCATCAGCATCGCGCAAACCCGCAGAACCCGCTTCATCCTCACCGTCTCCTCTCCGAATCGACGCCAAATGCCCGCTGATGAAAAACACACGAAAGCATTGTATCGCGGTTCCCTTCGGCATGGTTCTTCAGCACGGTCCATGATACAAGAAAAGAAGGATCCGGTCAAGCCCTCCGGCCCGACAGGATCCTTCTTTATCTGTTGTCGGGGCTATTCACGCTCCCCTGTCACGCGACCCGGCCGGGAGTCCTGTCCGGGCATTGCGGGCAAGCCTCACGGCCGCGCTTGCGCCAGCCGCTCACTCATCGGACTGCAGCGCGTCGTAGCCCTCCTCGCCGGTCCGGACGCGCACCACGTTCTCCACATCGTAGACAAAGATCTTGCCGTCGCCGATGTGGCCGGTGTGCAGGACGGAGCGGGCGGTGTCGATGACCTGCCGGACAGGCACCTTGCTGACCACGATGTCCACCTGGACCTTGGGCAGCAGGGTCACCTCCACCGGCGTGCCGCGGTAGTACTCCGGCTTGCCCTTCTGCATGCCGTAGCCCATGACGTTGGTGACGGTCATGCCGGTGATGCCGATCTTGTTCATGGCGGCCTTCAGGCTCTCGAGACTGCCGGGACGGCAGATGATCTGCACACGGGTGTAGACCGGCTCGTTGGGAGCCTTCTCTTTGGCCTTGTGCGGCACTTCCGCGGGCTCCGCGGCGGCCACCGGGGCCGGCGGAACCGCTTCCTCCACCAGGCTGCCGTCCGGCATGATGGCAAAGCCGGCGTAGGCGGTGGTCAGGCCGTGCTCGGAGCGGTCCAGGCCCATGATCTCGTCCGCGCTGTCCGCCCGGAGACCGATGGTCTTCTTAATGATGAAGAAGACCAGGGTGATGACGGCCGCGGTCCAGGCGATGGTGGCCAGAACGCCCAGGCACTGCACGCCCAGGAAGTGGAAGCCGCCGCCGTAGAACACGCCCTTTTCGGTGGAGACGCCCGTGGCGAAGAATCCCGTCAGTACGGTGCCGAGGCAGCCGCAGACGCCGTGCACGGAGATGGCGCCCACCGGGTCGTCGATCTTCACGACCTTGTCAAAGAAGCCGATGGAGAGCACCACGGCCAGGCCGCAGATGAGGCCGATGGCGGCGGCACCGAAGGGATCCACCGCGTCGCAGCCCGCCGTGATGCCCACCAGGCCGGCCAGCGCCGCGTTGAAGGTCATGGACACGTCCGGCTTGCCGTAGCGCAGCCAGGTGAAGATCATGGTCACCAGGGTGGCCAGGGCGGCGGCCAGGTTGGTGTTGAAGAACACCAGTCCGGCGGAGGTGATCAGCTCATCACTGTCCATGCCAACGGTGGAGGCGCCGTTGAAGCCGAACCAGCAGAACCAGAGGATGAACACGCCGAGAGCGGCGATGGACAGGTTGTGGCCCAGGATGGCCCGGGGCTTGCCGTCCCTGTCATACTTGCCGATCCTCGGGCCCAGCATCTTCGCGCCGATCAAGGCGCACACGCCGCCCACCATGTGGACCGCCGTGGAGCCGGCGAAGTCGTGGAAGCCCCTGGTGTACAGCCAGCCGCCGCCCCAGATCCAGTGTCCGGAAACCGGGTAGATGAACAGGGAGATGGCCGCGGAATAGATGCAGTAAGCCGAGAACTTGGTGCGCTCCGCCATGGCGCCGGAAACGATGGTGGCGGAGGTGGCGCAGAACACCGTCTGGAAGATGGCGAAGGCCCACAGCGGAACCCCGTCGGGCAGCACATTCGTGGGGGCATAATCCTTCATGATAAAGGGGTCGATCCAGCCGAAGAGGGCGGTGCCCGTGCCGAACATGATGCCGAAGCCCAGCAGCCAGTAGAGCGGCGTCCCGATGCAGAAGTCCATCAGGTTCTTCATCAGGATGTTGCCGGTGTTCTTGGCCCGGGTGAAGCCGGCCTCGCACATGGCAAAGCCCGCCTGCATAAAGAACACGAGAGCGGCGCCCAGGAGGACCCAGATCGTGTTTGCGGGAGAGTACGTCATACAGATCACGTTCCTTTCCGAATGATCCTCCAACAAAGAAAAGCGCAGGGGGTCCGCGGGCTTTCACCCGTCGGCACACCCTTGCGCCTTGCTGGATTGTCGGCATTGTAACCAAGCAGCGCCGATTTGTCAAGGGGCAGTACAATCGAAAAACAATTCACCCCAGCCCGCCTCCGGTCAGCCGGTCTTCGAAAGCTGACCCCAATGTACAAGCGGAGTTTAGCATCTGCGGACCCACGCGGGGGCTTTCCGATCGCCCCCGCACCCCTTCGGGGCTCCGCGTGAAGTCAGGCTTTGGAGGCTTCATGCGATTCTTTGCCAAGGATCGTGTGACTCTGTACCGCCACCATGACGCCACGCGTCATGAGCAGCCGGGATTGTCGACCTTCATCATTCTGTAGCCGATCCCCACATGGGTCTGAATGAACGTTGGCCCGTTGGGGTCGCGCTCCAGCTTTTTCCGCAGCGTGGCCATGAAGACCCGGAGGGAGGCGATGTTGTTCTCCCAGGTCGTCCCCCAGACCTGCCGGGTGATGTATTTGTGCGTCAGCACCTTGCCGCAGTTGCGGGCCAGCACGCACAGCAGCTTGTACTCGATGGGGGTCAGATGCAGTTCCTGGTCGTCCAGCCAGGCACAGCCCGCCGCGTAGTCGATCCGGAGGCTCCCGTTGGCAAAGACCGGGCTGTCCGGAACGTCGCTCTGCGCCTGATTCAGCCGGCGGATCGTGACGCGCAGCCGGGCCAGCAGCTCATCCACGGAAAAGGGCTTGGTCAGGTAATCATCGGCGCCGGCGTCCAGCGCTTCGATCTTGTCGGCGTCATCGCTGCGCGCGCTGATGACGATGATCGGAATGTTGGACCAGGAGCGGATCTTCCGGATCACGGTGACGCCGTCCATGTCCGGCAGGCCGAGATCCAGCAGCATGATATCCGGGTTGTGGGAGGTGGCCTCCATCAGCGCGCTGCCCGCGTTTTGGGCGGTGATGTACCGGTAGTCATGGGCTTCCAGCGTGACAGCGATCAGGTTGCGGATGGGCGCGTCGTCCTCCACGATCAGGATCAGCGGTTTATTCATCCATGTTCACCTCGGATCTGGGCAGCGTGAACGCAAAGCAGGCGCCGTGCGGGAGATGATCGGAGACGGAGATGGCGCCGTGATGGGCTTTGATGATGGACTGGCACAGCGCGAGCCCGACGCCCAGGCCCCTGCGGCTGTCGCCGGTGGGGTTGCTGCTGGTGTAGAAGAGATCAAACACGCGCTCCTTCTGGTCGTCCGGGATGCCCGGCCCGTCATCCGTAAC
The DNA here is from genome assembly GCA_045226335.1 of Christensenellales bacterium. GTDB lineage: Bacteria > Bacillota > Clostridia > Christensenellales > Aristaeellaceae > RUG11272. The sequence goes on along the minus strand of JBGVCH010000004.1, from coordinate 12,460 downwards.
CCGCACCGTCACCTCAACGGCATCCGCGGCCGTGTCGACGGTGATCCGGGCGCCCGGCGGCGTATACTTCACCGCGTTGTCCAGCAGGTTGACGACCACCTGGACAATCAGCCGCGCGTCCGCCCTGACGAACAGCAATTCATCGGACTTCCGGAATTCAAACCGGTATCCGTCGAGCCGCCATCCCATGTGCCGGACGGCCTCGCTGATCATGTCGTCCATCAGCTCCGTGGTCATCTTCAGGTTCAGGCCGTCGCCGCTCATCCGGCTGGCGGAGAGGAGATTCTCCACCATGCCGGTCAGCCACTGCGCGTCCGTGTAAATGTCCGTGTAGAGCTGCAGCCGGGTCTCACGGTCCAGCGTGTCGCCGCAGGAGAGCAGGTTGTCGGCGTTCCCCATGATGGACGTCAGCGGGGTGCGCAGGTCATGGGACACGGCGCGCAGAAGGTTTGCCCACAGGCGTTCGTTCTCCGCCAGCACCAGCGACGCTTCCTTCTCCCTGGCGTTCCGGACGTTCTCCAGCGCCAGGGAGCACTCGCCCACCACGGAGCCCAGCATGCTCTGTTCGGAGGCGTCCAGCGGCGACTCGTGAACGGCCACCCCCACGACGCCGTAGGACTCCTCCCGGACCCGAAGGCTGTAGTACAGGTAAGCCGCCTGCGGGCAGGCATCGGTCGTCGCTCCGGCCCGCTTGTGATGGGCGAACGACCACTCCACCGCTTCTTTTTCCTCGTTGGTCCGATACGGCGCGGTATCGTCGGCGGCGGGGTAGAACACCGGGTCGCCGAGACAGCCGTTTTCCGCCGGATAGATGACCAGGCTGCGCTTCAGCAGCTGTGTCAGCTGGTTTGCGAGCACCGGGAGGATCTCTTCCTCCGTCTTCGCCTTCGTCAGCTGCCGGTCCGTCTCCAGGACGACGCTCATCCGCTGGGCCGCTTTGGCCGATTGCCCGGCGTTCTTTTTCAACCGGATCGCCAGCGTGCTGATGATGAACGCGGCGATCAGCATGATCAGGAACGTCACCGGGTAGCCGGTTTCATAGGCATAGATGGAAAACTGCGGCTTTGTGAACAGCAGATCGAACAGCAGCACGCTGATGACCGACCAGACCATGCTGAAGGCGCGGTGCGTCGTGTTGATGGACACCATCAGAAGGCCCAGCAGGTACACCATGATGATGTTCGCGTCCGTAAACCCCAGGTGAGAAAACAGGAAGCCGATCAGCGTACAGGCCAGCAGCGATAGCACAAACACCGCGCTGTCCATGAAGATCTGCTTCCGGTTTCCCTCCGCGGGCTTTTTGGCGACATAGGTTTTTGTCCCGTGATCCGGGATGATGAAATAGTCCAGATCGGGCGCGTAGGCCACGAGACGGTCCGTCAGCGACTTTTTGCGGCGCAGCCAGCCGCCGACGGTTTTCGTCTGCCCGATCACGATGCAGGAGGCGTCCGAAACCCTCGCGTATTCCGCGATCTGGTAGGGCACGTCGTCTCCCGTTACCGTCTCCAGCATCGCCCCCAGCTTTTCAGCCAGATTCATATTGCTGCGCAGACGCTTTTTGTCCTCGTCCGACATAAGCGCATAGGCCGGCGTTTCGACGAACAAAGCGGTCATGGTTCCCTGAAACGCCGCCGCGACCTTGGACGCGGCGTGAATGACCTTTGCGTTGGAGATGGACGATGACAGGCATACGAGGATGTGTCTGGGCTGCCCATTCACAGGCTCCGGGTGACTCATGCTCCTGTTCCTCCGGCTCACATTCGCTCCAGCCGATGACATGATGGAGGATGTAGCCGCCGATCCTTCCCATCAGCCGGTAACCCAGGACAGCATAGACGGCAACCGTCAGGATGATTGCAGCTTCCACGATGATCCCTCCGTTTCCATTCGCAGTCCGGCGACGGCACGTCATGAGGGAACAGGGGTTAAATCTTAAAACACTTCTGAATGTCCTTCCACTTGCCCAGGACCAGAATGGTCTGCTCCGCCTGCAGCAGGGTTTCGCTGGTCACCACCATGCTGGGTTTCCCGTTTTCCCGCACGGCCAGGAGGTTCAGGTTGTATTTCTTGCGGATGTCCAGCGCGCCCACGGTTTTCCCCTGCCATTCGGGTGGAACCGATAGGTCGTAGATGGAGTACTCGCTGTCCAGCGCGATGTAATCCAGCACATGATCCGTTGTGTGCCGGATGGCCGTCCACGCCGCAAGCTGGCCTTCCGGGTAGACCACGTCGTCCGCCCCGTTGCGGAGGAGGAACTTCCGCTGGACCTCGCTGGAAGCGCGGGACACGACCTTCCGCGCGCCGAGCTCCTTCAGCAGGGATGTGGTCTCAAGCGAGCACTGGAAGTTTTCCCCGATGGCGACAATGCAGACATCGTAGTTGTCCACCCCCAGGGACCTGAGGAACGCCTCGCTGGTGGCGTCTCCGATCTGGGCGTCCGTCACCAGCGGAAGGATTTCGTTGACGCGCGCCTCGCTGATGTCCACCGCCATGACCTGATGGTTCAGCTCATTCAGCTTTTCCGCGACCCCGCGCCCGAAGCGGCCCAATCCGATCAGCAACACCGATTTCATGATCAAACACCTCTCAACCAACCGTTATTTTTTCCAGCGGCAGCGTGCTGCAGGATGCTTTCTTTGCAGACTGCGCCGCGTAGATCAATGTCAGACCGCCGACCCGCCCGAGGAACATCAGGACCACCAGAATGCCGCGGGAGAAAAGCCCGAGCTGGCTCGTGATGCCCATGGTCAGCCCCACGGTGCCCAGTGCCGACGCGGTCTCAAACAGGCAGGTCATCAGCGGCAGCCCTTCCGTGATGCTGATGATCATGCCCCCCGCAAAGAAGAGCAGCACGTACATCATCAGGATGGCGACCGCGTTCCGCACGGGATCCGTGCCCATCCGTCTGCCGAAGCACGAGACATCGTCCTTCCGGCGGAAGACCGCCCAAGCCGTCAGCACCAGGACGGCCACCGTGGTCGTTTTCATGCCGCCCGCGGTGGATCCGGGGGATCCGCCCACCAGCATCCAGAGGATCATCAGCCCCTGGCCGCCGCCGCTCATCTGGTTGAGATCCACGGTATTGAATCCGGCGGTCCGCAGCGTGACGGACTGGAACAGCGACGGGAGGATGCGCTCCGACACCGGCGTTTCCTGCATCTCCAGCAGAAGGAACCAGAGAAACGGGATCAGGATCATCACGCCGGATGTGACCAGGACCAGCTTGCTCTGCAGCCGGTACCGCTTCAGGCGGATCCCGTACTGGCGGATGTCGTTCCAAACCAGGAAACCGATGCCTCCGACGGTGATCAGCAGGATCAGGACAATGTTCACCAGCACCTGCTGGCTGTATCCGGTCAGGGAGGAGAAGGCGCCGTGGACGCCCATCAGGTCGAAGCCGGCGTTGCAGAACGCGGAGATGGCGTGGAACACCGCGTACCAGATCCCTTTGCCTATCCCGAACTCCGGGATGAAGGCGGGCAGCAGCAGGCACGCGCCGATCGCTTCAATGGCCAGGGCGGTCAGGACGATGAATCTCGTGAGCCGCACGATCCCGCCGACCTGCGGCGCGGAGATGGACTCCTGCATGACGCTGCGCTGCATCAGACCGATCCTTCGCTTGGTGACAAAGGACACCGAGACGGCGGCTGTCACGACCCCCATTCCGCCGATCTGGATCAGGAACAGAATGACGGCCTGTCCGAAGGATGACCAGTAGGTGGCGGTGTCCTGCACCACGAGCCCCGTCACGCACACGGCCGAGGTCGCGGTGAACAGGCAGTCCACGAAGCTCGCTCCGCCCGGATGAACACTGGAGATCGGGAGCATCAGGAGCAGCGTTCCGATCAGGATCGCGATGAAGAAGCCGAAGGCGATGACCTGGAAAGTCGACAGCCTGAACTTTCCCCGAACACTCATAAGACAGCCCTCCCGCCTGCACTTGTATTGTACAGGAAGAATTGTAATGATGGCATTAGGAATGGGACGGCGGGCATAAAGATCCCGTTAAGATTTCGACGGAAGTCTTATCGGCGATCGCGTGATCCGGATCATCCGATCGGGAATCGGAAACCCGGGCCCGATCCGCGCGCGGCAGGCGCGGAAAGCCCCGGAAGCCCGCGTCAATGTCCGGTTTCCGGGGGTGTTTTCTTATTCCCACTCGTTCCTGTCACGCCGGCAAAGTCGTTATAGCAAACCACGAGGGAAAAATCAAGCGGTTTCGCTTTGCTGATGATCATCGCTCTTCCCACACCACAGCACCGCTGCGGTCAATGTGCATCCGCTTCCCGTCCTTCTCCGCCGGCGCCAGCCCATCCCGGTCGCGGATGAATCAATCACCCAAACCGGGACTCAATCACCGCAGCCCGTCCGTAATCTGACAGAAGAAATCCGCACTCCATAAACTCAGCGTGGACGCATCCCGGATGAAGGGACGAACGTCCTCCCGCGCCTGGGCGTAATCAATGACGGCAAAACGTTCACAGAGCAGCCTTTTCGCATCCGCGAGGGAAAAGGGAGCCTCGCTTTCCCACACGCCGGACTGCACCAGGCGGGCCTTCAGATGCTCCGTGTTCAGGGAAGCCGAGCGGGAAAGGTAGAACACGTAATCATACAGATCGCGCCCCTTGACCCGGTTCTTCCAGGCCCTGCAGATCACTGCATGCACCTTGCCGGCGAACAGGGACGGCATGTCATAGAGGGCGATCTCATAAGGAGCGGGGAGCAGCCGGTATCGGTGCTCAATGCCCGCGCCGGCCGGCGGAAGGGTGTCCACTTCAAACTTGATTCTGATAACCTCATTCCCGGTGATACCGCCTGCGGCAGCGGGACTTTCGTAGAAGAGGAGCATATGCTCCCGGGTGTTGCCTTTCACGAAGGCGGATCGGATCGCGGAATCTTTTGTCTTCTCCTTCTCGGAAATCTCCACATTCAGCCCGTAGGCGGCTGCTTCCCGCCGGAGTGTGGGAATATAACCCGACAGCGTGAAGTCCGGGTCCGGGGAGAACAGCGAGAAATCCAGATCCTCAGAAAAACGATCCAGTCCGTAAAAGACCCGCAGGGCCGTGCCGCCGTAGAAGGCCGCTTTCTGGAAGAACCCGGCCCGGGAGAGCCCGCAGAGCACGATCTCCTGCATGACTTCCTTCACGGCGCTCTTCCGGTCGGTCAGGCTCTCTGTCCGATACCTGGCCAACATTTCCGTCAGGATGTGATTCATGCCCGCTCCCTCCGCAGAAACTTCATCAGGTATTTGAGATTGTTGCAACGGTAAAGCCCGCCGATCTCCAGAAGACCGTCCGTGTCCAGTCCGTCAAACATCTCGCGGTCGATGCGGAGGTCCTCGAACAGCATCCGTCGGATTTCCCGCTGGCTCGTCACAGGGGGCATGGTGTACAGTTTATCGCAGAGCGCCTTCTCCGGAGTGGCGATCTGGAAGGCATACGTCTTATCCCGCTCGATCCGGATACCGCAGGGATAGGCTTCCCGCGGCACATCGCGGTAGGCATACCGTCCGAATGCATTGCGGAATTCACTGGCCTTTCGCCTGGAGAATGTGGCGGATGTATAGACGCGGACGGCTTCGGGGATCAGGCCATACCGGGACAGGGCGTAGTCGAAGGAGAGGTAGGAAGGACCGAGAATCGCGCCCGCCAGGCAGTGCCCCGGCGCGTTCGGGTCCGTCTCGTAAACGCCCCGGGTAAGCTGGAGCAGCTCACCGCGCCGCTTCATCCGGGAGATCTTCCCTGCCGGATCACCGTAATCCTTCCACTGATCTCTCAGCATGGCGGTTGTGACAATCACGATTTTCACCTCCAATTTGCATGATACGCCATTTCGAGGAGAAAATCAAGACACCAAGACGGATATCACGCTTGAAATGATCGAACAGGAACCGCAATCATCCCGGGCAGAACCGGTATTCCCGGAAGATGTATCATCATGCTCATTCTGCAAGCAGCAGGCATCAAAAACCCCGGAGACCCGCACGAGCGCCCGGTTTCCGGGGATGTTTCTTATTCCCACTCCACCGAGGCCGGGGGCTTGGTGGTCACGTCCAGCACGACCCGGTTGACGTGGGGGACCTCGTTGACGATGCGGGCGGAGACGGCGGCGACGAGATCATACGGCAGCCTGGACCAGTCCGCGGTCATGAAGTCGTCGGTGGTGACGGCGCGAAGGGCGACGGTGTAGTCATAGGTGCGCTCGTCGCCCATAACGCCCACGCTCTGCACGCCGGTGAGGACGGTGAAATACTGGCTTACCTGCCGGTCCAGGCCGGCTTTGGCGATCTCCTCCCGGAAGATGGCGTCGCTCTCCCGGACGATGTGCGCCTTCTCCGGCGTCACTTCCCCGATGATCCGGATGGCCAGACCGGGCCCCGGGAAAGGCTGCCGCCAGACAAGCTCCCGGGGCAGGCCGAGGGCTTCGCCCAGCGCGCGGACTTCGTCCTTGAACAGCATCCGCAGGGGCTCGATCAGCTCCGTAAAGCCCAGCTCCTTCGGCAGGCCGCCCACGTTGTGGTGGCTTTTGATCACGGCGGCGCTGGTGCCCTGGCCGCTCTCGATCACGTCGGGATAGATCGTCCCCTGGGCGAAATAGTCCAGCTTCCCGAGCTTCTGTGCCTCATCCTTGAAGACTTCGATGAAGTCCCGGCCGATGATCTTCCGCTTGGCCTCGGGCTCCGTGACGCCCCGCAGATCCGCAAAGAAGCGGTCCGCCGCGTCCGCCCGGACAAAGCGCACCGGGAACAGGTGGCTGAACACATGGCAGACCTGTTCGCTCTCGCCTTTGCGCATCAGGCCGTGATCGACAAACACGCAGGCCAGGCGGTCCCCGATGGCGCGGTAGATCAGCGCCGCCGCCACGGAGGAGTCCACGCCGCCGGACAGCGCCAGCAGCACCGTGCCGGTTTCGCCCACCGTCTCCCGGATCTGCCGGGCCGCGGTCTCCGCGTAGGCGTCCATGGTCCAGTCGCCGGTGCAGCCGCAGATGGCGTAAAGGAAATTGCGGAGGAGGATCTTCCCCTCTTCGGTGTGGGTGACCTCGGGATGGAACTGCACGCCGTAGACGCGCTTCTCCTCATCCGCCATGGCGGCCACGGGGCAGTTGTCGGTCTCGGCGATGGGGCGGAAGCCGGGCGGGCATTCGCAAACCTGCCAGGTATGGCTCATCCAGCAGGAGCTCGTGCTCTTCATGCCCTCCAGCAGCCCGGTCTGTTCCTTCATCCGGACCGTGATGCGGCCGTATTCCCGCTCTTGCGCCCGTTCCACCCGTCCCCCCAGCAGGGCCGCGGTCAGCTGCATGCCGTAGCAGATACCCAGCACCGGCACCCCCAGACGCCAGATCTCCGGGTCGCAGCGCGGGGCGTCCGGGTCGCAGACAGTGGCGGGTCCGCCGGACAGGATGATCCCCACGGGGCCCCGCCGCCGGATCTCCTCAACTGAAACGCTCCAGGGCACCACTTCCGAGTACACATGGTTCTCCCGCACCCGCCGGGCAATCAGCTGGGTGTACTGTCCGCCGAAGTCTAGGATGAAGATTTTCTGATGATCCGCCATGGGTTGGTCCTCCTTTGCCAAAACGCTACGCTGAGCGGATGATGTCATTCGTGCGATTCGATTTGAGCAATCCTTTCCTTCAGGATCCTGATGTCGTTCGGATCATTGAGTACATGCATTTTCTTGTGGCAGTTCGGACACAAGGCAACGCAGTTGTCCGGTGAATCCATTCCTCCTTCAGAAAGCGGAACAATATGATGGCTCTCCAAATAAGGAGTCCCGTCCGGATATTTGAAAGGCGCTTCTTCTCCGCACAACTGGCATTGGCCATCAGCTCGCCTTTTTACATAGTCGGAAATCATCTTGTCGCGATAATAGACCTTAACTTGAGTTGTGGTTGTTATGGCGGTTGATGCCCTTTCTTCTGCTCTTTTTCTCAGTTCTTCGAGTGAAATATCGGGGATTTCCTGTCTTGACGCGAAGGCAGGGTTTTTCGTTCCGATGACCCACTTTAATTGTTCCCATTGGATTTCTGTGAGCCTTGTGGAAGAACCTTGCCAGATCTTGATAAACCCCCTGAACTCACTGATATGTATAGGATTGTCGAACCTTTGCAATTGCTTGATATCGGCAAACCACCAATTACTGTCCTCATCATGCTCTGGTTCAGAACAAATCACACCAAAGCCAAGGAGGTAACCACTGTATTTCTCATACAGTTTTTTCTGCTCCGCCACAAATTTGCTGAATTTTGGATTGATATCGTTTGGAAGATGTGATGTGATCATTCTGAGATTATCCCTTGCGCCCTTCGCGCACATGAACACAGCAAGATCGCCAGGTTCAGCGTACCTTGGAACAGACCAACATGTTTCTTTACTCTCGAAATCCTGTATCAGCACATCGAGATTCGTTTGCCCGTACTCTTCAAAGCGGTATACCAAGTCTTCCAAGTCGCGAGGAACATTGAAATTGAGGATGAAAGTTTTGCTCATGGGGACCTCCACCTGTCATGTGTTCTGTAAACTAAATCCCTGCGCTGCGCTGCAATCGCTTCACCCGCATCTACATAGGCATCGAAGGAATACAGGATGTCATCCGGATCGCGGGTGACGTTGAAGTTAAGGATATAGACCTTACCCATGTTCGCATCCCCTCACACCATGGTTCGCCGCCTGCTTTCCGCGCAGAAAGCAGCACACAAGCCCTGATTATCGTCTCACATCTGGGACGCAGATGCATCACAGGATTTTGCGTCTCATTACTCTGTATCCTTGATAAAACAAGGATCAAGCCACGATTTGCTGTCCGCGTTGTGTACAGGAAATGATACGCAAACCGATATTATCATCGCATAATTGTAACGCAAATGCAACGCAAAATTTAGCGTTGCATTTGCGTTGCATCGATAAAACGAAAAATCGTTTTTCGTTTCACCTACACCCCGCTGGCCCCGTAGTTGGCCAGCACGCGGGCGGAGGGATCGTCCACGTCGCAGCCGGGCCAGGTTTTGTTGGGCATCCAGTAGTCCGGGATCATCTGGGCCTGGCCGGGGTAAAAGGACTCGAACAGCTCCCGGTAGAGCAGGCTCTCCTTGGTGAAGGGCCTGCGGTAGTCGTATTTCGCCGCCTTTTCGGCAAATTCCTCGTCGGTGTAGGTCCTTTCCGCCAGAGCCTTCAGGTCGTTGACCATGGAGTGGCCCACGGCGTCGGAGAAGGCCGCCTTCTGCCGCCAGAGAATCTCGTCGGGCAGGATGCTGTCCTCGGCAAAGGCCTTGCGGATCAGGTACTTGCCCATGTTGTGGTTGTTCATCTTCAGCTCCGGGTCCACGCTCATGGCGTATCGCACGAACTTCAGGTCGCCGAAGGGCACCCGGGCCTCCAGGCTGTTGACGGAGATGCAGCGGTCCGCCCGCAGCACGTCGTACACGTGCAGCTCCCGGATCCGCTTCTCCGCTTCCTCCTGGAAGGCGGCCGCATTCGGCGCGAAATCGGTGTACTTGTAGCCGAAGAGCTCGTCGGAGATCTCGCCCGTCAGCAGGACGCGGATGTCCGTGTGCTCGTGGATCCACTTGCACACCAGATACATGCCGATCGACGCGCGGATCGTGGTGATGTCCCAGGTCCCCAGCAGCTCCACCACCGTGGGCAGAGCCTCCAGCACGTCCTTTTCGGAGATGATGACCTCCGTGTGGTCGCTGCCGATGTAGTCCGCCACCATCCGGGCGTACTTCAGGTCGATGGCGTCGATGTCCATCCCGATGGCGAAGGTGCGGATGGGCTTGTCCAGCATCTGCTGGGCGATGGCGCAGACCAGGGAGGAGTCCAGGCCGCCGGAGAGCAGGAAGCCCACGGGCGCATCCGCGTCCAGGCGCTTCTGCACGCCGTCCATCAGCAGGCGGCGCAGCTTGGGGCAGACCTCCTCCTCGGTCTTCATGGTGAAGTAGCCCACATAAGCGGGATCGGCGTACTGGATGAAGTTCCCGTCCATCCAGTAGTGCCCGGGCGGGAAGGGCAGGATGTGCTCGCAGAGGCCCATCAGGTTCTTGGGCTCGCTGGCGAAGGCCCACTCCCCGTCCGGGAGGCGGCCGTAGTACAGCGGCCGGATGCCGATGGGGTCCCGGGCGGCGATGAGCTTCTTCTTCTCCCCGTCCCAGAGGATCAGGGCGAACTCCGCGTCCAGGGTCTTGAACATCTCCACGCCGTACTCGTGGTAGAGCGGCAGGAGGATCTCGCAGTCGGACTGGCTCTGCAGCTCGTATTTGCTGAGCAGGCGGTCCCGCAGGGGGCGGAAGCCGTAGAGCTCGCCGTTGCAGACCACCCAGTCGTCATTCAGCCGGAAGGGCTGCATGCCGCGCTCGTCCAGGCCCATGATGGCCAGGCGGTGGAAGCCCAGGTATCCGCAGGGGATCTCCTGAAACCGGCTCATGTCCGGCCCGCGGGAAACCGTGCGCTCAAAGCCCTCCTTCAGTTTCTCCACCGGGATGGACTTGCTGGTGACGCCGTAGATGGAACACATAAATGGCACCTCCGTTCGTGGTCGGCAATCGCTCTGATATTTCAGGACGAAGGCCGCCGCTCCGTGGTGCCACCTGATTTGCTTCTCATTCCGGCCCCTGTCAGGGCCTGGCGAGGGTAACGGGCCGCCGTGCCCGCCGCTCCTACTTGGCTTTCGCCTTTGGGTTTGGACTTGGAAGGGTTCTTCGCCCGGAGGCCCATACGGGACTTCCACCGCCGCCCGCTCTCTGGGATGCCGCCGTTCCGGGGTACTTTGCTTCCGCAACGCTTTGACCTATGAAATTGGGTGCATGGTAGCACCGGGATGGGCGGTTGTCAAGACGGAGAATTGTTTTTTGGTTGTTCCCCAAGGATCTGTTTTCTTCAGTCTGCGAAAGGATCACCCCAAATTGGAATGCAAATAAATCGATCTATATGTTGCACAATTCTGCATTCTGAGATATAATACACATAAAGCAAAGGGAGGGGGGGCCTCGCGATGACAAACACGGCCCGTATGCTGAACAGCCTTGTGTCCATCACCCAGTTTAACCGCGGGCAGGCATCCCGGATTTTTGACCGCCTCGACACGCAGAATCAGTTGGTGGTGCTGAAGAACAATCAACCCGCCGCCGTGATCCTGTCCCCGCGCGAGTTTGCCCGGCTGAGCGAGATCGAGGAGGACTATCAGCTGCTGCTGGAAGCCACCCGCCGCCTCCATGACACAAACGCGCAGGTCACCCCCATGGCGGATGTCATGAAGGAGCTGGGTATCACCGAGGAAGAGCTCGCGGCGGCCGGGGATGTGATGATTGAATGATCTGGCGCGTTGATTTCCTGGACGAGGCGAAAAAGGACTTGAAGCGCCTGGACCACAGCGCGCAGATACAGGTCCTCAAAGGCATCTCGAAGGTGGCCGGGAATCCGCTCCCCATCGGGGAAGGCGGTTACGGCAAGCCCCTGGGGAACCGAGGCGGCGCGGATCTCACCAATCTCCTCAAGATCAAGTTCCGGGACCTGGGCCTCCGCGTGGTATACAAGGTGGAGCGGACAGAGACACTGATGAGGATCATCATCATCTCAGCCCGCTCGGACGATCAGGTTTACGACGAAGCGGTGAGGCGCAGGGAGAAACATGGGCTGTGAAGCGCCCGGCCAAAAAACACCAGGAAAACAATTCCGGCCGCCAAATCCTATTGACAACGCAAAAAACCGGTGCTATGATCCCGGCAGACGAGGCAAGGGAGTCCTGTCAAGCGACTTTCCCTGCCTTTTTCGATGTTATAAGGAGGTATCACCATGAGCAAGTACACGAAGGAAGACATCATCCGCCTGGTTCGCGAGGGCGATGTGGAATTCATCCGCATGCAGTTTACGGATATCTTCGGCCAGCTGAAGAACGTGGCCATCACCGCCAGCCAGATCGAGAAGGCCGTGAACAACCAGATCATGATCGACGGCAGCTCGATCGAGGGCTTTGTCCGCATCAACGAGAGCGACCAGTATCTGTGGCCGGATCTGGACACCTTCGCCATCCTGCCCTGGCGGCCTCAGCACGGGAAAGTGGCTCGCCTGATCTGCGACGTCCACAATCCCGACGGCTCGCCCTTCGCCGGAGACCCGCGGGGCGTGCTGAAGAAGGTCCTGTCCCACGCGGCGGAGCTGGGCTATTCCTTCAACGTCGGCCCGGAGATGGAGTTCTTCCTCTTCCAGACCGATGAGCAGGGCAAGCCCACCACCTCCACGGGCGACGAAGCCGGCTACTTTGATCTGGGCCCGCTGGACCACGGCGAGAGCACCCGCCGGGAGATCTGCATGGCGCTGGAGCAGATGGGCTTCGAGATCGAGGCCAGCCACCACGAGGTGGCCGCCGGCCAGCACGAGATCGACTTCAAGTATGCCGACGCCCTGACCGCCGCCGACAACATCATGACCTTCAAGCTGGCGGTCAAGACCCTGGCCCAGAAG
>JBGVCH010000003.1:0-11971 GCA_045226335.1 Christensenellales bacterium | reverse complement strand
GGATCACTGCCTCTGTGCCAGTAGATTCGGCACACAGAGCGAAAACCCTGCCAGGGAAAGGCTGTCAGTGATTGTTTACTCCCACTCAATCGTAGCCACAGGCTTCTCCGAGAGATCCCACAGCACGCGGTTCACGCCGGGAACGCCCGCGATGATGCGGTCACGGATGGCGCAGAGCACGGGGAAGGGGATTTCCGGGACGGTGGCGGTGACGGCGTCCACGGTGTTGACGGCGCGGACCACCACGGCCCAGCCCATATAGCGCTTGCCCTGGCCGTCCACATACTGAATGCCGGTGGACTGGAAGTCGGGAATGGCGCAGAAATACTGCCAGGGGGTTTCGGGGAGCTTGCCGATCTCTTCGCGAACGATGGCGTCGGCCTCCCGCAGGGCTTCCAGACGGTCACGGGTGATGGCGCCGACGCAGCGGACGCCCAGGCCGGGGCCAGGGAAGGGCTGGCGGTAGACCATGGTGTCCGGCAGGCCCAGGGCTTTGCCCACCACGCGGACCTCGTCCTTGTAGAGGAGCTTGACGGGCTCAACCAGCTCGAACTTCAGGTCCTCCGGCAGACCGCCCACGTTGTGGTGCGCCTTGACGCCCACGCTCTCCAGGATGTCGGGGTAGATGGTGCCCTGAGCCAGGAAACCGATGCCCTCCTGCTTGCGGGCTTCCTCCTCGAAAACGCGGATGAACTCCGCGCCGATGATCTTGCGCTTCTGCTCTGGGTCGCTGACGCCGGCCAGCTTGTCCAGGAAGCGGTCCACCGCGTCCACATAGACCAGGTTGGCGCCCAGTTCATCCCGGAAGACCCGGATGACCTGCTCGGGCTCGCCCTTGCGCAGCAGGCCGTGGTTGACGTGCACACAGACCAGGTTTTGGCCGATGGCGCGGATCAGCAGGGCGGCGACGACGGAGGAATCCACGCCGCCGGAGAGGGCCAGCAGGACTTTCCCGCTGCCGACCTGGGCGCGGATGGCGTCGATCTGTTCGGCGATGAAGGCTTCGGCCAGGGCCGGGGTGGTGATTCTCTCCATGGACTCGGGGCGGACATTGCTCATTGGTGAAGAACTCCTTTCACAAGTCGGAGGATCGGTTGACGGGGGAATCATAACAGAAAGCGGACGGTGGGTCAACCCCCGGCACCACAGAAAACCGCGTTTTTTCGGATCCGGGACGCCCAAAACAGGTTATCGTTGATCCCGGCTCGGAGGCAGGAATCCGTGGCAGTTCCACCGCAGCACGGTTTGGTATCCCAGCTTTGCGTACCAGGGCGCCACGCCGGTGTAATGGATCCAGCTGAGGTCACAGCCCTCCTTCTTCAGGATCAGCGTCACCTGCCGGACCATCTCCAGACCGATGCCCTGCCGGCGGAATTCGGGAACGGTGCCCACACAGCCCGGGCCGCCGATCCGGAGGCCCGCGTGGGTGCCCATGCCGCTGATCATGCAGAAGCTGGCGATCTGTTCGCCCGCGAGGCCGCAGAAAACCCGGCTGTCGGGACGGTAGATTGGAACCCAGTCCGGTTCCACGGAGCGGATGGCCTCCGACAGACCGGGGATTGCGGCGGTGACTTCACGGTATTCGACGCCCTCGGGTACCGGCACCGGTGGGATATCTCTCAGCGCGTGCAGGTCCAGGATCATCTCTTCGTACAGGAGGGATTCCGGTATGTCCCGGATGTAGGGCCTGCCGAAGAAGTCCGGGTGCATCTCCTCAAACAGTTTCTGCCAGTTGCAGGTGTCCACGGCGCCGCCTCCTTTGCGTTTCTGTGTCATTCGCCGCACGGGCCGGTTTTCCTTCAGATTGAGCGGCGGATTTGAAGCGGTTTGCATTGACGATGGAAGGCTGTATGCGCTATAATGGCCCCAGCGAGACCGGGGAGGGAAAAGCCATGGAACGGATCCTGCTGGTGATGGCGGCGGAGAGTCAGGGGGAAGCGGGGGAGAGCCTGCGGACGGCGCTGGAGATGGCGCGTCAGCCGGAGCGGCTCTCCGTCGGTTTGCTGCTGCCCCGGGGAGACGAAGCGCCAGTGACGCCCAACACCCGGATTCTGGCGGGGACGGACCCCTGGCGGGAGGCCGTGGGCCTCTGGCGCGGGGAGACCTTCATCCTCCTGGGCACGCCGGCCATGCGCTTTGAGCAGAACTGGGACCTCCGGCTGACCCGAGAGGCCGACCGCTGGCAGCGGCGCCTGGCCACCGGCGCGGTGCTCACGGGCTGCCTGCCCAGGGAGACGGACCTGCTGCAGGCGGTCAGCCCGGTGGCGGCGAACGCCTTTGACCCGGAGGGCAGGCTGATCCAGCAGCGGGGTGTGCCCCTGCGCTACGCGGCGGAGAGCGAACCGGGGGCGCTGATCAGCCCCTCCTTCTGCTTTGCCCGGGCGGGGTTCTTCAGGGACATGGCGGAGAGCCCGGATGAGCCCTTCTGGACGGCCTTCCGCAGGCGCTGGGCGGTGTACACGCTTTGGGATCCCGTGGCCTGGCTGGCCGCCGACGATCCGCTGCCCGCCGTGGCCGCGCCGGAGGATCCGGAGCTCCGGCAGCGTTTTACCCTGCACTTCGGCATCGACTTCAGCGCGAGAACCCTGTCGGCCAAGGCGCGGGAGGGCGTATGGCGCAACAGCCTGGAGGCGCCGGTGAAGGTGCCGTGGCGGGTTCGGATGCAGGAGCGGCTCCGGGGCTGGGACGCGGGCATGAGCAAGCTGACGCCCCTGGTGGTGACGGGCCGCCTGGCGGACGCGCCGGGGGAGGATCCGCCGGAGCAGCAGCTGGTCCGCTTCCGTCGGCTGTGCGGCCTGCGGGACCTGCCCCTGGTGTGCTACGCGGACCGGGCCAGCTGGCCGCAGATCGCCAAGACGGGCTGCAACCTCATCGAGTTTCAGCAGGCCGACGGTCTGCCCGGCGCACAGCGGGTGAAGAAGACGGAAGCGGACGCCTGGATCCGGCTGTCGAAGCCCTTCCTGCTGGCGGCAGCCCGGGACCGTGATCCCAACCGCAGCCATTACATCTGGATGGACTTCGACTACCTGCGCTATCCGGTCTATGGCAAGACGGCCCTGGACTGGCCGGTGATCTGCGGGCAGCGCGTGACGGTGGGCTGGGTGAACGGACGCCCGGACCTCAGCATGTTCTGCGTGCCGGAGATGCAGGTGCTGCCCCTGTGCCGGGACTTTTCGGCCATCAGCGCGGCGGCGGTGGCCCGCACGGGCGAACTGCCGGAGGAGCGGGCCGTCTGGGAGCGGATCATCCGGGAACAGCCCCTGCGCTTTGAGACCGTGGAGCTCCCCGCCGAGCGGGAACTCTTCACCCTGACCATGCCCATCCGGGACGAAGCGTGGTGACGGGCTCCCGGGACGGAAAGGAATGAGGACCCCATGAAGCTGAAGCAGTACGAGATGGCTGAGCTGACCGTTCCCGGCGAGGTCACGGGGGTCTTTTCCCACGGCGGAAAAACCGTGACGGTGCGGAGCTTCCCGGCGGGAGAGAACCTGTGGAAGCTGCGCTTTCTGCCCACGGAGGCCGGCCTCTGGCATTGGAGGATCACCGGGGCCGCGGAGACGGAGGGGGAGGCTTTCTGCGAACCGGGAGACCGGCATGGCCCCGTCCGGGCGGAGGGCACCTGCTTCCGGCACGCCGACGGCACCCTGTATCGGCCCTTCGGGACCACGGTCTATGCCCTGATCCACCAGGAACAGCGCCTGATCGACACCACCATGGCCACCCTGAGGGCCGGCCCCTTCAACAAGGTGCGGCTGTGCGTCTTTCCGAAGGATTACCGGTACAACAAAAACGAGCCCGATTGGTTCGCCTTTGAGCGGGATCCGGCGGGCGGCTGGGATGTGCGGCGGCCCTGCTTCGCTTTCTGGGATCACCTGGACCGGCGGCTGGAGGAACTGGACCGCATAGGGATCCAGGCGGATCTCATCCTGTTCCACCCCTATGACCGCTGGGGCTTTGCCGCTATGAGCCGGGAGCAGAATCTCGCCTACCTGGACTATGCCATGCGGCGCCTGGCCGCACATCCCAACGTCTGGTGGAGCCTGGCCAACGAGTACGATCTGTGCCTGGACAGAAAGACCGTGGCGGAGTGGGAGGAGATCGAGGCTTTCGTGGCGGCGAACGACCCCTACCGCCATCCCCTGTCCTGCCACAACTGCTTCCAGCCCTGGGACTTTGCCCGCCCGGCCGTCACCCATGTCAGCATCCAGACCAAGCGGCTGGCGGACGTCCCCCGGCTGCTGGCACGGTACGGCAAGCCGGTGGTGGTGGACGAGTGCTGCTACGAGGGCCAGCTGAAGGAGTTCTGGGGCAGCATCTCCGGGGAGGAGATGACGGCGCGCTTCTGGCGGGTGTTCACCGACGGCGGATACTGCACCCATGGGGAGACGTACGACGACGAAAACGACGTGATCTGGTGGGCCAAAGGCGGCGTCCTGAAGGGGACCAGCCCGGCGCGGATCGCGTTCCTGCGGGCTTTCGCGGAGGAACTGCCCGGACCGCTGGAACCGCTGCAGACGCCCTTCACCCGGCTCATCGCCGCCGATGAAGCGGACCTGGACCGCCTGGCCACGGAGCTGGGCATCCCGCAGGTCTTTGCCGCGGCGCTGAAGCGAATGCCCTTCGGGGAGCGGCAGATCCACGCGGCCCTGGAGCACGAGCCCGCCGGCCATTGCGGCACGGAGGCGTACCTCTGGTATTACGACGCCAGGCCGGTGACCCGGGCGGAGATCCGTCTGCCGGAGGAGGACACCTACACTGTCGAGATCCTGGACACCTGGAACATGACCCGGGAGAAGGCGGCGGACGGCATCCGGGGAACGGTGACGGTCTCCATGCCGGGCCGTCCCTGGATGGCGCTGTACGCGCGGGCGGAGAGAGGGAAATCCTGAATTCGGAATTTGGAATGATGGGATGACAGTGGACGCGGGGGTGGAGAGGACGATGATCAGGACGAAGCAGTTTCAGCTGCTGTCGGATGCTGGTCTGGCGTGGGACCTTCAGGTGAAGATCTACGACCGGGAGAAGGGGAGCGGTGTGGCGGCGCCCTTCTTTGAAAACGCGCTGCAGTCCTCCTGGATGGACCTGTCCCGTGTGTATCTGGACCGGTTCTGGCTGGACGGGGACAGGACGGTGGGCTTTGTTTTCTATGAATCGCCGGTGACGGACATCTATTTCAGCCTCCGGAGGGAGTATGCCTTCCTGGCGGATGAGATGGTGGACTATGCCGTCACCTCGATGCCGGACTACGGCGGGAAGCAGCGGCTGGTGCTGTTCAACGGCCAGGAATGCCTGATGGAGGCGGCGAAACGGCGGGGCTTCCGCATGACGGAGGAGTTCGAGGACCGCCGGTTTGACTTCCGAAACGAACTGAACTACGAACTGCCCGCGGGCTATCACTTTGTGGACCGGGAGGACGTGGACCCCGTCAAGCTGGCGAAACTCTGCTGGTATGGCTTCGGCCATGGGGACAAAGGCCCCTTCGAGGGCTGGGATCGGGAGGATGACACCCCGGAATGGACCCCGGCCAGGGCCTACAGGGGTGTGATTGGCCCTATGCTGGCGCCCTCGCCCCACGCCACCCAGCAGTACAACCTGGTCATCGCGGACGAAGGGGACGAGTACGTGTGCTTTTCGGGCATGTGGTGGGTGCCGGAGAACCGGCTGGCCTACATGGAACCCCTCTGCACCGCACCGGAGCACCGCCGGAAGGGGCTGGCGGCGGCCGCCCTGACGAAGCATTACCGCCGGATGAAAGCCCTGGGCGCCACCCACATGACCGGCGGAGGCGATCCCTTCTACGAGGCCATCGGATACGGAAAAGGCATGCACTGGACATTCTGGAAGCGCGCATAAAGACAGCGCCCCTCACCGCGATCGGCAGGGGGCGCGTTTTCAGACTGTCCGGGATTACCGCTTGCGGCCGCGCTTGGCCAGGTCCTTTTCCACATCCTCTTTCCACCGTACGGAAATGGGGGCGCAGGAGCGGAGACTGGCCACGGCGCCGGACATGGCCTCATAGGCCAGAGCCTGGCCGCGGGAGTCATTGCGGAAGTTGGCGGCCCGGTCCGCGCCGATGCCGTAGCGGGCGGCGGTCTCCACGGCGTCGATGTTGGCGCCAAGGAAGAGGAACTCCCAGCCGTACTTCTCCTTCTGGCGGGTGACCATGTCCCGGACTTCCTGAGCGGTGTAACGGTGGCTGGCGTTCTCCATGCCGTCGGTGGTGACCACGAAGACGGTGTGCTCCGGCACGTCCTCCTCCCGGGCGTACTTGTGGACGTTGCCGATGTGACGGATGGCGCCGCCCAGGGCGTCGATCAGGGCCGTGCAGCCCCCCACCTGGTACTGGGCGCGGGTCATGGGTTCGATCTTGTCCAGGGGGACGCGGTCGTGGAGAACCGTGCTCTCGTTGTCGAACAGCACGGTGGAGACCAGGGCCTCGCCCTCTTCTTCGCGCTGGCGCTTGATCATGGCGTTGAAGCCGCCGATGGTGTCCGCTTCGAGGCCGGCCATGGAGCCGCTGCGATCCAGGATAAAGACCATTTCCGTGAGATTCTTCTTCATTATCGTTTCCTCCTTTGCGTTTGTCTGTCGCTCGGCGCAGTTCCATCCTGCAGCCCAAGGATAACACGCCGGAGGAAAGCCGTGGTCGCCCGGCAGGCGACATTTTTACACGGCGGAGCCCAGCAGACGCTGGTCAAAGGCGAAGAGCGCCTCGTTGATCTCGTACACGTCGTAGCAGCCGCGTTTGATGTAGTACTCCACGATCAGGTCGAATTTGCTGCTGTGAGACAGGGAGTAGCCCGCTTTCATCAACATTTCCCGGATCTCCGGCATGGGGAGCCGCAGGGCCACGGCAAAGGCCAGAACGGTGGACTTGCCCGGGCGGTAGTCTGTCTGATTCTTGATCTTGTTGAACAGCTTCCGGTCTACGTTGGCCTGCTTGTAGCACTCCGCGTCCGTCATGCCGCGCTCGTCGATCTTGCGGAGCAGCATATCCCGGAAGCCCTCGTCCATTTTGCGCAGGTAGTCGTCCAGACTGATGTATGCTTCCTCGCGGTATGTCGTGCCGACCCTGTCCGAGACCTTTGCGTCGCCGGCGCCCGGCACCCCGGCTCCGGACGGACCTTTCGCCTTTGACGGCTTCGGCATAACGGACGGCGCGGGTGGCGGGACAGACGGAGTGGCGGCGCATTCCACAGCGCCATCCCTGTCCGCTGCGCCGCAATACGCGCAGAAAGACAGTCCGGGCTGCATGCGCCGGCCGCAGCTGCTGCAGTACCTCGGCTCAGAAGACCTGCTCTCCGTGCGCCGGGGCGCGGCTTTGGGCGGCTTGCTGTCTTCAAGGGGTTTCTCGAAGGGAACGGAAAGATTCGCGCCGGGGCGGCGCCGGGCCTCCGTACACTCCCACTCCGGGGGGAAGAAGCTGTCGTCGATGAAGCTTTGGATGCTGTCGTAGCGCGCTTTGCTGATGGCAAAAGAGGCTTTGTCGAAGACCACCAGGACGACCCGCATCTCCTCCTCCAGCAGGAAAGCCCGGATGGCCTCCGTGGCCACCCGCAGGGCTTCCTCCCTCGGGTAGCCGTAGGCGCCGGCGGAGATCAGGGGGAAGGCCACGCTCTCGCAGCGCAGCTCTTTCGCCAATCGCAGGGAATTGCGGTAGCAGGAGGCCAGCAATGCTTCTTCGCCGTGGCGGCCGTCCTCCCAGATGGGGCCCACGGTGTGGATCACCCAGCGGCAGGGCAGATCAAACCCGGGGGTGGCTTTCGCTTCCCCCGTCCGGCAGCCGCCCAGCGCCCGGCAGGCTTCCAGCAGCCGGGGCCCCGCCGCCCGGTGTATGGCGCCGTCCACTCCGCCGCCCCCCAGGAGGGAAGCGTTGGCTGCGTTGACGATGGCGTCCGTCTCCATGCGGGTGATGTCGTTCCTGACGATCTCAAAAGGCATAGGCGACCTTCTTTCATTCATTTGCTGGGACCATTATACCACAGTTCCGCGCCGATTGCTACCGATGAAGCGCAAACCATTGACGCTGCGGGGAGAATACGGTAGAATGGGGACAGGCCGCGGAAGCGGACCAATGAGCGGAACAGGGGGAGCGAGATGGATCCGTTGATCATCATCGCGGCGGCGGTGCTGGCCGTGCTGAACGCAGTGTCTTTCGGACTGATGGCCTATGACAAGAAGTGCGCGCAGAAGGGAAAATGGCGGGTGCCGGAGAAGACCCTGTTCATTTCGGCGGCCTGCTTCGGCGGGCTGGGGGGCGTGCTGGGCATGTTCCTGTGCCGCCACAAGACCAAGCACTGGTATTTCCGGCTCTTCTTCCCCCTCTTTCTGGTGATCCAGCTGATCCTGCTGGGGGCAGGCGCGTATTTCTATTTCCGCTGAGTGGAGGGATTTATGACGACAATGCGGCAGGAAGTCCTGGACTATGTGGCCGGGACCTATCACGGCGAGGCGGAGCTTCCGTCGCTGCGGGATCCGTCCTGGGTCGGGTTCCGCCATCCGGACAACCGGAAATGGTATGCCCTGCTGGGAACGGTGCCCGGCAGCCGGCTGGGCCTTGAGGGAGAGAAGACCGTCGACGTGCTGAGCGTCCGGCTGGAAGACCCGCTCCTGCGCGATTTCCTCCTGAAGCGGGAGGGCTTTTTCCCGGACCTGCGCAGCGCCGCCGGGAACCGGATCACCGTGCTGCTGGACGGCACAGTGCCGCTGTCGGAGATCCGGAGCCTCATCGACACCAGTTACCGGATCACGGCCTCGGCTCAGACGAGGATGAAGGTCCGGGCGCCCAAGGAGTGGATCGTTCCGTCGAATCCCAAGTATTACGACAGCGTCCATGCCTTTGACGACACCGACGAGATCCGCTGGAAGCAGGGCAGCGGCATCCGCACCGGGGACATTGTCTTCCTGTACGTAGGGGCGCCGATTTCCGCGGTCCTGTTCAAGTGCGTCGTGACGGAGACGGACATCCCGTATCAGTTCCGGACGGAGGGGCTGACCATCAGCAAGCTGATGGGGATCCGGCTGCTGAAGCGGTATGACCCCGCGCAGTTCACCTTTGAGGCGCTGCGGGAACGGTACGGCGTCTTCGCGGTGCGGGGCCCCAGGGGGATCCCCGGCGGGCTCAGCGAGGCGCTGGACAAGGCGGAACCGTGGAAAGGAAGGATCGGATGAGCGACAGCATGACCCGGGATCCGGCTCGGGAGGAACGGCTGATCCTGGTGGACGCCTTTGATCGGGAGACCGGTCTGGCCACGAAGGAGGAGGCCCATCGGCGGGGCCTGCCGCACCGCGCGTTTTCCGTCGTGCTGGCCGAAGAACGGGAAGGGAAGGTCTGCTTTCTCCTCTCCCGCCGGGCGGAGGGCAAGTACCACTCCTCGGGGCTATGGGCCAACGCCTGCTGCTCCCACCCCAGGGCGGGGGAGACCGTGGCGGAAGCGGCGCGGCGCCGGGTGCGGGAAGAACTGGGCTGCGGCGCGGAGAACCTGCGGGAGGTCGGATCCTTCCTCTACCGGGCAGACTTCGGGAACGGCCTCACGGAGTACGAGTACGACCATGTGCTGCTGGCGACGCCGGCGGGGGAACTGTCGCCGGATCCCGCGGAGGTGGCGGACATCCGCTGGGTCAGCGCGGAGGAACTGTCGGACCGGCTGACCCGGGAGCAGGAGACTTTCTGCGCCTGGGCCTTCACGGTCTTCTCCCTGGCGCTGCGGGCCGTCCGGTGAGGGGGCTACGCCGATCCCACATGAAAAGCCTCCCTGCATGGAGAGGCTTTTCATGTGGGAAAGAACGGCGCCGCCGCTCAGATTTTCTTCAATACCGTCAGGATGTTCTGCCCGTTCCGTCTGGCGTAGGTCATTTTGTCCACGTTCTTTTTCACCAGGAAGATCCCCAGGCCGCCGATGGGGCGCTTGTCCAGGGGGAGGGTCACGTCGGGCTCCTCCTTTTCCAGGGGGTTGTAGGCGATGCCCCGGTCCTTCAGGACGATGGAGACGGTGCGGGTTTCCGGGTCAAAACCAAAACTCACCGAGGCCTCCCCGTCACCGCCCTTGTAGGCGTAGCGCGCGATGTTGCTGAACAGCTCGTCCAGGACGATGTCCAGCTGAACCTGCGCCTTCATCGGGCAGTCCACCATTTCCAGCTCTGCGTCCATAAAGGCCGTGGCTTCGGCGATACTATCGATTTTGGCGGCAAGCGTTATGGTTTTCACAAGCGCTCCTCCTCTTGGCGGTTTTGTCCCTGCGCGGCGCTGCCGGGGATGGCCGGCTGAGCGGTCCCCGCGGGATCGGGAAGGGGACACCGGCGCGATGCCCGGGGATGGTCAGTCAACCTTGACGCGGTTCAGGTCCATCTCGATGTCCGCTTCGGAGATCCACTGGGCGATGAGGGCCTCGTAGGCGGCGAGGGTCTTCTCTTCCTGCAGCTCCTCCTCCAGGCCTTCCCGTACTTCCTCCAGCGCGGCCACGCCCGCCGGGAGGGAGGTCTCGTAGCGGATGATGTACAGGCCGTGGAAAGCCCCGCGGGTGGGCTCGCTGATGTCGCCCACGTTCTCCAGCGCCAGGGCGGCGTCGGCGAAGGGCTTGTCGTAGCCGGTCATGCCTTCGTAGATCACATAGCCGATCTTCGCGGTGAGGCCGGAGTTCATGCCGGGGTCATCGTTGTGCTCCGCCACCAGCGCCGCCCAGTCCTCGCCGGCCCGGGCCGCGGCCACCACCGCGTCCGCTTCCTCCTGGATGCTGGCGTAGGCTTCCTCGGTCTTGGCGTTCAGCTCAGCCTGCTTCTCCGCCCGCTGCCGCTTCAGGTCCTCCAGAGTGGGGACCGCCGCCTCGACGGACGCCGCGGCTTCCTCCAGGATCGCCTCCACGGACTCGCCCTCCGCCGCGATGGCCGCTTCCACGGACTCCATGATGGCTTCCATGGACGCTGCCGCCGCTTCCTCCGTCGCCGTGGGGGCCTCGACGGATTCAACAGCAGCCTCGGCGGAGCCCGCGGTTTCGGCGGCCGCCTCGACAGACGCCGCGGCTTCCATGGCCGCGATCTCCTCATCAAGGGCGTTCACTTCGTCCTGAAGCGCTTCGACTTCGTCCTGGAACGCCTGATCGTACCGGATCAGGATCTGCTTCACCATGCGGTAGTCCGTGGGGCGGTAGCAGACCGTCTTGCCGTCCTGCAGATCCGAAGCGCAGGTCTCCGGGTGCCCGTCGTAAGCCTCTTTCGCCTCAACCACGGCGTCCTCGGAGGTGAAGGAGGCATACTTCGTCCGGATGTCTTCCTCGGTCACGGTGACGTCGGCGGTCACCGTCGCAATCAGCTTGTCCTCCAGCGCCTGGTTCTCCGCGTAGGTCTGGTAATCCGCCATCCGCATCCCGACGGTGCTGTCATACCAGTCCCGCACCGTGGATTCCATGGCCTCGTAGGTCACTTCATAACCGTACATGGCGTAGTACATGTATGTATTCCAGATATCGTTTTCGATGGCTTCCTCCCGCTGCTGGTAGCCCGATTCCTTCGCGGCGGCCAGCTCCTCCTCCGTCAGGGCGATGCCGTACGCTTCGATCTTCTGCCGGATGACGGCGTCCCGGATCAGCTCGTCCGCGACATGCTGCTTGGTGGCAGCCACATCCGGTTCTTCGTCTTCCTGATCCGATTCGGCCAGATGCTCCTGGACCTCTTCGGCGACTTCGTCGACGGTGTAGTAAGTATCGTTGACCTTCAGCGCGTAGCTGGAAACCATTTTACAGCCGGACAGCACCAGGCAGGCGGCAGCCAGCAGACAAATCAGCGCGGCAATTTTCTTGCGCATATCACGTCTCTCCATTCCAATGCTTGTTCTGAACCATTTTCGATTATACAACATATTCCACTTTCATGCAAGACTTTTTGCCGCGTTGGGGAGAACGGAACGTCGATGGAAGCCCCAACCCCCGGCCGGAGATGCCCTTTTCGGCTGGGAGATCCGCCGCTCATGCCGCCG
>JBGVCH010000002.1:0-67240 GCA_045226335.1 Christensenellales bacterium | reverse complement strand
GACCTCCGGGAACGGGTAAGACGCTGCTGGCCAAGGCTGTGGCAGGCGAGGCCGGTGTGCCTTTCTTCTCGATGAGCGGTTCCGACTTTGTGGAGATGTTCGTGGGCGTGGGCGCCAGCCGCGTCCGGGATCTGTTTGAGCAGGCCAAGAAAAACGCGCCGTCCATCGTCTTCATCGACGAGATCGACGCGGTGGGCCGTCACCGCGGCGCCGGTCTGGGCGGCGGTCACGACGAGCGGGAGCAGACCCTGAACCAGCTGCTGGTGGAGATGGACGGCTTCGACATCAACGAGGGCGTCATCGTCATGGCGGCCACCAACCGGCGGGACATCCTGGACCCGGCGCTGCTGCGCCCCGGCCGCTTTGACCGGCAGGTGACCGTCAACTATCCCGACCAGGAAGGCCGCGTGGCCATCCTGAAGGTCCACAGCAAGGACAAGCCCCTGGACCCCGACGTGGACCTGGACAACATCGCCAAGCGGATGCCCTTCTCCACCGGCGCGGAGCTCTCCAACGTGATGAACGAGGGCGCCATCCTGGCGGCCCGCAGCCGCAGCCAGACCATCACCCAGAGCATGCTCATCGAGGCCATCGACAAGGTGCAGATGGGCCCCGAAAAGAAGAGCCACAAGGTCAACCCCCACGACCAGCACATGGTGGCGGTGCACGAGAGCGGCCACGCCATCGTGGGTCACTTCCTGCCCGGCTGTGACGAGATCCACCTGGTGACCATCATGCCCCGGGGCCAGAGCGGCGGCCACACCCTGTCCCTGCCCACTGAGGAGCGCGACAGCATGAGCCGCAGCCAGATGCTGGACATGATCTGCATGATGCTGGGCGGCCACGGCGCGGAAGAGGTCATCCTGGGCGAGGTCTACACCGGCTCCTCCTCCGACCTGAAGCGGGCGACGGAGCTGTGCCGGCGGATGGTCACCCAGTACGGCATGAGCGAGAAGCTGGGCACCATCTACCTGGGCAGCGACCAGGAGGTCTTCGTGGGCATGGAGTTCGGCCAGAGCCGCGAGTATTCCGAGAACGTCGCCGCGGAGATCGACGCCGAGGTCAAGCGGATCCTGGACGAGTGCTACGCCCGGACCAAGGAAGTCATCCGCAGCCATGAGAACGAGCTGTACGCCCTGGTGGATCTGCTGAAGAAGGAGCAGACCGTCAGCCGCGTCGAGTTCATCGCCCTGATGACCGGCAAGCCCATCGAGCCGGACCAGGATCAGGACACGAACGCGCCGGCGGAGGACGAGGTGACCATCGAGGTGACCGCCGAAGCCCTGGAGCAGACGTCGAAGCAGGAATACAAGGCGCTGGAGGACACGGCCCGCCAGGCTTACGAAGCGCTGGAGGAGACCGCGCCGCAGGAAGCGGAGGAATAATCCCCGCCAGCCGCCGTGAAAGGAGGTGACAGCATGCCGGAAGGAACCAGAAGACGCAGGAGCGACAAGTACGAGGCCCAGGATGAGGAGCGGCGCGCTGTCGCCGAAGAGAAGGAAACGGCCCCGGAGACGCCCGCTGAGAACGGGGCTGTGCCGGAGAAGAAGGCGGAAGAGCCCGTCCTCACCGACACCGGAAGCCTGCGCTACCGGGTCGGCAACGAAAACCGGGGCAACGGGCGCTTCGGCGAGGCCCAGCGCCTGGCCGCCAGCCAGCCCAACCCGGTGTATTACCCCTACGAGATGTCCGGCGCGAACCAGCCCGTTCAGGCGGACCCCTATTCCCAGAGCGGTGCCTGGCAGCCCCGGCAGCAGACGTCTCCGTGGCAGACCGGTGTGGGCGGGGAGTACGCCGCCTACCAGACGTACGGCCAGCCCGCGCAGGATTCCCAACCCATGCGGAACCCGCAGCCGGCGGCCTACGATTCCGAGGCTGAGTCAGAGCACGCCCCCCAAAGGAACGAATCAGGCGCCGCGGTGGAAAAAGCGCGGAAGAAGCGGCGGGGATGGCTGCTGCCCACCCTGCTGGGGAGCGGTGTGGCGCTGATCGGCATGGTCTTCCTGTTCGTGATCCTGCCCATCATCCAGAACAGCCGGGAAGCGGCAAAGGCGGAGGAGGCCCACAGGGAACTGGTGGCCGCGGTCTCCGTTTATAACGAGAAATACTGCGAGAACGTCTGGGTGGACGGGATCCACCTGGGCGGCATGAGTCAGCAGGAGGCCCGGGACGCCGTCACCCGGCAGAGTGCCGAGACCTTCTCCTGGTCCGTGGAGCTGACCTTCAACGGGGAGACGGTCCGGACCCTTAACGAGAGCGACGTGGGCATCCACATCGACATCGAGCGGGCCCTGGAGGACGCCTGGAATCAGGGCCACCTGGGCGACGAGGACATGCGCTGGGAGGAGATGGAAGCCCTGAAGGCTGCGCCTTACGAGGGCTATTCCGTCACGTCGGACGACACCAGCCGGCTGGACGCGATCCTGGCGCTGATCGCCCAGGAGTATTACACCCCGGCGGTGGACGCCACCTTTGCCGGCTTCAACGCGGACGCCACGGACCCCTTCTCCTTCAACCCGGAGGTTTACGGGGCCATCCTGGACACGGAGGGTATGAAGACGGCGCTGGAGCACATGGCGGAGAACCGGGAGAGCGGTTCGCTGGAGCTGAAGCTGATCCCTCTGGCCCCCCTGGTGACGGAAGCCTCCCTGCGGGCGGAACAGTACGCGCTGCGGGGAAAATCCACCACCCCCATCTCCATGACCAAGAGCACCGAGGACCGGAACAACAACATCCGCCGCGCCTTTGAGCTGATCTCGGGGACGGTGATCCAGCCCGGCGGCAAGTTCTCCTTCAACGACATCGTGGGGAAGCGGACCATCGAGAACGGCTTCTTCCCGGCGGAGGAGTATGTCAAAGGCGCGCATGAAGACGGCATCGGCGGCGGCGTCTGCCAGGCCAGCACCACCATCTATCAGGCGGCGGTCCGGGCCAACATGCAGATCGACAAGCGCACCCCCCACTCCATGGCGGTGAACTACACCGACTACGGCAAGGACGCCACGGTGTACTGGTGGCCGGGCAAGGGCGGCCAGAAGCTGGACTTCGCCTTCACCAACACCACGGACTACCCGATCTACATCAAGGCGGCGGTCCAGAGCTCCGAGAAGAACAAGAAGAACCTGGTCTGCAACGTGTGGATCTACGGGCAGGCCATGGAGCCAGGCGTCACCTATGACCTGGATACCCAGGAGAACCCCATCCCCGCGCCGGAGACGGAATACGTGCGGGACAAGAACGCCAAGTACGTCACCTACAAGGACGAGCAGTACGAGTACCAGAAGGCCGAGGAGGGCACGGAAGTCCTCCGGTGGCTGGTGAAGTACGTCAACGGCAAGGAAGTGGAGCGGACCCAACTGGAGACCGACACCTACGCGCCGAAGCCGCAGATCATCTACGTCGGCACGCGGGAAAGACAGGACTGAAAACGGCGGGAGGCACCATGAAGCTCATATCCTGGAATGTCAACGGAATCCGCGCGGTGCTGGGGAAGGGGTTCATGGAGAGCTTCGCGGCCCTGGACGCGGACGTGTTCTGCCTGCAGGAGACCAAGTGCCAGCCGGGGCAGGTGGCCATCGACCTGCCGGGCTACCGGCAGTACTGGAACGCGGCGGAGAAGAAGGGCTACTCCGGCACGGCGGTCTTCACCCGGATCGAGCCCCTGGAGGTCCGCTACGGCATCGGACAGGAAGAATTCGACCACGAGGGCCGGGTCATCGCCCTGGACCTGGGGGACTTCTGGCTGGTGACGGTCTACACCCCCAACGCCCAGGAAGGGCTGAAGCGGCTGGACTGGCGCATGGCCTGGGAGGACGCCTTCCTGGCGTATCTGAAATCCCTGGAAAGCAAAAAACCGGTCGTCTTCTGCGGCGACCTGAACGTGGCGCACAAGGAGATCGACCTGCGGCATCCGGCGGCCAACCGGCAGAACCCGGGCTTCACGGACCAGGAGCGGGGCAAGATGACGGCGCTGCTGGAGGCGGGCTTTGTGGACACCTTCCGGTACTTCTACCCGGATCAGAAGGATATCTACAGCTGGTGGAGCTATCGCTTCCACGCCCGGGACAACAACGCGGGGTGGCGCATCGACTACTTCATCGTGTCCGAAGCGCTGAAGCCCCGGCTGGCCGGCGCGGCCATCCACAACGAGATCTACGGCAGCGATCACTGTCCGGTGGAACTGACCCTCAGGTGACGGCGAGGAGGCATGGCATGGACAAGTGGGATCGGCGATTCATGGAGATGGCTCAGACGGTTTCCGGCTGGAGCAGCTGCTATCGGGCGGGGCGGGCCATCGGCTGCGTCATCGTGAAGGACAAGCGCATCATGACCACGGGGTACAACGGCGCCCCCGCGGGGATCCGCACCTGCCGCGACCGGGGCGAGTGCCTCCGGGACAAGCTGGGGATCGCCTCCGGCACCCGGGCGGAGGTCTGCTACGCCACCCACGCGGAGCAGAACGCCATCATCCAGGCGGCCAAACTGGGGGTGTCCATCGACGGGGCCACCCTGTACTGCACCCACCAGCCCTGCAGCGTCTGCGCCAAGATGATCATCAACGCGGGTATCCGCCGGGTGATCTACCGGGAGGGCTATCCGGACGATTTCTCCCTGGCGCTCTTCGACGAGGCCGGCGTGGACCTGGAGCGCTTTGAGCCGGAGGCGTAGTGATCACTCCTTCGGATTGGGCTCGTCCCCGACGCACCAGCCCCGAAGCTTGTTGACAGTCCGGGGCACCGCGTCCTGGCTGTTCTTCCAGGGCTCGTTGGTGTACCGGTAGTCGAATTTCTTGATGAACCAGGAGATGTCCTCCTGGATCCGGTCCATGCTGCCGGTGGTCAGCTCGGCCAGCAGCCCGATAAAGTCCGGCAGTTCCTTGCTCCCCAGCTGATCCGGCGCCATCCGGGCCAGGTCGGCCAGGTGGGGGAGGCACACGCCCTTGCTGCGCCTGAAGGCGGCGCGGAACTCGCTGTCGTGCTGCCACAGGCTGAAGAAGGTCAGCAGATAGCGCGTCATGTTCTCCCGGAGAGACGCGCAGAGGATGCAGCCCCCGGCCATGTCCGACAGACCGGCGGCGGCTTCCCTCAGAGCGGCGCCGGCCTGGGCGCCGGAACGGCTCAGCTTTCCCAAAGGGGAAGAGGCTGCCTGCTGGGCGGCTTTTTTCATATTGTCCAGGGTTTTCCGGAGCTTCTCCCGGGTTTCGGCGGTGTGGGACTCCAGCATCAGGGCGTGGCCCAGGCGGTTGCTCATGCCGTACAGCATCCGGTGATGGACGCGGCAGAACCCCTGCCGGTTGACCTGGATGCGGGTGTCCGGCTCCATCACCGAGGCGCCCAGGTAACGGTCCGCCTCCTGCAGCTCCGTCTTGCGCTCCAGGGCGCAGAGAAAGCACTCGCCGTCCAGCTTCATGGCGTCCCAGACGGGAATGGTGTCCAGATGATACTTCATGTGGCTGCCTCCTCCGTATTGCCCAGCAGGATCAGTTCCAGGCGCTTGACCTGCCGGAACGCTTCGGCGCACTCATCCATCAGCAGGTTTTCCCGCAGCCCGGCGGGGGCCGGGGTGATGGGGATGGGGTCGCCCACCGCCATGCGGAAGCGTTTGCCGAAGATGATGTTGTACTGACCGTTGTGGAAGATGGGCACGACGTTCACCCTGGCGCTGGCCGCCAGCATGGTGAAGCCGGGCTTGAAGTCATGGACGGCGCCGTCCTCGGTGCGGTGGCCCTCCGGAAAGATCAGCACGGACCGCCCCTCGGCCAGGAACTGCTTGCAGTCGTGGATCCAGGAGACGGACGCGTGCTCCCGGTCGATGGGATGCATGGGGAGCAGGGTCCAGAGGAAATGCACCTTGGGCTTGTTGTAGAGATCCAGCGCCACCAGGCTGATGATGCGCTTTTTGCGCAGGGCGGTGTGGATCACGGACGCGTCCATGGGGGAGACGTGGTTGCAGACAAAAACGCAGGGCTCGGCCATGACGGCCCGCTTGGTGTCCGGCCCGGCGTAGTGGATCTGCGGCCGGTACATGATGACGATGAGAAACCGGCAGACCGGCTGAAAGACAGCGGTGGCGAACCAGGCGCGCAGGCGGTTCAGCCATCGGCGGACGGGGGAGGGATCGGTTGTGGTCCGGGTCATGTGCATCACCTCAGAAGGGACAGGTAATCTCGAAGCGGCGGCCGTCCAGCTGGGGGAGGGCGCCGCCGGTCTCCACGGTCAGGGCGCTGGCGCAGAGCATCAGCCTGCCCTGGGCGTGCATGGCGCGGTTGAAGGCCCGGTCGCCGTACACGTCGTCCCCCAGCAGGGGATGGCCCAGGGCGGCCATGTGGGCGCGTATCTGATGGGTCCGGCCGGTGATCAGGTGGACCCGGAGCCGGCTCACCGGCCCGGCCTCCAGGGTCTCATAGCCGGTGACGATGCGGCGGCTGCCCGGGACTTCCCGGTCCGTGACGCTGACCCGGGCGGCGGCGGCGTCCTTCTTCAGCCAGGCCTGGCACACGGCCTCCGGGGGCTTGGGCTGCCCCTTCACCAGACACGTGTAGCGCTTGTCCAGGGTGCGGTCCCGGAAGGCCTGCCGGAGGAGCTGGACGGCGCGGGGATTCAGGGCGAAGAGCACCAGGCCGCAGGTTTGGTTGTCCAGCCGATGGCAGGGGACGGGGGGCGGCGCCTCCGGGTCGTCGGCCCGGATCATGTCCGCCGCCAGGGATTCCACGGAGGGCAGCCCGCGGCCGTCGTCCTCCACGGAGATCCCGGCCCGCTTGTTGATCAGCAGGACATCCGCGTCCCGGTAGACGATGTCCAGGGCTTCCCGCCTGGGCTCCGGGTAGTAGACCTGCACGGCCTGCCCCGCCCGGACCCGGTATTCAGGCCGGACCCGGACGCCGTCCACCTTCACATCCCGGCGCGCAAAAACCCCGCGGAGTTCCTGCGGGGTCAGGGCGGGGACAAACTGCTTCACCAGCGCGTCGATCCGCATCCGGTCGGCGGCGGGAGAGACCTCAAAGCAGGCGGAGGCCATCTCAGTGCACCACCCTTTTTTGCACACAGGCAAAGCCCGGCGTGCAGATCTGCAGGTCCCGGAGGGCTTCCAGCATGTCGGGGGTGGGGAGGACCGCCAGCATGGAGGCCAGCACTTCGGCCAGGGTGTCGAAGCTGACGCCCTGCTTGGCCAGCACCCGGAGGTCCTCCACGGCCATGGGGGCCGGGCATTCCGGCCGCAGGCAGGGCTCCAGGAAGCCGCAGAGGCGCAGGGCGGAGACGCGCTCCGCGTCGGACAGCATGAACTGCGGCACGTCGGCTTCCGGATCGGTGATCTCATGCCGCTGGAAGTCCACGTGGGTGAGGCCGCGCAGGTGCCGCTCGGGATCGGCCAGGCCGGGGTGCAGCAGCACCATCTCGCCGCCGGCGGTGTAGACGAAGTCATAGGCCGTGTGCAGCATGCGCCGGGCCATGGCTTCCCCGTTGGGGATCATGCCCAGGGGACAGACGCGGCGCAGCCAGGCCAGGGCGTCCTCGGCGTACACCATGCCGTAAATGTTCAGCACACAGTAGGACGTCACCAGGAAACGGACCACGCTGCCCCGGACCTGCTGATGCGCGTCGGATTGCAGGACGGCGTTCAGGGCGTTGCGGATCTCGGCGGGCATGGTGAGGCACGCGGTGTCGCTCTCGTCCCGGCACACCGTGCACCACAGCCGCCGCACCAGCAGCTCCGCCGGGGCCGTGTCGCTCCAGTCGCTGAGGGGCAGGGGCTCCTCGGAGGAGGCCAGTTCGGTGGCCAGGGCGTATTCCGGCATGGACAAAAACGCCGCTTCGGCCGGGAGGCGGCGGAGGATCGTTTCGGCCAGGGAGGCGGCGCTGTGCAGGCGGTCGGGCCGGGGATGCTCCTGGCCGTCCACGGAGATCTTCCAGAGCTCCTCCGCGTTGGCGTCGTCGCAGCCGTTGAACAAGCCAAAGGCAGGCAGCTGGGCCAGCCGCTTTTCGCTGGCCTCCAGCTGCCGCTGCTGCATGACGCTCATGGTCTTGTCTGCCCAGGCCAGGGTCTGGGCGTGCGTTTCCCGCTGCATGAAACCTCCAATGGGATCAGGTGAGACGCAGGATCCAGCCGTTTTCGTCGGGGACGCGGCCGTACTGGATGCCGGTCAGGGTGTCATAAAGCTTCTGGGCCACGGGGCCGATCCGGCCGTCGCCAATGACGAGGTTCTCGTCCTTCCAGCAGAGTGCGCCCACCGGCGAGATGACGGCGGCGGTGCCGGTGCCGAAAGCCTCGGTCAGCTTGCCGGCTTTGGCGTCCGCGAAGATGTCGGCGATGGCCAGCTTGCCCTCCTCCACCTCATAGCCCAGCTGACGGGCCAGGGTGATGACGCTGTTCCGGGTGATGCCGGGGAGAATGGAGCCGTTGAGGGCGGGGGTCACGATCTTGCTGCCATAGGCGAACATCATGTTCATGGAGCCGACTTCCTCGACATACTTCTGCTCCACGCCGTCCAGCCAGAGGACCTGGGAGAAGCCCTTCTCCTCGGCGATGGCGCCGGCCAGGATGGAGGCGGCGTAGTTGCCGGCGCACTTGGTGAACCCGGTGCCGCCGCGGACCGCGCGCACATACTCATCCTCCACGTAGATCCCCACGGGCTTCAGGCCGTCCTTGTAGTAGGAGCCCACGGGGTCCAGGATGATGTAGAACAGATAATGACGCGCCGCGTGCACGCCCAGCATGACGTCGGTGGCGATCATGGTGGGACGGATGTAGAGGCTGGTGCCCGGCTGACGCGGCACCCAGTCCTGATCCAGGAGCACCAGCTGCCGGAGTCCCTCCAGGGCCGTCTCTTCGTCCAGGGCGGGCATGCCCATGCGCTTGGCGCTGCGGGTCATGCGGGCCAGGTTCTCCCAGGGGCGGAAGAGATTCAGCCCGCCGTCGGCCCGACGGTAGCACTTGGTGCCCTCAAAGATAGCCTGGCCGTAGTGGAAGACCGTGGTGGCGGGATCAAAGCTGAAATTGCCGTAGGGGACGATGCGGGCGTCGTACCAGCCCTTCCCCTCCTCGTAATCCATGAGGAACATATGGTCCGTGAAGATCTTCCCGAAACCCAGCTTGCTCTCGTCGGCGGGCTTTTCCTTCAGGACGGTTGCTTTGGTGACACTGATGGGCAGCATGGCATACGCCTCCGTTTCTTTGAGTCACTCCATATTATAACCCGTCCGGCGCGGGTGTCAAGCGGCGGACGGGTACGGCGCTGTATTTTCGGTGGATTCCGCACGGCGGGAGGTCACATCTCATCCAGGATGTCGTCGATGTAGATGGGGAATGTCCAGAAGTGGGTGGGATCGTCGCCCTCGGCGTTCAGGTAGGGCTGGAAGAAGAAGACCAGGCAGTCGGCCTCGCCGTCGTAGTAGAAGGCCTCCTCCGGGAAGAAATCGTACGTCATCATGTCCTCTTCCCAGAAATCCGGGACGCCGTCCGTCTGTTGGATCTGCGCCCAGATCAGGCTGCGGACCACCTCGTTGGCGCGGCCGGTCTGGCGGTCCTTGAGCCAGTCGCTGTCCTCGTCGTCGTGCACGATCCCCAGCAGGAAGGGGAGGGTCAGGACGTTGCCGGGCTTGGCGGTGTTCCGGCCGAAGGTCTGGGCCGTGTATTTCACCTGCCGTTCGCCGTCGACGAAGGAGTCGGTGACGATCAGGACGCAGAAGTACTCGTCGGTGTTGGCCATGATCCGGTAGCTGATGTCCGTGGTGGCGGGAACGGAGGGATCCATGATGCTTTCGCCGCGGATCGGGATATCAAAGGCCAGGGCGTCGTCTTCCGCGTACCGGTAGAAGGCGTTGATGGTCTCCGCGCACATGTCGTCCCCGGCCACCTGGGGGTAGGTGTAGCTGTAGGTGTAATACGGCGCGTCGCCCTCGGGCCACTGCACCGTTCCGTGCAGATCGGGCAGCAGGGCGATGGGATCCGCCAGGGCCGCGGCGGGGAGCAGGAGCGCCATCAGCAGGCAAAGCAGTTTCTTACACATGGGCGAGATCCTCCGCACAGGTTATTGCAGCGATATTGCCTTCCCCCACCGCCTTGGCCACCTGCAGCGGCTGTCCGGCGCAGTCCCCGCAGGCGTACACCCGCGGCATGGAGGTCTGCATCCGGCGGTTCACGGCGATGAAGGGGCCGTCCAGCTTCAGGCCGGGCAGCATCCGGTCCGGCGCCACGGCCGGCCGGAAGACGAAGACGCCGTCGTAGGTCTTCTCGGACTCCCCGGTCACCACCGCGATGCGGCGGTCCTCCCGGCGGACCAGGGCGCTGACCCGGCCCGTCATCAGGCGGATGCGGCCGTCCTCCGGCGCCTCGTGGGGGAGCAGGGCATAATAGTCCACCCCGGAGGCCAGGCCGGCCAGGAAGCGGGCTTCCTCCGCGCCGTCCCGCCAGGCGGAGAGCACGGCGACTTCCTTCCCGCGGTAGAACATGCCGTCGCAGGTGCCGCACCAGCTGACGCCGTCCCCCAGCATCTCCTCCTCGCCGGGGAGCAGCTTCGGCCGGGCCGCGCCCATGGCCAGCACCACCGCGCGGGATTCCGTCACATCGTTGCCCACCAGGGTCATGAAAGTGTCCCCCAGCGGCTGCACCTGCCTGGCGGTGCCGTGGACGAAGACCGCCCCCGCCTCCTCAGCCTGCCGGCGGAAGATCGCCAGCAGTTCCCGGCCGGAGACATGGGGCAGGCCCGGGTAATTGTCCAGCCGGTCCGCCCGGTACAGCCAGCCGCTCTCCGCGTCCGCGCTCACCACGGTGCAGGACAGGCCGCGCTGCCGCAGGGTCAGGGCACAGCTCATGGCGGCGGGACCGCCGCCGACGATCAGGACATCCAGCATACGATCATCCCTCCGGAAATCGGGTCATCATCGCTTGTACGTGAACCGGACGCGGAGCCAGGGCATGCCGCTGTAGGAAGAATAAGCGTCGGCGTACAGGTTGTAGTGTTCACCCTCCACCCAGGTGGTCTTGGTGAAGTTCTCCACCACCACGGGCTGGCTCTTGCCGTCGGCGGAGGTGTAGACCACGGCGATCTGCGGTTTTTCGGAGATGAAGTGGTCGATGGTGCCCACCACCACGTAGACCTGGCTGTAGGAGGCCCGCACCGTGAGGTTGGAGACCAGCTCCGAGTAGCCCGCCGCGTCCAGTCCCCAGGCTTTTTTGGTGTAGACATCCACGGAGGGGCAGTAGTACACCTTGTACTCCAGGAGGGAGGTCTTCTTGCCCGGATAGCTGGACTGGATGCGGATGTAGTTGTCCCCGATGTGGTCGAAGATCGCGTAGAAGGAGAAGTTGCCGCTGGTGTCCAGCTCGGTGATGTTCAGGTCGCTGAAGTCGGACAGGATGTCCACCTCGGCCCCGGGCAGGGTGGTGCAGTTGATCTTCAGCTGCTTGAGGGTGGTGGTGGTGTAGGTGTCCGCTGCGATGTCCAGGGGGATCTCCTGGGGCTCGCGGTACAGCACGATGTCCATGGAGCTCTCCCGGCAGTACGGGCTGCGGCAGACGACGGTGAAAATGTTGTCGCCCTTGGGCTGGATGGGCGCGTTGTAGGAGAGAAGGCCGGTCTCGTTGTTGACGGTGTCGGACACGTCCTTGTCGTTGATCCGGACAGAGGAGCCCACGCGGACCTCCAGCTCGATGGTGTAGATGGTGGAGGAAACATCGGTCCGCAGGGAGTCCGGGGATATCAGCACGATGGGGCTGGCGGGGATGTCGATGGTGTAGTGGATGGGGTCCAGGGGCTGCTGCTTGCCCTCCGTGGTCTTCAGGTAGGGGGTCAGGGTCACGTCCATGGTCTCGTCCACCACGGTCTCCAGCTTGTCGTACCAGTCGTGGTCCGGCACTTCGATCTCGGCGTAGCCGTCGGTGACCACGTAGGAGGCGAAGAGTTCCTTGATGAAGATCTGGTCGCCCTCATGGCCGGGGATCCGGATGATGTGGGCGGCCAGCTCGTCCTTAATGGAGGCCACCACGATGGCGGAACTCTCCGCGTTGGCGCTGTCGCCGCGGCCCAGGAGCCTGGGGCCGTAGTAGATGGCGCCGGCCAGCATCCCGATGCCCAGCACGATGGCCAGGGCCACGATGAGGTCGTGAAACAGCCGATGCCTCGGGGACTTGGGCAGGACGAGCTCCTCCTTCCGCCCGGCCGCTTTGGCGGCGTACTGGCTGTACTGCTCCGCCCAGAGGGGATCCTGGTAGTCGTGGTCCTCCCACAGCAGCGGGGTCTCCTCCACGCTGCCGCCCCGGATCCGGACGGTGGTGCGGCTGCCGGTTTTCTGCTTTGCGGGCCTGGGGATATCCTTCGCCGGAGCGGTATCGTCGCCTTTTTCGGCGGCCGGCCTGCTGTCCGACGCGTCGGTGGCCATGGCGGCGTGCATGCGGCGCAGCCGCGTGGAACCGGCGCTCTTGCGCTCCTTCAGGACGGCCATTTCCTCCGCCAGCCGGTCCCGGGCGTCCTCTGTGGCGTCCGTCTCACCGAAATCGTCCATCCGATAGTAGGCGGTGCCGTGGTCACTGTCCTTGATGCGCTTTTTCCAGTCGGGGGTGCGAAGCCTTTCCGGATCCGCTTCCACCACAAGGAACGCGCCGCATTTCAGGCAGCGCGGATTGGTATCCCGGTTCCATTGGCCGCAGGAGGGACACTTCATTTCCAGGTTCCTTTCGTCGGGGCGGGATCAGGGTCAGAAGCCGAAGTCGCTGAGGTTGGAGAAGTCGGTGAATTCGTCGTCGCCGTCATCGCTGTCCAGCACCAGGAAGCTGTTCTGCAGGTAGTCCGCCAGGGCGACCCGGCAGGCGGGCCAGTCGATCTCCTGCACCGACATGCCGGCATAGGTGATGCCGTGGTACGCGCCGTTAGGGGGCAGGCGGAGTTCCTCGATGGTGCAGCCCCGCAGCGCGAAGGCCTGGTCCATGGCGGCGATCATGTCATTGAGGCTCATGTTGGTCAGGGTGGTTTCCTCGATGATGATGTCCACCAAGGCCCGGGCGTCCTCGTATGAGATCTCCCGGCACATGTCCGCCAGGGTGGAGAGCACGGTGCGGACGCGCTGGGTGCGCATGAAGTCGCCGCCGCCGCCCGCCTTGCGGATCCGCATGTAGATCACGGTGGATCGGCCGCCGAAGTGATAGGTGCCCGGGCGGCTGATGATGGGCTGGCCGGGCTGGGGCCGGATGTCGTTGATGCGCATGTAGTGCGCTTCCTCGCTGTTGATGGTGATGTCAATGCCGCCGAAATAGTCGATGATGTCCTTAATCTGGCTGAAATTGAAGAGGATGTACTTCTCGATCCGCACGCCGAAATGCACGCTGAGCACTCTGCACAGCGCTTCCGGGCCGTAGTTTTTCGCGATATAGGTCACCCGGCCGATGACGCCGTCCGGGCGCTCCACCAGGGCGTCGCGGATCAGGGAAGTCAGCATGATGCGGTGGGCCCGGGTGTCCAGGGTCACCAGCACGATGCCGTCCGTGTTGCCCAGGTTGTCGGGTTTCTTGGACCACTGGTCCACGCAGAGCAGCAGGTAGTGATGCTGCCCCTCGATGACCGGCGGGAGGTCGTCGTAGTTGACGGTCTCGATGGGCTTGGGGTCCGCGGCCAGGGCCGGGACGCAGCCCAGGACCAGGGCCAGGATCAGCAGTGCGGAAATCAGCTTCTTCATGTTGCCAGCACCTTCTCTTGGGATCGATGGTCTTGCGACAGGGTGATTATACCATGAACGGCCCAAAATGAAAACAGATGATTGCGGTTTTTTTGCAATGTTTTACGATTCTGATACGTTTCTGCCACGAACCCCGCCGAACGGGGGAAAACGGCGCACGGCCGGCGCCGGCGGGCCAAAAACGGATTGACAAGAGCCGGCCGGACTGGTACAATACCGGTACATTCATCCGAAGCGAGGTGAGACAGGGTGGACGGTTATGACAGTATAGGAGACGGCGCGGCCGACCCGTTCGCCCGGTCTCCGCTGGGCTGAGGGCCGAAGAGGCCGCTCTGTCTTCCTGCCTGTCACAAGAGAAAGGCGACAGTCAGGCGTTTTGACGTGCAGGGAGAAAGGAGATGGAACCGTTGGACGAGGAGAAGAAGACCCCTGAGGAGGAGGCCGCGGAAGAGCGCGAACCCCAGGAAGATCAGGAGGATAAAAGGGAGAAGGAAGAAAAAGAGGAGCAGGAGGACCACGCGGAGGAAACCTTCGAGCATCCCGATTACGCGCAGGAACTGGAGCACATCATCCGCAGCGACCTGCCGGACGACGAGCTGCGGGAGCGCCTCGCGGATTACCACTACAACGACATTGCCGACGCCCTGGGGCTGCTGAACCCAGACGAGCGGAGGCGCCTCTACCGGCTGCTGGGCGCGGAGGAAGTCTCGGAGATCTTCGCCTACCTGGATGACGCCAGCGAGTTCATCGAGGAACTGACCCCGGAGACCGCCGCCCACATCGTGCAGGAGATGGACGCGGACGACGCGGTGGACGTGCTGGAAGACCTGGACCAGGAGCAGAAGGAGGCCATCATCGCCCGGATGGACGAGGAGTCCAGGGCGGACGTGCGGCTGATCCAGTCCTACAACGAGGACGAGATCGGCAGCAAGATGACCACCAACTACATCGTCATCCGCCGGAACATCTCCGTCAAGGCCGCCATGCGGGCCCTGGTGGAGCAGGCGGCGGAGAACGACAACCTGTCCACGATCTACGTGGTGGACGAGGAGGAGCGGTTCTACGGCGCCATCACCCTCCAGGACCTGATCGTGGCCCGGGAGCACACGGACCTGGAAGACCTGATCACCACCTCCTACCCCTTCGTCTACGACCACGAGGACGTGGCGGAGTGCATCGAAAAGCTGAAGGATTACAGCGAGGACTCCATCCCCGTGCTGGACAGCGACATGAAGCTCCTCGGCATCATCACCTCCCAGGACCTGGTGGAAGTGGTGGACGAGGAGATGGGCGAGGACTACGCCAAGCTGGCCGGCCTGACTGATGAAGAGGAGATCAACGAGCCCCTGCGGCAGTCCATCCGCAAGCGTCTGCCGTGGCTCATCACCCTGATGGGCCTGGGCCTGGTGGTATCTCTGGTGAGCAGCCGGTTCACCTGGGTCATGGAGGGCCTGGCCATCGCGGTGGTCTTCCAGTCCATGATCTTCGACATGTCGGGCAACTCCGGCACCCAGTCCCTGGCCGTGACCATCCGCATCCTCACGGATGAGGAGCTGACGGCCAAACAGAAGCGGCACATGATCCTCAAGGAAGTCAAAGTGGGCTTTACCAACGGCCTGATCCTGGGGACCCTGTCCTTTATCGCGGTGGGCCTGTTCATCTTCCTGGCCCAGCCCAAGGCCTTCGATGACTACGGGAAAGTCAACCGGCTGGTGGCCTCCTTCGGCTGCAGCGGCTGCATCGGCCTGGCCATGGTCATCGCCATGACGATCTCCAGCTTCAACGGCACGGTGATCCCCATGCTGTTCAAAAAGATCGGCATCGATCCGGCGGTGGCCAGCGGCCCCATGATCACCACCCTCAGCGATCTGATCGCGGTCGTGACGTATTATTCGCTGGCCGGGATCCTGCTTTCGAGCTTCCTGATGCAGTACGCATCGCCGCTCATCGCATAAGCCCCGGGAAACCGGGGTTTTTCATTGTCGGGAAAGAACCGGAAACAATCTCGCAAAATTCGTTTTTTTCGGCAGGAAAAAGACAAGATGTGCAGAAAGAAGTAATTGGGAAAAGTTGAGTTCCCAAGGGTAACGGAAAGAACGACACACGGAGGGATGGTCAACATGGCCAAAACACAGGGACTCGAGCAGGTGCTGGCGCGCAGACGCGCGATCCTGCAGGGCGACGCGGACCGCATCGCCAAACAGCGCGCGGATGGCAAGCTGACGGCCCGGGAGCGGATTGAGAAGCTTCTGGATCCGGGCAGCTTTGTGGAGCTGGACGCCCTGCTCTCGAAAAACGGCGATTACGCCGGCGTCATCACCGGCAGCGGCACGGTGCAGGATCGGCCGGTTTATATCTTCGCCCAGGACTTCACGGTTCACGGGGGCGCCATGGGGGAGATGCAGGCGCAGAAGGTCTGCAAGCTCCTGGACATGGCCGCCGCCAATCCCGCGCCGGTGATCGCCCTGTGCGACAGCGCCGGCGTCCGGGTGGACGAGGGCGCCAGGGCGATGAACGCGTTTGCCCGCATTTACGGGAAGCTGACGCGGCTTGAGAGCCCCGTGCTGGCCCTGATCCTGGGCCCGGCCATCGGCGGCGCGGCCCTGATGGCCCAGCTGGCGGACATCGCCATCCAGGCGGAGAATGTGGGCCAGCTGATGGTCTACGGCCCCATGGTGGTCAGTGCCATGACGGGCAGGACCCTCTCCGCCAAGGACGTGGGCGGCGCCAAGGCCATGGCGGC
The DNA here is from genome assembly GCA_045226335.1 of Christensenellales bacterium. Classification (GTDB taxonomy): domain Bacteria; phylum Bacillota; class Clostridia; order Christensenellales; family Aristaeellaceae; genus RUG11272. Next base: position 50,830 of record JBGVCH010000002.1, on the reverse strand, counting down.
CCAGGGCGGCGTGGCCCTGACGGCTCCGGACGAGGACGGCGTCTTTGCCCTGGCGGCCCAGGTGCTGGACTTCCTGCCCACCAGCTGCGGCTTCGGCACGGACGTCATCGACTCCGACGACCTGAACCGCCTGCTGCCGGAGACGGAAGCGGACGACGCCGCGGCTCTGCTGCAGGGCATCGCGGACAACGGCGCGGCCCTGGAGCTCTACCCCGCCTGGGGCAGGGAAATCCGGGTGGCCCTGGCCCGCGTGGGCGGCTACGCCTGCGGCCTGGTGGTCAGCGATGCCCGGGTCAACGAGGGTGAGCTGGCGCCGGACGCGGCCCGGAAGGCGGCCCAGTTCGTCAACATGTGCGATTACTACGGGCTGCCGGTGATCAGCCTCATCAACAGCCGTGGCATCCAGGTGCCGGACGAGAAGAGCCAGGCGGACACCATGCAGGCCGCCGCCGGGCTGCTCAACGCCTACGCCACCTCCGACACCGCCAAGATCAGCGTGGTGGTGGGCAGCGCCATCGGACAGGCCTATGTGGCCATGGCGGGCAAGGATTACGCCGACGTGACCTACGCCTGGCCCGGCGCCCTGATCTCCGCCCTGACCCCGGAAGCAGCGGTGCAGGTCCTGTACAGCAAGGAGCTCCGGGAGGGCACCGGCGATCCGCTGGCATCCCGCGAGGCCCTGACGGACAAGTTCGTCGCGGACGTGGCGGACGCGGTTTCCGCCGCGGCGGACGGCATGATCGACGACGTGATCGAACCCGCCCAGACCCGCAAGTATGTGATTGCCGCGCTGGAGATGCTGGCGGGCAAGAACGGCAGTCTGCTGTAAAGGAGGGCGGATCATGGGACAGACCGTGGAAGCCATCGGAGGACTGATCGTTGAACAGTCCAGCGAAGCCGCGGCTCAGGGCATCGATATGACGAAGCCCTTGCCGGCAGGCGATACGCTGCTGGTCATGATTGTCGGCATGGCGATCGTCTTTCTGGGCTTGACCATCCTGATCTTTCTGATCAAAGCGCTGATCAAGACAACGGACGGGCTTGGGAAGAAGAAGAGCACGCCGGTACAGACGGCCAAGGCGCCGGTTCAGGCAGCCGCTGTAGAGGCGAAGGAAGAGACCCCCGGGGATGACGAACTGGTGGCTGTGATCACAGCGGCGCTGGTGTGTGCCATGGGCGGGGAGAGTCAGGGCTTCGTGGTGCGCCGCATCCGGCGCGTCTGATGGACGAAAGAGTATTGAGAAAAGCAGGAGGATAAAGCAATGCGTAAGTTTCAGGTGACGGTCAACGGCCAGACCTACGAAGTGGAAGTGGAAGAAATCGGCGGCGCCCAGGCGTCCGCTCCGGCCCGTCCCGCGGCGCCCGTGAGCGCTCCGGCCGCGGCCCCCAAGGCGGCTCCCAAGGCTGCAGCCCCCAAGGCCGCCGGCGCGGGTGATCCCGTGAAGGCCCCCATGCCCGGCAACATCCTCAGCGTGGCCGTCAAGGCCGGTGACGCGGTGAAGGTCGGCCAGACCCTGATGACCCTCGAGGCCATGAAGATGGAGAACCCCATCCCCGCGCCCCGCGACGGCACCATCACTTCCGTTCTGGTGGACAAGGGTGCCACGGTGGAGGCCGGCCAGGTGCTGGTGACCATTCAGTAAAGCGCGGATCGCAGAAAGTGAGCTGATTCAATGAATATCGGAAAGGCTTTCAGCGATCTGTTCGCGACCTCGGGCATAGCCCAGTTTGTGGCGGATCCCAAAGCCCTGGCCATGGTGGGCATCGCTTGCGTGCTGCTGTACCTGGCCATCGTGAAGCAGTTTGAGCCGCTGCTCCTGCTGCCCATCGCCTTCGGCATGCTGCTGACGAACCTGCTGGGCGGAGACGTCTTCCACGAAGAGCTCTTCGCGGGAGGCCACGCCAACTGGTCCCTCTTCGGCGGATCGGTGCTGGTCAACGCCAAAGATCTCCTGAGTTTGGAGGGCCTGACGGTGAACGCGGACGGTTCGGTGTTGAAAGCCGGCAGCGTTATTGCCCATATCGTCGGCGCCCACGGCGTCGGCACCATCCATGAAGGCATCCTGGTGGAGGGCATCACGGATGTCATCGCCTTCATGAAGGGCAACGGTGCGGAATGCACCATGATCCTGAAGGACGCCTTCATCTCCGGCGGTCAGGTGTACGCGGCTTCCGGCGATCCCATCGCGAGCGCGGGGACCATCATCACCCCCGGCCTGCTGGACTACCTCTACCTGGGCGTCAAGCTGGGCATCTATCCCTGCCTGATCTTCCTGGGCGTGGGCGCCACCACGGACTTCGGCCCGCTGCTGGCCAACCCCAAGACCCTGCTGCTGGGCGCCGCGGCGCAGCTGGGCATCTTCATGACCTTCATCGGCGCGTCCCTGCTGGGCTTCCTGCCCAAGGAAGCCGGCTCCATCGGCATCATCGGCGGCGCGGACGGCCCCACGGCCATCTGGCTGACCTCCAAGCTGGCGCCGCATCTGCTGGGCCCCATCGCCGTGGCGGCTTACAGCTACATGGCCCTGGTGCCGGTGATCCAGCCTCCCATCATGAAGGCCCTGACCACCAAGAAGGAGCGCTCCATCGTCATGGAGCAGCTCCGCCCGGTGAGCAAGAAGCAGAAGATCATCTTCCCCATCGTCGTCACCATCGTGGTGGCCCTGCTCCTGCCCTCCGCCGTGGCCCTGGTGGGCTGCCTGATGCTGGGCAACCTCTTCAAGGAATGCGGCGTGGTGGAACGCCTGAACAAGACCGCCCAGAACGAGCTGATGAACATCGTCACCATCTTCCTGGGCATCACCGTCGGCGCCACCGCCACGGCCAACACCTTCCTCAACTGGAATACCATCAAGATCATCGTGCTGGGCATTGTGGCCTTCAGCATGGGCACGGCGGGCGGCCTGCTGCTGGCGAAGCTCATGAACAAGCTCTCCGGCGGCAAGATCAATCCGCTGATCGGCTCGGCCGGCGTCTCCGCTGTCCCCATGGCGGCCCGTGTGTCGCAGAAGGTGGGCCAGCAGGAGAATCCCGGCAACTTCCTGCTGATGCACGCCATGGGCCCCAACGTGGCCGGCGTCATCGGTTCCGCCATCGCGGCGGGCGTGCTGCTCTCGCTCTTCGGCTGATGATCTAAGGAGGATCGACTGAATATGGCAAAGGTACTGATTACGGACACCATCCTGCGGGACGGCCACCAGAGCCAGGCCGCGACCCGCATGCGCACCGACGAGATGCTCCCCGCGTGCGAGCGCCTCAACAAGGTGGGCTACTTCTCTCTGGAATGCTGGGGCGGCGCCACCTATGACAGCTGCATCCGCTTCCTGAACGAGGATCCCTGGGAGCGCCTGCGCCAGCTGCGCAAGGCCCTGCCCGACACCAAGACCCAGATGCTCCTCCGGGGCCAGAACCTGCTGGGCTATCGGCCCTACTCCGACGACGTGGTGGAGTTCTTCGTCAAGAAGGCTGTGGAGAACGGCATCGACATCATCCGCTGTTTCGACGCCCTGAACGACCTGCGGAACATGCAGACCGCCGTGAAGGCCACCAAGAAGTACGGCGGCACGGCCGAGATTGCCCTGAGCTACACCAAGAGCCCCGTCCACAACGAGGATTACTTCGTGAAGCTGGCCCAGGAAATCGAGGCCATGGGCGCGGACATCATCTGCATCAAGGACATGGCCAACCTGCTGCTGCCCTATGATGCCTACAAGCTGGTGAAGCGCCTGAAGGCCGCCAGCAAGCTGCCCGTGGCCCTGCACACCCACAACACCACCGGCACCGGCGCCATGGTGCTGCTGAAGGCCGCCGAGGCCGGCTGCGACATCATCGACACCTGCCTTTCGCCTCTGGCCAGCGGCACGTCCCAGCCGGCGACGGAATCCATGGTGGCCACCTTCCAGGGCACGGAGTACGACACCGGCCTGGACCTGAACCTGCTGGCGGAGCTGGCGGAGCACTTCCGCGGCGTGGCGGACCGGCTGACCAAGGACGGCTTCCGGGATCCCGGCCGCGTGCTGAGCGTGGACGTGAAAACCCTGCAGTATCAGGTGCCCGGCGGCATGCTGTCCAACCTCATCGGCCAGCTGAAGAGCGCCAACGCCATGGACAAGTACTATGACGTGCTGGCGGAAGTGCCGCGGGTCCGGGAAGAGTTCGGCTATCCGCCCCTGGTGACTCCCACCTCCCAGATCGTGGGCACCCAGGCCGTCATGAACGTCCTCATGGGCGAGCGCTACAAGATGGTGCCCCAGGAGAGCAAGGACCTGCTGTCCGGCCACTACGGCAAGCTCCCCGGCAAGGTCAACGAGGAAGTCCGCAAGAAGTGCATCGGCGACACGAAGGTCATCACCTGCCGCTTCGCCGACACCCTGCCCCCCGAACTGGACAAGCTCCGGGACGAGATGCGGGAGTGGTACCAGAAGGAAGAGGACGTCCTGACCTACGCCATGTTCCCCAAGGTCGCCCCCAAGTTCTTCGAGTATCGCGCGGCCCAGCAGCTGAAGATCGAAAGCGGCATGCTGAACCGCGAAGACAAGACCATGCCTGTGTAACCGGGCCGGTCGAGCAGCCCGAATCGCCGGGCTGCTCTTCTTTTTCCGATTTCGCTTGAAGAATGGCGATGTCTGTGCTATCATGGGGGCAGAAAGAAAAAGGAGGCGTTCCTATGCCGATTCCGACCCCTCATATCAACGCGAAAGCGGGCGATTTCGCCGAAACCGTTTTGATGCCGGGCGATCCCCGACGCTCGAAATTGCTGGCGGACACGTTCCTGCAGGATGCCGTGCTGGTGAACAACCTCCGGGGCGCCCAGGGCTACACCGGCTATTACAAGGGCAAGCGGGTCTCCGTCATGGCCTCCGGCATGGGCATGCCCTCCATCGGCATCTATTCCTATGAGCTGTTCAACTTCTACGGGGTGGAGAACATCATCCGCATCGGCTCGGCGGGCATGATCCGGCAGGACCTGCGGATCCGGGACCTGGTGTTCGGCATGAGCGCCTACACCAACTCCAACTTCGGCGGCCAGTACGGCTTTGACGGCAATGTGGCGCCCTGTTGCTCCTGGACGCTGCTGAACAAGGCCATGGAGGTGGCGGAGCGCATGGGGATCCGGGCGATCCCGGGCGCGATCTATTCCTCCGACATCTTCTACGACGAGAGCAAGCCCCTGGGCAAGCTGCAGAAGCTGGGCGTGCTGGCGGTGGAGATGGAAGCCGCGGCCCTCTACATGAACGCCGCCCGGGCGGAGAAGAACGCCCTGTGCATCTGCACCATCTCCGACAATCCCTTCACCGGGGAGGAGACCACGGCGGAAGAGCGCCAGCAGTCCTTCACCCAGATGATGGAGGTCGCCCTGGAGATCGCCTGAACCGTCCCGTGAACAAAAGGAACGTCCCCCGCCGATCCTGCGTGACAGCACGGATCGCGGGGGACGTTTTTGCCGCGGAGAGGATCAGGTCTGCTCCTTCTGGCCCAGCTTGCGCTCGGTGCCCTGGGCCAGCCGCTGAATGTTGGGGATGTGGCGGGCCACCAGGAGGATCACCAGCAGCCAGGCCCAGCCGATGGCCAGCAGGTTGCCGGGCTCCACCAGGAAGGTGATGATCAGGGCGTAGGCGGTGATCACCGACATGGAGCCCACGGACACATACCGCCAGATGGCGATCATGGCGATGCCCAGCAGGAAGGCAAAGAGGGCCGGGAGCGGGAAGCAGTACATCATGACCGCGCAGGTGCAGGCCGCGCCCTTGCCGCCCCGGAACTGGAAGAAGACGGGCCAGTTGTGGCCGACGACCGCGAAGAGGCCGGCCAGCCAGGCGCCCTCCGGACACCCGGCCATCCGGGAGCCGATCCAGCAGGCCAGGAACGCTTTGGCCATGTCTCCCAGAAACACCAGGATGCCGTCTCGCAGCCCCATTACCCGCAGCGCGTTGGTTGCGCCGGTGTTCCGGCTGCCCACTTCCCGAAGATCCGGCTTTCTCCGGAGCCGGGCCAGCAGCAGGCCCGTGGACAGAGAGCCCAGCAGGTACGCGATCACAGCAATCAGGATGTAACACAGAACAGGATTCATCGTGCTTATGCCTCCCTGGTTTTCTCCCGGATGATGAAGCGCAGCGGCGTGCCGGTGAAGTCGAAGGTCTTCCGGAAGTAGTTCTCCAGATAGCGCTTGTAGGCGAAGTGCATCAGCTTCTCGTCGTTGACGAAGAAGATGAAGGTGGGCGGACAGGTGCCCTGCTGGGTGACGTAGTAGATCTTGAGCCGGCGGCCGCTGGAGGCCGGGGGCTGAACGTCCGCCATGGCGTCGGTGAGCACGTCGTTGAGCGTGCCGGTGGGAATGCGCTTGGTCCACTGCGCCCAGACCCGGTCGCAGGTCTCCAGCAGGGTGTTCACCCGCTGGCCGGTTTTGGCGGAGAGGAAGACCACGGGCACGTAGTCCATGAACTTCAGGGCGTCGCAGACTTCCTTGCGGAAGGTCTCCATGGTGCCCGTTTCCTTTTCGATGGCGTCCCACTTGTTCACCACGATGACGGCGGCCTTGCCCTCGTCGTGGATGATGCCGGCGATCTTGGTGTCCTGCTCCGTCACGCCGTCGTTGGCGTCGATGAGCAGCAGGGCCACGTCACAGCGCTGGATGGCAGCGATGGCCCGGAGCACGCTGTACTTCTCCAGGCTCTCGTCCTCCACCTGGCTCTTCTTGCGGATGCCGGCGGTATCGATGATGTTGTAGCGGCTGCCGTCCCGGGCGGTGAGCATGGTGTCGATGGCGTCCCGGGTGGTGCCGGCGATGTCCGACACCATGGAGCGCTCCTGGCCCAGCAGCCGGTTGCACAGGGAGCTCTTGCCCACGTTGGGCCGGCCCACCACGGCCAGCTGCATGACGTGGCCCTGCTCGTCCCCTTCATCCGACTGCGGAGGCGCGGCGGCGCAGATGGCGTCCAGCAGGTCGCCCAGCCCCATCATGTTGGCCGCGCTGATGGGCATGGGATCTCCCAGCCCCAGCTCGTAGAACTCGTACATCTGATCCGTCTGGGTGATGTGGTCGATCTTGTTCACCACCAGGATCACCGGCTTGTCGGAGCGGCGCAGCAGGTCCGCCACGTCCCGGTCCTCGTCCGTGAGCCCGGTGCGGCCGTCGGTGAAAAAGCAGATGACGTCGGCGGTGTCGATGGCGATCTGCGCCTGATGCCGCATTTCCCGCAGGAACACGTCGTCGGAGTGGATGTCGATGCCGCCGGTGTCGACGAGGGTCAGCCTGCGGCCCTGCCATTCCACATCCGTGTAGATGCGGTCCCGGGTGACGCCGGGGGTGTCTTCCACGATGGAGATCCGGCGCCCGGCCACCTTGTTGAAGAACGTGGATTTGCCTACGTTGGGGCGGCCTACCACCGCCACGAGGGGTTTTGCCATGTGCGTTACCATCCTTCCTGACCGCTGAGCGCACGCCACAGGCACTCCCCGGTGTTCTCCACCGCGTACAGCGGGGACCGGAGGCCGGCGCGCAGCTCCGTCAGGGTCATATTGTCCAGGAACAGCTCGCTGTCCGCGCGGAGCATGCTCCGGGTGATGAGAATCGCGTCCGCCTCCACATCCCGGACGGTGGCCAGCAGGTCCTGGCCGGTGATGAGGCCGGTGACGGTGATAGATTCTCCGAAATAGCGGTTGATCACGGGGATCACCCGGACCCGGGTGCCCCGGGGCGCCAGCTCGCCGCACCAGCGCTCCATGTACGGGGCCACGGAGGTCCCGCAGGCGATGACCAGCTCCCGGGGCGCGGTTTCCGCCACGGGCTCGTCCTCCGCGGCGAAGCGGAGGTCCGTCTCAAACTGCCGGAGCATGCCCACGCCGTTCTCGATTTGCGGGTAGTCCTCGTAGGCCTCGTCCTCGGGGAAGGGGTGGCCGGAGAGACAGTAGAACTCGTCCGCCGGGAAGACGAAGCGGGTGCCCAGCTCCCGGAGAAAGCGCTCCCGCCAGGGCTCCGCCTGGGCCAGCAGCCGCAGGGCTTTTTCCCTGTCGTAGGGTTCCAAGTGCTCCAGGCGCTCCCGGAAGCGGGTCAGCCCGACGGGGACCAGCGCCACGGACCGGGCGGCGGGCCAGAGGGCGGCCAGCTCCGTCAGGGTGCGGTCCAGGACGGGTCCGTCGTTCCACCCGGGGCACAGCACCACCTGGCAGTGGAACCGGAGCCCCGCCTCCTTCAGGCGGCGCAGCCGGGGCATCAGCTGGGCGGCCCGGGGATTCTTCAGCATCCGGACCCGGACCTCCGGATCCGTAGCGTGCACGGAGATGTACAGCGGGCTCACCCGACGGCGCAGCACCCGGTCGAACTCCGCGTCGGACATGTTGGTCATGGTGATATAATTGCCCATCATCAGGGAGAGCCGCCAGTCGTCGTCCTTGACGTACAGGCTCTCCCGCATGCTGGGGGGCATCTGGTCGATGAAGCAGAAGACGCACCGATTGGCGCAGGGCCGGGGATTGGACACGATGGTCTCGTCCAGGGTCAGGCCCAGGGGCTCCCAATCCGCCTTTTCGATGCTGACGGTGCGGGTCTGTCCGTCCCGGCTGTAGGTCAGGGGAAAGGCGTCGTGGGCGGTGAGGGCCTGGTAGTCGATCTGGTCGATGACCGGCTCGCCCGCGATGGAGAGCAGCAGGTCTCCCGCCCGCAGCCCGGCGCGATCGGCCGCAGACCCCGGAGCCACGCTTTGAATCCCGGTCGCCACAGCCGTCCCACCCTTTCCGGAAGCAAATCTCTACCCATGAATTATGCCGCCAAATGCCCGGGTTGTCAATACTGCGGCGGCCGAAACAAAAAGTTCCCGGGGGCATTGACAAGCGGCGATGAACGTGGTATATTTTCCATGACATATGAACAACTGTTCATATGAAAGACAAGGAGGGAACCGGCATGAAGAAGACCTACAAGATCGATGTGGATTGTGCCAACTGCGCCAACAAGATGGAAGCCGCGGCCTGCAAGACCCCCGGGGTGGCCGGCGCCGTGGTGAACTACATGACCCTCAAAATGACGGTGACCTTCGAGGAAGGCGCCGACTGCGGCAAAGTGATGAAGGACGTGCTGGCCAACTGCAAGCGCGTGGAGTCGGACTGCGAGATCTTCCTGTGACGGAAGGCCGGGAAAGAAGGAAAAAAGGTGAATCGCAAGCAGAAGCGGGTGCTGTACCGGATCATCCTGACGGCGGCGATGCTGGCCGCGCTGTACTTCATCCATGTGGAGACGGTGTGGAACGGCTGGCTCACCTTCGGGCTGTACGTGATCCCGTACCTGGTCATCGGCTGGGACGTGCTGCGGAAGGCCGGAAAGGGGCTGGTCAACCGTCAGCCCTTTGACGAGTGCTTTCTGATGGCGCTGGCCACGGTGGGCGCCTTTGTCCTGGGCCGGATCCGGACCGGGGACTACATGGAAGCGGTGGCCGTGATGCTGTTTTACCAGATCGGCGAGCTGTTCCAGAGCGTGGCCGTGGGCAAGAGCCGCCAGTCCATCACGGCCCTCATGGACATCCGGCCGGACACCGCCTGCGTGGAGCTTGAGGATGGCCGCTGCGAGACGGTGGACGCGGACGAGGTGGCCATCGGCAGCGTGCTGTTGGTGAAGCCCGGCGAGAAGATCCCCGTGGACGGCACGGTGTTGACGGGCCATTCCGCCCTGGACACCGCGGCCCTGACGGGGGAGAGCCTGCCCAGGGACGTGGCGCCGGGGGACGAGGTGCTCTCCGGCTGCGTGAACCTCAGCGGCATGATCCGCATGCGCGCGGATCGGGAGGCCGGGGAATCCACCGCGGCCCGGGTGCTGGACCTGATCGAGACCGCCTCATCCCGCAAGAGCCGCAGCGAGGCCTTCATCAGCCGTTTCGCCCGGGTGTACACCCCGGCTGTGGTGCTCAGCGCCGTGGCGCTGGCGGTGCTGGGGCCGGCGGTGTCCCTGCTGCTGGGCCGGGACGCCCTGTGGAGCGACTGGCTGCTGCGGGCCCTGACCTTCCTGGTGATCTCCTGCCCCTGCGCGCTGGTGATCTCCATCCCCCTGACCTTCTTCGCGGGCATCGGCCGGGCCAGCCGCAAGGGCGTGCTGGTGAAGGGCTCCAACGAGCTGGAGAACCTGGCCTCCGTCCGGATCGTGGCCTTTGACAAGACCGGCACCATGACTCAGGGCGTCTTTGAGGTGGCCGGGATCCACCACAGCGCTATCCCCGAGAAGGAGATGCTGGCGTTGGCCGCCCTGGCGGAAAGCCATTCCAACCATCCCATCAGCCAGAGCCTGCGGCAGGCCTGCGGCGAGCCCCTGGACCCGGCCCGGGTGACGGACACCCGGGAGTACGCCGGCGAGGGCGTTGTGGCCACGGTGGACGGCCGCCGGGTCATGGCGGGGAACAGCAAGCTGATGGATCGCTTCGGCGTCCCGGCGGAGCCCTGCCATTCCGTGGGCACGGTGGTGCACGTGGCGGTGGACGGCGCCTATTGCGGCCACATCCTCATCGCGGACAGCCTGAAGCCCACGGCCCGGGAGGCGGTGGAGGCCCTGCGGAGAAACGGCGTGCGGAGAACCGTGATGCTCACCGGAGACCGCCGGGAAGCCGCGGCCGCGGTGGCGGAAAACCTGGGCATCGACACGGTGCGGGCCGAACTCCTGCCCCAGGATAAGGTGCAGGCGGTGGAGGACCTGCTGGCGGAGAAGAAGGACGGTGAAAAGCTGGCCTTTGTGGGGGACGGCATCAACGACGCGCCGGTGCTGACCCGCTCGGATCTCGGCATCGCCATGGGGGCCCTGGGCTCCGACGCGGCCATCGAGGCGGCGGACATCGTGCTGATGGACGACGATCCGCTGAAGATCTCCGTGGCCATTCGCCTGGCTCGCCGCTGTATGCGCATCGTCCGGGAGAACATCGCCTTCGCCATCGGCGTCAAGCTGATCTGCCTGCTCCTCAGCGCCCTGGGCCTGGGCACCATGTGGATGGCTATCTTCGCGGACGTAGGCGTCATGGTGCTGGCGGTGCTGAACGCCATTCGGGTGTAATCGAAACGCCGCGCCGGGGAAAGAGGCGCGGCGTTTTGATACCATTCTCAATTAAGAATCACAAGTCATGCAAGGGTATGGACCCGAAGGTCCAGGGCGATCGGAAAGCCTTGGTCGCGGTCCGCAGACCGCGAAATCCCTTTGCTTTGCTCAGCATTCTGAATTGAGATTCGTATAATCAGTTCACCGGGACCGGTTCGAGAGAAGAAGGAGACCGGGGCCGTTCACTCGTCCCACACCCCGGCGCTGAGCTTTTCCAGCAACACCGGCTCCTGCTCCTGGAAGGGGATGTCCGGGTCGTACTCCACGGGGGCCAGGACGTGGATCAGGCGCTGCTTCCGGTCGATGTGCACGGGGTAGAACTTCAGCCGGATCCCGCAGCGCTTCCACGCCAGGGGCGCGATGAGCAGAAAACCGCTGCGCAGCTGCTGCTCATGGCTCTTGTAGCCGTTGACCTCCTGGGCGAAGATGCTGACGCTCTCGCCCCGGCTCAGGGCGTCGGTGCTGAGCTTGAAGGTCTTGGTGACATTCTTGTCATAGTAGACGGGAATGCCGGGGATGGTCTTCATGAAGTGGGGCAGCAGCAGGGCGGTGATGTAGGGCACGGTGATGTTGTAGAACCAGTGGAGCTTGCTGTTGTGGTCCCACCAGTGGTCGATGCGGACGTAGTTGGGCAGCGCCTTCCGGTCGATGGTGATGGCGCTGAACCAGGTCCTTGTGCTGTCCCAGCGCTCAAAGAGGCAGGACATGATGATGGGGCCGCGGCTCCGCTCGTGGTTGGGGCAGAACACCGACGGGGTGCCGTCAAAGGGGACATCCCACTCGGTGCGGTACTGGCCGAAGCACAGGCGGATGATCCCCCGATAGAACCGGAAAAGCCGTTTGGTCTTCATTGCGGATTCAGCTCCTGAATGAGGTCTTGGGAAATGCCGTGCCCCGTGAGCCCCCGGACGAAGGCTTCCGGCAGAGGTGCCGTGAAGCGCATCATTTTGCCGCTCACCGGGTGGCGGAAGGCCAGGGTCCAGGCGTGCAGCATCAGCCGGGGCACCTTCAGGCCGCGCTCAAACCCGTAGATGGGGTCGCCGCAGACCGGGTGGCCGGCGGATCGCATATGGACCCGGATCTGATGGGTGCGGCCGGTGAGGATGTGGACGTCCAGCAGCGAGCAGCGGTCGCCCTCCGCCAGAACGGTCCATTCCGTGTGCGCTTCCCGGCCCTGCGGGTCGATGGCCATCTTCTTCCGGTCCTTTTTGGAGCGGCCGATGGGCTGGTCGATCCGCCCGGCCGGCTCCGCCATGCTGCCCTCCACCAGGGCCAGATAGTGCTTCTCCACATCCCGGTCCTGCAGCTGCCGGCTCAGGGCCAGCTGGGCCGGGTCGTTCTTGGCCACCAGCAGCAGGCCGGAGGTGTCCTTGTCCAGCCGGTGGACGATTCCCGGCCGCATGACGCCCCCGATGCCCCCCAGCTGATCCATGGCGTACAGCAGGGCGTTGACCAGCGTGCCGTCCTCGTTGCCGGCGGCGGGATGCACCACCATGCCGCAGGGTTTCACCACCACGGCCAGGTCGGCGTCCTGGTGGAGGATCTCCAGCGGGATGTCCTCGGGCTGAGGCTCTGCGGGCCTGGGGGCGGGGATGGTCAACCGTACCGCGGCGCCCTGCGGCGGGACCGCGCCGGGCTTCGGCGCAGGCCTGCCCTCCACCGTGCAGCAGCCCTCTCCGATGAGGGCGGAGACTCTGGAGCGGGTGAGGCCGGCCCATTCCGCCAGCATCACGTCCAGCCGCCGCCCGTCGGCCGTGCCCTCCACGGTTCTCTCAATGGCTTCCATTCTTCGGCTCCTCCGGTTTTTCGCGCGCCGGCTGCTTTTTCCACTCGTCCGGCCGGCGGATCAGGGACCAGATCAGCATGGCGCAGCCCACCGTCAGGAAGCTGTCCGCCACGTTGAAGATGGGGAAGGAAAAGGCGAGGATCTCCACCATGTCGATCACGTAGCCCGTGAAGAACCGGTCGACGGCGTTTCCCACGGCGCCGCCCAGCATGAACATCAGGGCGGTCATGGAGAAGCCCCGGAAGGGCAGCCCCCGCAGCAGGAGAAAGGCCGCCGCGATGACCGCCGCGGACAGGATCCCCAGCAGCCAGGGCCTGCCGCTCAGCAGGCTGAAGGCCATGCCGGTGTTCTCCGCGCAGCGCAGGCCCAGGACGCCGGGGATCAGCGTCACGGGCTCCGCCAGGCGAACCGCCAGCAGCTTGGTGACCCGGTCCGCCGCCAGGACCAGCAGCGCGATCCAACCGTATTTCTTCATGCGAAACTTCCTTTGCGGCGATGATTGACAGACAGGGGGAGTGTGATATAATAAGGCGAACCACACAGAGGAGGGTATGCCATGATCCGCGTGCTGAGCACAAAGAAGGCGCCGGCGGCCATCGGGCCTTATTCCCAGGGCATTGAGGCCGGCGGCACGGTGTATGTCAGCGGCCAGCTGCCGGTGGTCCCCGAGACCGGGGAGCTCCTGCGGGGGAGCATCGCGGAGCAGACCGTCCGCTGCCTCGAAAACATCGGGGCCATCCTGGCGGAGGCGGGCTGCACCATGGATCAGGTGGTCAAGACCACCGTCCTGCTGAAGGACATGGCGGACTTCGCGGAGATGAACGGCGCCTATGCCGGCTTCTTCAGGGCGAACCCACCGGCCAGGGCCTGCTTCCAGGCGGCCTGCCTTCCCCGGAACGCCAGCATCGAGATCGAATGCGTCGCCGTCAAAGCATGAACCGACAGGAGGAAAAATGACATGGAAATCACCAAAAAGACCACAATGGGCGAAATGCTCCGCTATGACATGGGTATCGCGGGCGTCCTGATGCAGTGCGGCATGCACTGCGTGGGCTGCCCCTCCTCCATCATGGAGTCCCTGGAGCAGGCCTGCATGGTGCACGGCCTGGACCCGGATCAGGTGCTGGCCGATATCCAGGCCTACCTGGACTTCAAGAAGACCCAGACCGAGGAAGCCTGATCCCCGAAGCCCCCCGCGCGGGGGTTTTTCATTTCCCCTCTTCCCGGAGCAGCCGGAGGGCGGCCAGGGCGGCGGCCTGCTCGGCCACTTTCTTGCTCTGCCCCTCTCCCCGGGAGAAGACGGCGCCGTTCAGGATCACCGCCGACGTGAAGACGGGGCAGTGGGGCGGCCCGCTGCGGTCGAGAAGCTCGTAGGTCGGGGCGGGCTCCCCGCGGCCCTGGAGCAGTTCCTGCAGCAGGCTCTTGGCGTCCTTCATGGGCAGCTCGGCGTCCTCCGGGCTGGGCCAGAGCCGCGCCACAAAGCCCCTGGCGGCGTCCAGGCCGCCGTCCAGGTACACGGCCGCCAGCAGGGCCTCCATGGCGTCGCAGAGCACGGAGGGCTTTTCCCGGCCGCCGGAGTTCTCCTCGCCCCGATCCATGATCAGGGCCCGGCCCAGGCCAATCCGCCGGGCGATGGCGCTCTGGGTCTCCTCACACACCAGCATCAGCCGCTTGTGGGTCAGGGAGCCCTCCTGGTCCTGCCGGTTGGCCCGGTACAGGTTTTCGGAGACGATGAACTCCAAAATCGCGTCCCCGAGGAACTCGAGGCGCTGGTTGTTGAGCGGCCCCACGGAGGGGTGGGTCAGGGCCTGCCGCAGCAGGGCGGTATCCCTGAAGGTGTATCCGATGGCGTCAGCGAGCTGGTTCACGGTGATCCTCCCGATGCCTGGTGTAAGAAAGCGCAGTCTGTGGCGAGACTGCGCTTTCTTCGGATGGCGTGCGGCTTACTTGTGTGCCTCGATGTAGTCCACCACGTCGCCCACGGTCTTCATCTTCATGATCTGGTCGTCCTCGACGGTGATGCCGAACTGGTCTTCCAGGTCCATGATCATGACCATGATGTTGGCGCTGTCGGCCTTCAGGTCTTCCACCAGACGGGTTTCCCGGGTGATGGCGGCCGCGTCGGCCTTCAGCTGCTGCGCGATCAGGTTCTTGATGGTGTCAAACATGGATGAACCTCCTTTTGATGATGAAGCGGATGAATGATGCAAACCTGCCGCTGGCAGGGGATTGCCGGTTTGTCAGGTGCCGGAGAGACCGGAGAGGCCGGCCTCGATGGTCTGGGGGAGTTTGGCCTCGATCATGCGGACGCACTGGCCGATGGCGCAGGCCAGGGCATGGCCGTTGGAGGAGCCGTGCGCCTTCACCACCGCGCCCCGAACGCCCAGCAGCGGCGCGCCGCCCACCTCGGTGTAGTCCATGGCTTTCTTCACCCTGCGGAAGCCGGGCTTGGCGATGGCCGCGCCGATCTTGGAGCGGGTGTCCGCCAGCAGCTCTTTCTTAATGATGCCCATGATGGTGCCGGCCACGCCCTCCATGAACTTCAGCACCAGGTTGCCGCAGAAGCCGTCGCAGACCAGCACGTCCGCCACGTCCGCCAGCAGGTCCCGGGCCTCCACGTTGCCCACGAAGTTGTAGGGGGCCTTCTCCATCAGGGGGTAGGTCTCCTTCACCAGGGCGTTGCCCTTCTCCGCTTCGGCGCCGATGTTGATCAGGCCGACCCGGGGATTTTCCGTGCCCATGACGCCTTTGGCGTACACGCTGCCCATGAGGCCGAACTGCACCAGGTAATCCGGCTTGCAGTCCACGTTGGCGCCGCAGTCGATCAGCAGGGCGCCCCGCTTGCCGTTGGGCAGGATGGGGGCCAGGGCGGGCCGCTCGATGCCGGGGATCCGCCCCAGCCGGAACATGCCGCCCGCCAGCGCCGCGCCGGTGGACCCGGCGGTGACAAAGCCGTCCGCCTCGCCGTTCTTCACCTGCAGCATGCCGATGACGGTGGCGGAATTCTTCTTGGTCCGGACCCCCATGACGGGGTGCTCGTTGTTGGTGATGACCTCCGGTGCGTCCAGCAGCCGGATCCTTCCGCGGACATCGTCGCAGTCCGTCAGCAGCGGTTCCACCTCGCTGAGAACGCCGGCCAAGGTGATCTCCAGCTCGGGATAACGCCGAAGCGCCTCGATGACGCCGGCCACCGGCGCCTGGGGCGCGTTGTCACCGCCCATGGCATCCACAAAGATCCGCATGGCGTCTCCTCCTTTGCGTTTCACGAGGCCATTTTATCATTGATTCCGGGAGAATGCAAGGGATGGCGGCGCTTCCCGGCGGAAAAACGAAAAGTGAACAATCCCGCCCGGGCTCACAGGTGCAGTACCCGGTCTTTGATCTCCTGCGTCCGGCCCTGGTTCCAGTACTGGGTGCCGATGTACCCGCAGGTGCGGCGGGCCACATTCATCTTGCTCTGATCCCGGTTGTGGCAGTTGGGGCACTCCCAGAGCAGTTTGCCGTCCTCCTCCACGATGGCGATCTCGCCGTCGTAGCCGCAGACCTGGCAGTAGTCGCTCTTGGTGTTCAGCTCCGCGTACATGATGTTGTCGTAGATGAACTGCATCACGGCCAGCACCGCTTCCAGGTTGTCCTGCATGTTGGGCACTTCCACGTAGCTGATGGCGCCGCCGGGGGAGAGCTGCTGGAACTGGCTCTCGATCCGCAGCTTGCTGAAGGCGTCGATTTCCTCCCGCACGTTGATGTGGTAGGAGTTGGTGATGTAGCTCTTGTCGGTGATGCCCGGGATCACGCCGAAGCGGTGCTGCAGGCATTTGGCGAACTTATAGGTGGTGGACTCCAGGGGCGTGCCGTAGAGGGAGTAGTCGATGTGCTCCGCGGCCTTCCACTTGGCGGTGGCCTCGTTGAGGCGCTTCATCACGCTGAGGCCGAAGGGCATGCCGATCTCCGGATCCGTGTGGCTGCGGCCCGTCATGTACTTGACGCACTCGTAGAGGCCCGCGTAGCCCAGGGAGATGGTGGAGTATCCGCCGTAGAGCAGCTTGTCGATGGTCTCGCCCTTCTTCAGCCGGGCCAGGGCGCCGTACTGCCAGAGGATGGGGGCCGCGTCGGACAGGGTGCCCCGGAGCCGCTCGTGCCGCAGCCGCAGCGCCCGGTGGCACAGCTCCAGTCGCTCCTCCATCAGCTGCCAGAACTTCTCCTCGTCCCCGCCGGAGGACAGGGCCACGTCCACCAGGTTCAGGGTCACGACGCCCTGGTTGAACCGGCCGTAATACTTGGGCTGGTTGGTCTCCGGGTCCACGTAGGGGGTCAGGAAGGAGCGGCAGCCCATGCAGGTGTAGACGTGGCCCTCGCCGTTCTTGTCCACCTTCAGGCGGCGCATGACCTTGGCGGAGATGTAGTCCGGCACCATACGCCGGGCGGTGCATTTGGCGGCCAGCTTGGTGAGCTCCCAGTACTCCGTGCCCTCCCGGACGTTGTCCTCGTCCAGCACGTAGATGAGCTTGGGGAAGGCCGGGGTGATCCAGACGCCGGCCTCGTTCTTCACGCCTTCGTAGCGCTGGCGCAGGACCTCCTCGATGATCAGGGCCAGGTCCTTCTTCTCCTGGGGGGTCTTGGCCTCATCCAGGTACATGTACACCGTCAGGAAGGGGGCCTGACCGTTGGTGGTGAGCAGGGTGATGACCTGATACTGGATGGTCTGGACGCCGCGCTGGATCTCCTCGTGGAGCCGGTCCTCCACCACCTTCTCGATGGCCTCGGGATCCCGGCTGCCCCCCAGGGTCTCCGCCTCCCGCAGGACTTCCCGGCGGATCTTCTCCCGGCTCACCTGGACGAAGGGCGCCAGGTGGGTCAGGCTGATGGACTGGCCGCCGTACTGGTTGGAGGCCACCTGGGCGATGATCTGGGTGGCGATGTTGCAGGCGGTGGAGAAGCTGTGAGGCTTCTCGATCAGCGTGCCGGAGATCACCGTGCCGTTTTGCAGCATGTCCTCCAGGTTGACCAGGTCGCAGTTGTGCATGTGCTGGGCGTAGTAATCCGCGTCGTGGAAATGGATGATGCCTTCCTTGTCGGCCTCCACGATGTCGGCGGGGAGGAGCAGGCGGGCGGTGATGTCCCGGCTGAGTTCGCCGGCCATGTAGTCCCGCTGCACCGAGTTGACGATGGGGTTCTTGTTGGCGTTCTCCTGCTTGACTTCCTCGTTGTTGCACTCGATGAGGGACAGCACCCGGGCGTCGGTGGTGTTGGCCCGGCGCACCAGGTAGCGCTGATAGCGGTAGCGGATGTACAGCCGGGCCACATCGAAGAAGCCCGCTTCCATCAGGGCGTACTCCACCTTGTCCTGGATCTCCTCCACGGAGACGGCCCGGCCCAGTTCCTGACAGCGGGCGGTCACGGTATCCGTGATCTCCCGGATCCGGTCCTCCGGCAGCCGCAAGGATTCCTCCGCGCTCTCGCTGGCCTTGCGGATGGCGCCGGCGATTTTGCCCTCGTCAAATACGGCTTCGCTGCCGTTGCGCTTGATAACCTTCATGATTTTATACCCCTCTCATAACCTGAATTCATCCATGCCGAAACCCCGGCAGTGCCGGTCGGGGACCCTATCATAACACAAGCGGTTGTATCCGTCAAGGGGAAAAAGAACAAGATGTTGTGGAAGCACGAAAAAAGCAGCCGGGGTTCGGCTGCCTGAATTCGGGTCAGTTTTCCGGGGCCTTTTCCGGCGCGGTTTCCGGCTGAAGGAGGCTGACGATGGCGGATTCGATGCGGTGACCGGCCACCCGTTCCACCTGGATGTGCAGGCCGCAGGCGTCCAGCGCCGGCTTGCTGCCGTCCGCCGGGATGGTGGTCAGGTGGGCCAGGATCAGGCCGGCCATGGTGTCGTAGTCGCCGTCCGGCTCGATCTCCACGCCGAGGGCTTCGGCGATCTGCTCCAGCGCGGCGGTGCCGCTGATCCGCCAGCGCCCGTCCCGGAGCCGGACGATCTCCGCCTCCGCCTGGGGGTCGAACTCATCGTAGATGTTGCCGACGATCTCCTCCAGCAGGTCTTCCATGGTGATGATGCCGCTGACGCCGCCGTACTCGTCCACCACCACCGCAATGTGGACCTTGCGCTTCTGCATGTCTCGGAACAGGTCGTCGGCCTGGACCGTGTCCGGGATGAAGTAGGCTTCCCGCAGCAGGGCCTTCAGCGGCCTGGGCTCGCCGGCGCAGCGGTTCAGCAGGTAATCCCGGGCGTTGAGCACGCCGACGATGTCGTCCATGTCCTTGCCGTAAACCGGGAAGCGGCTGAGACCGCTGTCGGAGATGGTTTTGAGGATCTCCGCGTCGCTGTCCCCGATTCGGACGGCCACCACGTCGGTGCGGTGGGTCATCACGTCCTCCGCCGTGCGGTTGTTGAAGGCGAAGATGTTTTCGATCATCTCTTTCTCGTCTTCCTCAATGGCGCCCTGCTCCTCGCCCCGGTCCACCATCATCATGATGTCGTCCTCGGTGACATCCGCGTCCGCCGCGGAGGTCCGGACGCCGAAGAGCCGCAGGATCCGCCGGGCCAGCTTCTCCGCGCCGGCTTCCACCGGGGAGACCAGCCGCACCAGCAGCGTCACCGGGCCTGCGATCCGGCGGGCGGTGCGCTCCGGATGCGCTTCCGCCAGCTGCCGCCACAGATCCGCGAAGAAGACCAGCATCAGCAGGGCCATGAGGAAACAGGTGATAAAGACACAGGCCACACCCAGCAGGCCGCCAGGCAGCCGCAGCCCCGCGGCGCTCAGCGCGGCGGCCAGAGGCCGCTCGATAAACAGGCCGGACACCGCGCCTGTCAGCAGGGCATTCAGGGTCGTGCAGTGCCGGAGGATGCTGAGGATCCGGCGCCGGCCGTCCACCAGCGGCAGCAGCCGGACGGCCCGGGGATCCTCATCCTCCGCCGCCTGCCGCAGCCGGGATTCGTTCAGCCCGCCCACCGCGCCGATGGCGAGGTTGTACCAGGCGTGGACCAGCAGCAACAGGATCAGGGCAAATATCGGGCCGTCCAGAAGGTCCGACAACGTGAATCACTCCTCGGTCATCAAATCATCCTCCCGGGGGAGGACGCCATGATTATAGCACGATTGCGGCAAATAGCAAGCGGCGCGGTTGACATTCGGGCGCTGATGGCATAAGATGCGGTGGAGAGGAAAGGGGGAAGAGGGATGGACCAGTATACCAGAACGGCCATGCTGCTGGGGGAGGAGGGGATCCGCCGGCTGCGCGGGGCCCGGGTGGCGGTGTTCGGCCTGGGCGGCGTGGGCGGCCACGCGGCGGAGGCCCTGGCCCGCTCCGGCGTCGGCGCCCTGGATCTGGTGGACCCGGATGTCGTCAGCCTCACCAACCTGAACCGGCAGCTGGTGGCCACCCACGCCACCCTGGGCCGCCTGAAGGCGGAGGTCATGGCAGAGCGGATCCGGGACATCGCGCCGGACATCCGGCTGGAACTCTACCCGCTGTTCTATCTCCCGGAGAACGCGGACCGCGTCGATCTGACCCGCTGTGACTACGTGGTGGACGCCATCGACACCGTGACGGCCAAGCTGGCCCTCATCGCCCGGGCCAAGGCGGCGGGCGTTCCCGTCATCAGCGCCATGGGAGCCGGCAACAAGCTGGACCCCACCGCGCTGCGGGTGGCGGATATCAGCCAGACCCGGGTCTGCCCCCTGGCCCGGATCATGCGCCGGGAACTGGCCCGGCGGGGGATCGAGGGCGTGAAGGTGGTCTACTCCCTGGAGCCGCCGGCGCCGGTGCACGCGGACCTGCGGGAGGAAACGGCCGGGGAAGGAGCGCCGCGCCGGGATGTGCCGGGCAGCACCGCCTTTGTCCCGGCCGCCATGGGCCTCATCATGGCGGGCGAGGTGGTGAAGGATCTGGCGTTTCATCGGTCGGGGATCCGCCCGGCTGCGAAGGAATAAGAAAAGGGCAGGCTGTGTCGGCCTGCCCTTTCAGATACCGCGTTCAGCTGATGCCGCCCTTCACGACGGGCTCGCTGTAGATGACGCGGTATTTGGTCGGTGTGCAGTTTTTGTGCTTCCGGAAGATCCGGTTGAAGGTGGCGATGCTGCCGAAGCCGGATTCCGTCGCCACGGTGCCGATGGGCTTGCCCGTGTGGATCAGCAGATCGACGGCCTTGTTGAGGCGGCGGTCCAGCAGGTAGTCGTAGAAGGAGATGCCGAAGTAGTTCTTGAAGGCCCTGGAGAAGTAGTACTTCGAGTATCCCGCAAAGGCGGCAACCTTCTCCAGCGGCACATCCTCCACGAAGTGCTCGTCCAGGTAGTTGATGGCCATGTTCATGATCTCCGCGTCGATGCTCCGGTAGGCCTTGTCGAAGGCAGGATCCGGATTCTGGACGAACTGGCCGGCCATCAGGGCGTAGGCCTGGAGGAGATAGGAGTAGCACTGGGTGTTCCACATGGGCCGGTGCTGGAAGTAGCAGTCCACCATCTGGTGCAGCAGCCCCTCCACCTGCTGATGGGTCTCTCCGTGGTCGTGCAGGTAGATGATGTGGTGGGTGACCTGGTAGGCCTGCTGCATATCCAGGAGGCTGAAGAGAGGGCCGGGCTCAAACAGGATCAGATAGCGGATGATGCCTTCCTTCTCCACGAGCTCATGGAGCTGGTTGGATGGGATGATCAGGATCTCGCCCGGCGCGACGTGGTACTCCTCGTTGGGCAGACGGTAGACGGATGTGCCCTGGCTGGGGAGGATGATCTCAACGGCGGAGTGCACATGGCTCTCGAAGTGCCCCGCCCGCTCGGAGGGCCAGATGCGGATGGACGAGTGGTCCAGATAGGTGATGAACTCCTGCCTTCCCTGCATCACGCGGAAGCCGTCCGGAAACCGTTTCCGATCCGTATGATCGGCTGCTCTTTTCTGAGCTGCCATTGTGTGCATACCCTCCTTTCTGTCCCGATGCCGGTTGGCGGGCTCAGCCCTTCACGCTGCCCAGGGCCATGCCGGTGACAAAGTAGCGCTGCAGGAAGGGGTAGATGACCAGGATGGGCAGGGCCGTGACCACGGTGGTGGCGCACTGGACGGTTCTGGAGTTGACCGTTGTCTTGGCCAGGTCCGTCGCCGCCGCGGTGCTGGTCTGGGCCAGGCTGGCGGTCATGCCGGCGGTGGCGACTTTGCCCTTCAGCACGTACTGCAGGGTGTGGAGGCTCTTGATGCTGTCGTTGTACAGCATGGTGTCAAACCAGGAGTTCCAGCTGCCGACGGCGATGAAGAGGGCCACGGTGGCCAGCACGGGCGCACAGAGCGGGAAGATGATCTGCCAGTAGATCCGGAAGTCGCCCGCGCCGTCGATGCGCGCGGACTCTACCAGCTCCCCGGGCAGGGCCGCGATGTACGTCCGGATGATGATCATGTTGAAACAGGAGAACATGGTGGGGATGATGTAGACCCAGAAGGAACCCTTCAGCCCCAGGGTCTGGCTGATCAGCAGGAAGTTCGGGATCAGGCCGGCGTTGACGTACATGGTCAGCACCATCACCAGGGTGATGAACCGGCCCAGTACGTACTCTTTTCGGGTCAGGGTGAAGGCCAGCATGCCGGTCCAGAACAGGTTGAGGACGGTGGTGACAATGGTCTTGGCCACGGAGATGCCCGCCGCGCCGTACATGTAATTGTCCAGAATGTCCGCGTAGCTCTTGGTGGTGAACTCCTGCGGGATGATGCCGATCTTGCCGCGGCTCGCGGCGTTGCCGCTGCTGAAGGAGTAGGCCACGGTGTTCAGCACGGGGTAGAGGGTGACGATCATCAGCAGGATCAGAATGGCGGTGTTGATGATGGGGAAGCCCAGATCCCGCTCGTACCGGTAGAAGTACAGCAGCGCGGCGAACAGGGCAACGATGAGGGCCATCGTCACATAATAGATGGTCCGCCAGACAAAGGTATCGGTCGGACGGGACGCGTCTCTTGTGGACGTGTGCATATAGGCGATGACGTCCATGAAGATCGGGTTGCCCTTCGCGTCCCTCAGCTTGGTCATGTATTCTTTTTCGACGAACTTGCCCAGCTCATTGTCCCATTGCTCGCCGACCATCGGAACATCGATGTTGTCGGAGTCGCTGGTGTAGTAGCGGAACACGATGATCCCGTCTTCCGTCTCGAGGGGCGCCTTCGATTTGTCCTCCGCATCTTCATCGATTTGCGGGAGGTATTCCGCGTACTTGATGAGCAGCTCCTCATCGACGCCGGCTTTGGACTCGAACTTCGTGTCGGTGTCATCGACCTCGTAGGGGAAGTCGAGGTAACCGATCCGGATCATCTGATCATTCTGGTTGTTGATCCGGGTGGTGATAAAGACCAGACAGACCGTCACCAGCGCGACCGCGCCCAGAACCGCCAGCCGGATCACATGCTGCTGCGCGCGGTCCTTGGTCAGGATCTTTTTCGCCTTCAGCGTGTAGGCCAGCACGCCCAGGGCCGCGATCAGCAGGAGGATGAAGGCGATCCGGACGAGCTTCAGCATGGAGACGGTGGACTCAACCTTCTGGAGGTCCACGTCCGTGGCCCGGAAGAAGCTGATCTCGCCCGCGCCCGCGTTCAGGGTGTACTGGATGAACACGAGACGCCCCATCAGCCGATGAAGGAGGACCTCCTGATCGCTCATCCCTTCATCGACGGCAGCCTCTCCGGAGAAGTAATCGGCAGGCAGGCTGTTGTAGTTGATGAACACGAGGTTTTTCCCGTAGCGGGTTGTAAACTCTTCCTGGCACTTTTCAATCTGTGTTTTCCGCGCCTTGAAGACGTAGAGCGAAGTGTTGTCCTCGGTCTCCAGCAAAATCACGTCCGTGGTGGCGCCGGTGTTTTCGAGGAGCTTTTTCAGGTTCTTGGCGTCACTCTTCGTGCAGGCCGTGAACCAGTAGTCGTCGGCGGTGACGCCGGAGCGCCGCAGCAGGATCAGCCGGCGTCCGTTCAGCATCACGGGTTCGCCGGTTTCCGACGGCCGAAGCGCGATGCTGGTGCTCTTGTTGATGATGTCGATGTACTCGGCGCCTCTCACGTCCTTCATGACTTCGGCGCCTTCAAAGGCGACCAGCGGGTCTGTCGCTTTCCGGTCGGCGATGGTCATCACCGCCACCAGCAGCACCAGCGCAAGCCCTGCGATCAGCAGGCTCCAGCGGAGCTGACGCTTGCTCATGCGGGCCTGTCGCCGGAGGGTATCCGGCAGATCCTTCAGGCCGCGCTTGTCCTTCTCGAATTCAATCTGGTTCTCTATTTTGATCTTCTTGCTCAACATGTCGTTTTTCCTCCTTTCACCGTCGATCACATCAGCGAGTCTTCGCCGAGTTTCTTGGCGATCAGGTTAGCGCCTGTGAGCAGAATGATGGCAATCACACTCTTGAAGATACCGGCGGCGGTGGCCAGGCCGATATTCGTTTTCTGCGTGCCGTAATCCAGCACGTAGAGGTCGATGGTGTAACGGACTTCGTTAATGATTTCCGGTCCCAGCAGGTACTGGATCTCGAAGCCGGTATCCAGCAGGTGGCCGATGTTCATGATCAGCAGGATCACGAAGGTGGACTTGATGCCCGGAAGGGTGACGTGCAGGATGCGCTGGAAGCGGCCGGCACCGTCGATGGCCGCGGCCTCGTACAGGCTCGGGTCAATGCCGGTCATGGCGGAGATATAAATGATGGTGCCCCAGCCGACTTCTTTCCACACGTTGACCACGCCGACGATCCACCAGAAGTAGTCTTTCTGACCCAGCCAGTTGACCTCGCGGCCGGCCAGGCCCATGTTGTGCAGCAGGCTGGTGATGACGCCGTCGTTGGAGAAGATGATCTGCGCGATACCGACCACGATGACCATGGACAGGAAGTGCGGCAGATAGGTGACGGTCTGGACGGTCCGCTTGAAGGACTTGTTCCGGACCTCGTTGAGCAGGATGGCCAGCAGGATGGCGGACACGGTGCCGAAGACCAGGTTGATCAGGCTCATGGCGATCGTGTTCCGGATACTGGTCACGAAAGTGGGCTGGCTCAGGGGATCAAACAGATCGGTGAAATTCTTGAAACCGTAGGACGCGGCGCCGGAACCGTCCAGGAAGGCCTGAAGCGTGCCGCGCTCCTTGCTGATGTCTTTGAAAGCGTTCACCCAGCCCCACAGGGGAGCATAGTTGAACAGGAAAACATACAGCAGCATGGGCACGGACATCAGCACCAGCTGCCACTGCTTCCCGAGCGTTCTGAAGAAGCCTCCTCCGTTTCGGTTCAGCAGCTTTTTCGTTCCGAGTTGATTTGTGACACTGGTCATGTCCATAGCCCCTTTCTGAAAAATCAGAGGGGAGAGAAGAACCTCTCCCCTCTGGGTGTTCAATGACCGGAATTACTCGGCGTTGTCGAGAACCTTGTGAGCCTCAACGACGACCGCATCCTGCATGTAGGCGGCGAACTCGTCGGCATAGGGCTTGATCTCTTCCACGAAGGCGTCCCACTTGGCGTCGAATTCGGCGGGAGAGCACATGATCAGCTCGGGCAGACGCACGTCCTGAACCTTCAGGAAGTTGTCATGAGCGGTCTCAACGGGGGTGTAGTCGATCTGCCAGGCTTCGCCATAGGGAGCCAGTTCGATCGGCGGGGTCACGAAGTCGGCCCAGGTCTTGTAGCCGTAGGCGGCCAGGAAGGCCTTGTCATAGTCGTTCATCAGACCGAAGACGATCTCGGGCTGGTTGCCGGGCTCCCAGCAGTTGCCGGCCTTGACGACCTTGTCGCCAACCTGGATGTCGTTCAGGATGTAGCCCTGCTTCTTGGGGCTGGACTGGAAGATGGCGTCCGCCTTGTTGGCGAGCTTCCAGGCGGCGTCCTGGGTGTTGGCATACTGCTCGGCGGTCATGTTCAGACGGCCGTCCTCAGTGATGTAGTAGTCTTCACCCTCGATGCCCCAGTTCAGGATCAGCTGCCACTCGTCGGAGAGGAGCTCTTCCCACATCATGATGACACGCTCGGGATCGGGGCAGGTCACGGAGATGCCGAAGCCGCGGCGGACGTTCGGCAGAGAGCCGTTCACGTAGTTGGGCTCGATTTCGGCGCCGTCCACGTCGTCGGGATCATACACGAGGTCCAGAGCCACATAGGTGCGGTCATACTTGCCGGCGTCGGACAGGGCGGCGGAAGCGGTGCCGAAGTCCCAAGCCTGGTCGAACATGCCCAGAACGATGCCGCTGGAGATGTCGGCGATGTACTGGTCATAGCTCATGGTGAAGGTGCTCTGCTTGATCAGGCCGGCCTGATAAGCTTCGTTCAGCTTCTGATAGTAAGCCTTGGCATAGGGCTTGTCGATGAAGGTCTCGGTCTTGAATTCCACAGAGGGATCGTTGCCGGTCACTTCGTAGTTCTGGGGGGTGACGCAGATGTACACCTCGCCGTCGTTGGGGCGGCCCATCAGGTGCTGCACGGGGTTGATCAGGCAGAAGTGACGCCAGTCTTCGCACAGGATGTCGAAGCCGACATAGGGGGTGCCGTTCTCATCGGTGGGGTTGGCAGCGATGAACCGCTCCAGCAGATCGAAGTACTCGTCCACGGTGTTGATCTGCGGATAGCCGGCCCAGGCCAGGACCTGCTTCTGGATGAAGAAGGCGGGGCCGCCCACGGACAGGACGATCTGATCGCCGTCGGTCAGGCCGTAGTTCGGGATGATGTAGAGGACGTCATTGCCCTCGGCATCCTTCTCGATCAGGCGTGCCTTCTGGGGCTCGATGTGGGCCCACAGACGGGGGGTCTTCTCGGGGCTGATGTAGTCCATCAGGTTGATCAGGGCGCCGCCGTTGATGATCAGGTCAGCGCTGTTGCCGCCGTCGAACAGGTCCGGATAGTCTTTGCCGATGATCTTGAGGCCCAGGGTCTCGTCCAGGTCACCGGTGAGGAAGGTGATGTTGAACTTCACACCAAACGTTTCCTCGATCAGCTTGTAAATCTTGTTGTCTTCCGTGGGCTGATCGCCGGGATCGCCGCGGAAAGCGGTCAGGGTGATGGGCTCATCCGCGAACGCAACCGCGAGAGAGGCCACCAGGCACAGGGTCAACAGTGCAGCCAGGAACTTCCTCATGTTTGTGCCTCCTTATTTGTTTTTGAGCAGACGTGCTGCTGCTCGTTGTCAACATTATACATGCTCGAATCTGTTTATCAAATGTAGAATTTGGTCACATTTTCTCAAACATGTCT
Organism: Christensenellales bacterium; assembly: GCA_045226335.1. Taxonomy (GTDB): domain Bacteria; phylum Bacillota; class Clostridia; order Christensenellales; family Aristaeellaceae; genus RUG11272. The sequence goes on along the minus strand of JBGVCH010000002.1, from coordinate 23,781 downwards.
TTTCAGTTATCATTTGTTGCGATGTGAGCACTTGCAAATCCTGCGCACATGATGCGGATTGGCGCTTGCGGCATTCGGCTTCCTATGGTAAAATAGAGGCAGAAATCCATGCCCGCGGGAAGCGTGAAGTGAATCGCCGTGCGGTTTGACGCCGCAAAGCCAATCAGCCGGGGAGGGAGCGGCCGCGTCGTCAAAACGCGCGACACGGACCCTCCCGCCGGTTGAAAACGGGACAGCGGTCCCGCCGGTTTTCCGCAGATTCTGAGAAGTCCCCGGAGGAGGCAATATCATGAAAAGAATGATCATGCTTGGTTTTTCACTGCTGTTTCTGATGACCGCGGCCGTGGTATTTGCGGAGGTCCCGCTGACGGAACCGTCGGGATGGATGATCTGGGAATCCGACGGCCCTTTCCTCACGTACAGATATGAGGACATCCGCTGGTCCCGCGGTCCCTTCAAGAGCGGATCCGTGGCGTATGTGCTGCTGCCGGACGGCACGGCGGAGCTGGTGGATGTGTCGTACTGCGAGGCCCCGGAGGACGTGCCGGATGAGATCGACGGCATCCCGGTGACGGCGGTGGGCAAACTGAGCTGCTTCAACGCGGTGGATGCGCCTTCCGGCCTCCGGATCCCGGCGCACGTGACGCAGATCGCGGACGGTTGCGGCAGGACCTTTACCGACGTGGATCCGGCCAACACCTGCTTCGAGGTGGAGGACGGCATCCTCTACGACATCGCCGGACGCCGCGCCGTCTCCTTCGTGGGGGATGCCGATCAGGCTCGCTGTGCGGTGCGGCCCGGCACGGAGGTCATCGGCGAGGGCGCCTTCAGCGGCTGGAACAGCCTGGAGGAGATCACGCTCCCGGAGGGCGTGAAGACCATCCGGGCCATGGGGCTGAGCGGCGGCGGCCTGGTTCGCGTCAACATACCGGACAGCGTGACGGAGATCACCGGCAACCCCTTCGCAGGCTGTCCGGAGCTCCGGGAGATCGACATCTCCCCGGACCACCCATGCTTCGGCCTGCGGGACGGCATCCTTTACCGGAAGAGCGACCTGCAGCTGATCGCCGTGCTGCCGGGGGAGGGCCTGCGGGACTTTGTACTGCCGGACTGGGTCGCGTCCCTGGCGCCTTACGCCTTGGCGTACCGGGACGACCTGATCTCGTGCCGGCTGAACGGCGCTGTCACCGTCCTGCCGGAAAGCGCCTTTGCGGGCGACGGCTTCCTGACACGGGTGGAGCTGCCGGAGGGGCTGCGGGAGATCGGCGGTGACGCGTTTTCCTACTGCGCGGAGCTGAGGAGCATCAGCTTGCCGGCGGGGCTGAAAGGGATCGGGGCCCGCGCCTTTGCGAACTGCGGCCTCCTGGAGGTCACCGTTCCGGACAGCGTGGCGGAGATCGGCCCGTACGCCTTCTTCCAGTGCCGGAGCCTGGAGAGCGCCACGCTGCCGTCCGGGATCAGTGAGGTGAGCGACGGCTTGCTTGCCCGGTGCGACAGCCTCCGGGACGTCGCCGTCCGAGGGCGTCTTATGGCCATCGGCGAGAGCGCCTTTGAGAACTGCGCGCTGGAGGAGGCCGTGATCCCGGAGGGCGTGACGGCCGTCGGGGCCAACGCCTTCGCGTATTGCGAAAAGATCGCGGAAGCCGTCATCCCCGGGAGCGTGCGATCGATCGGAGCCGGCGCCTTCCGTGGGTGCGGGGGACTGGAGGAAATGCTGATCCCGGCCGGCGTCACGTCCATCGGGGAGGGGGTCTTTGCCGGCTGCTACGGCCTGACGGACATCCGCGTCGCGCCGGAGAACCCGGCCTATTTCACCGAGGCCGGGGTGGTGTACGGAGACGGCGGGGCCACCGCGCTGCTCTTCGCGCCGGGCGGAGAAACCGTGGCGGTCCGGGATGGCGCGACCCGCATCGCGAACCGTGCTTTCGCGGGCTGTATCTACCTGCGGGAAGTCACCCTGCCGGACAGTCTGACCCGGATCGGAGACGCGGCGTTCCGGGGTTGCGGCGACCTGGCGGAAATCGCTCTGCCGGAGGGCGTGACGGAGATCGGAAGCGAGGCTTTCCGCGAAACGGGCCTGAAGACGATCGCGATCCCCCGGGATGTGTCCCGCCTGGAGGTCCGGACCTTTGCCGATTGCGGCGAGCTGGAGCGGATCACCCTGCCGGATGGGCTGACGGTCATCGGCGACGGCGCTTTCCTCAACTGCGGCTCCCTGGCGGAGGCTGTCATCCCGGAAGGGGTGACGGCCATCGGTGCCGAGGCGTTCTCCCGGTGCGCCTGCCTGGAGCGGATCGCCATCCCCGGCAGCGCGGCCCGTATCGGGCGGCAGGCCTTCATCTACTGTGTCGACATGAAGGAAGTGTATCTGGCGGAGGGCGTGGCGGAGATCGGCGAGTACGCCTTCTTCGGGTGCGACAGCCTGACCGCCGTCCGGGTCCCGGCCAGCGCGGTCCGCATCGGTGTCGGGGCGTTCAACTGCGGCGACGCGCTGACGGAGATCACGGTGGCGCCGGAGAATCCGGCCTACAGTTCCGTGGACGGTGTGCTGTACGACCGGGATCAGACGGTCCTGGTGTGCTTCCCGAGGGGCAAGACGGAGGCCACGCTCCCGGACACGGTCACGGCTATTCCCCCGGAGGCCTTCCTCAACTGCGAAGCCCTGACCGCCGTCACGATCCCGGCGGGGGTGACGGTCATCGGCGAATACGCCTTCAGCCGCTGCGTCGCCCTGGAGGCCATCGACCTCCCGGCCGGCCTGACCGCCATCGGCGATTACGCCTTCAACGGCTGCAAAAACCTCCGGCGGATCACGGTGCCGGACAATGTGAAAACCATCGGCGAGCATGCCTTCAACCGGTGCGAGGCCCTCGCGGAGACGACCCTGCCAGACGGATTGACGGCCATCGGAGATTACGCCTTCAACGGGTGCGGCCGCCTGGAGCGGGTCACCGTCCCGGAGAGCCTGACGGACGTGGGCGCCGGCCTGTTCTACGGCTGCGCGGGCCTGAAGGAGGTCTCGCTGCCGGAGGGTCTGGCGGAGATCGGTCTCGAGATGTTTGAGGGCTGCGCGGGCCTCGAAACGGTCCGGCTGCCGGAGCGCCTCACCGCCATCGGGGACCGCGCCTTCCGGAACTGCGGCCGTCTTGCGGGGATCGTGATCCCGGAAGGCGTCACCCGGATCGGGAACCGCGCCTTTTCGGGCTGCGCGTCCCTGGCGGCCGCGGAGATCCCCGGCAGCGTGGCGGAGATCGGACAGGAGGCCTTTTCCGGGTGCGAAAGCCTTGGGCGGATCGTTCTCCCGGGCTGGATCACAGAGATCGGCCCGAGGACCTTCAAGGGCTGCGGGACCCTCGCGGAGGTCACCCTCCCGGAGGGCCTGACCGCCATTGATGAGGAAGCCTTCGCCGACTGCGAATCCCTGGCGGAGATCCGGCTTCCGGCAACCCTGACGGTCGTCGGCGAGGAAGCGTTCTGCTGCTGCGGGCTGATCCGCCTGAGCCTGCCGGACAGCCTGACGGAGATCGGCGCGGGGGCTTTCGGCGGCTGCGCCATGCTGAAGGAGATCGATGTATCGGAGGATCACCCGGTGTTCAGCCTGGCGGACGGCGTGCTGTTCTGTCCCGGGGAGGGGAGGCTGATGGTTTACCCGGCGGCCCGGACGGAAACAGCCTACGCGATCCCGGAGGGCACCCGGGTGATCGACGCCTTCGCCTTTGCCTGTGCCGGACTGCGCTCGGTGGAGATCCCGGACAGCGTCACGGAGATCCGGCACAACGCCTTTGCCGCGTCGGAACTGGTCCGCGTGACGCTGCCGGAGGGCCTGACGGCGATCAGCGACGAGCTGTTCTACAACTGCGGAAGCCTGGAAGAGGTCCGGCTGCCGGAAGGGCTCCGGGAGATCGGCGCGTACGCGTTTGCCCGGACGCCGCTGATGTCCGTCACGATCCCGGCCGGCGTCACGCAGATCAACCGCACGGCCTTCATGACCGCATATGATCCCGCGACAGGGAAATACACCGTGCCGGAGGGTTTCACCGTTATGGCGGAACCCGACAGCTACGTCCGGAAGTATTGCGACAAGAATCACATCAACTGGGTCCCGCCGGTTGGGGAGACGCCGTAACCCCCAATCGGTGGGAAACCCGCGGCGCAAAAAGACCCGGCTTTGCCTCTGGGCGCGGCCTGGGTCTTTTGCTCCGCGGGTTTTAGTGCGTTACGGACTGTCGGTCTCCGGGATGACGGTGAACCCGTCGGTGAGGATGCAGGGCGCCGTCACCGGGGCATTAAAGCGGACCGTGAACGCCGGCTGACGGTTGTAGCGCATCAGATAGTCCGGGTCCCGGACAGGCATGGGAACGCTCAGCCGGAGCTCTGTCAGCGGCAGGGGGCTGGCCTCCGGAGTGTACACACAGGTGATTCTGGCGGTCTCTCCGGGGTAAACATACATCACATCATACTGGCGCAGGTCGATGGACGCAAAATCGACCCCGCTGATCTCCGGCCCGATGCCAACGTTGAAGAACGTGAACATGAGGAAGTCATCCGAAAGATTCTGCCAGTCGTAAACCGCGATCACTTTTTCCTCCGTGATCCGGATGGCGTCCAGCCAAATGCGGGAGTCGGCGGTGGAGATGACCATTCGGTCCTCCGGACTGGGCGGGATCTCGATGCCCCGGGCCGCGGCGTAGTCCAGCGGTTCCTTCAGGCGGACCGTCAGCGTCAGGGCATGGCTGTTCTGGGCGTCGTCAGCGGATGTGCACGTCAGATGCAGGGTGATCTCGCCCACCAGCCGGATGCCGTAGTCCAGGAACAGTTCTTCGCTCTGAAGCGGCATGGTGTCCAGATCAACCAGAATGAGGACAGTGTCCCGGTACAAGTTGTCGGATTCCATCATCTTCATACTGATGCTGGGCCCCGCGCTGAACCGGATCAGGCCGTACCAGTCCTGCCCGTGCCGGAGGGTGAAGGAGGGATGCGCGTCCGCGGCGCCGCTGAAGGCCGCCCTGGTGCCGAAACAGTGGCCGTTGATGCTGCCGAAAAGGCTGCTGTCCACCAACTGCCCGGTCCGGTTCCGCAGGCCCACATGGAGGACCAGACTGCCGTCCTCTTCCACGCGGCAGCTGTACACATCCAGATGCAGTCCGCCGTTTTTCGCGGTTGTCAGCGGCTCTTCGGGCAGGGGCTCGATCAGACCGGAGAGGTCGAGCTGCGTGTCAAAGCCCGTGTCATACAGCCACTTGCCGGAGCCGGTGCTGTGGCCGGCGTCCACCGGCGGCGGATCGTCGCCCGGGTCGGCCATGGTGACCTCGAACTCGAGGCTGAGGCCGGAGATCGACTGACAGCCCGTGTACCGCAGATGCCCGATGGGCAGCGTCCAGTCGACGGGCTTGACCTCGCCGGGGTTCAGGACGACATAGGACCCAAGACTGTCGGACGCATATTGCGTCAGGAAGATTTGATCGGTCCGGATGTTTTGGACGTAGACGGTCATCTTCCGGTCCAGCCGGTTCTCCATGGTCATGGAGAGGGTGATGCCGCTGTCCACTTCGGTCCGGTTGACCTGGACCTGGCCCAGGACGACGCCGAGGACCTCGCTGTCCACCAGCGTCTCTTCCAGGGGGATCGCGGTCACATTGGGGTTGACGACGGGGATTAGTTCGCTGACAGCCAGATTGCCCTGCACGTCCAGAATCTGGAAGCAGGCGCAGCGCTGTGCCGCGCTGGAGGCGGCGGGCCTGAAGCCGAATCCCGCCAGCTGATCCACGGAGAATCCGTACATGAGCCAGCGCTCGCCGCTGTCATCCCACTGGTCAAAGGGCAGCAGAAGGCCCTGCTCATCCCGGAGGGGCTCCGTGAAGTGCACGACGAAATAGATGCTCTCCCATACGCTGAAGTCTACCTCGTTGCGCCCGGGGAAGTCGTCGTCCTCCACGAAGAAGGCGTCCACGATCTCCAGCAGGCCGGTTTCCGGGTTTTCCCGCAGGCGGAAGTCCGCCCAGCGGATCCAGTCGTCGTCGTACAGCAGGTAGTTCCTGTGGACCTGGGCCCGGAGGAGATAGAAGCCGTCCACTTCCCGAAAGGGCACCTCGTAGTTCAGGATTTCCCCGTCCCGGCCGATGGGATACAGGCACTGGTTGTCGATGGTGGCCGTCAGCATGCCGTGCCGGTCCATGTCGATGTCCCCGAAGCGGTTGGCCAGGACATAGCCGTAGCCCGGATAGTGGGTCAGCACCAGCAGTTCCGCCGAGACAAAGCTCTCCTGCTGATCCGGCGTGAGGTACAGGGTGAAGACGCCGGGCTGGTCTTCTTCCTGTTCTACCTCCGCGATCCGCCAGTCCGTCAGGGCCTCGCCGGTGAGAATGCCGCCGAAGCCCCGGATCCAGTCCGCGTAATCCGGGAAAGCGCTGATGCCCGCGTACCGGCTTCCCCAGTCCGCGGCATACTCCTCCTTGTTGTAGAAGGGGAAGTAGACCGTGAGGCCCGTGAGGCCGTCCACTGTACTCTGCTGGCTGACGACGGCGGCGTCCAGGGCGTCGATGGCCTCCGCTGGGTCCGTGCCCGAGAGCTCGCCGTAGTGCGTCAGCAGGGAGCGCAGGTCCACCAGGTCATACTCCCGGCCAGAGGAGCGGGCCACCGAGGCTGAGGCCTGCCGGCTGACGGAGTACCGGGCATAGCTCCGGTCGTCGAGGCTGTCGGCCAGACCGCGGAACAGCGGACTCAGCGCGCGGTTCAGCGCGTCGATCCGACTCAGGTCGATGCAGGAGAGGGTCACGGGGGTTCCCTTGCGGATCTCCCGCTCGGCGCCTTCGAAGTAGTGCCGGATGATCTGCCGGCCGATCTCCGCGCCGTCCGCGTCCGCCCCGAGATCCCGGAGGAAACGGTAGTTCCAGCCGATGCCGGGCTCCAGCTCCTGGGAGGCCACCATGTAGTCCGCGTAAGGCGCGCAGACCGTGGCCACCTCCAGCGCGCCCATGAGGCAGGCGTCAAAGCCGATGAGCCGGAGCTTCCGGTCCTTGGAGAAGCCGCTGTCCGCCAGGGCCTGCCCCAGCTCGGCCAGGGAGAGGGCGTCCTTGTCGTGGAGGCGGTCCGAGCAGACCCCCAGCAGCGGCCCGCCGCCGTGGTCCCAGAGGATCAGGATGTAAGCTTCCGCCGGGAACCGCTCCTGGCAGGTGCGCATGAAAAAGGAGAGGGTGTCGGCGTCGCCCATGTTCATCAGCGGGAAACGCTCCACCTCCGTGGGGCGGGAAACCCGGTCCAGGACGTACAGGCCGGTGGCGTCCACGGGGAACCCGGAGACCCATTTGGTGGAGCCTCCGGTGAGGAGTACCACGTTCACCTGCTCCCGGTCATACCCGGACCGCAGCATTTCCCGTACGTCCTCCGTGGCCAGGCCTGAGGAGGATTCCAGGTTGCTGCCGGTGAGGTACACCATCACCGTCAGGGCTTTCTCCTCCGTCTCTGCCAGGGCGGCCGGGAGAATGAGGACCAGCAGCGCGGCGGTCAGAATGAAAACAAGCTTTCGCATGCGTACCCTCCTCAGGCTTGGCTGCGGCGTCATTCCCGCGCGGCTTTCAGGTTGTTCAGGGCTTCGGGAGCATGGCCTGTGATCATGCGGAGTTTCTCGCAATCGGACATTTCATCGCACTGCCCACAGGTCTCAACCTGCCGCCCCATGGCGCACTGCCGGATCGGGCAGATGGCGTCGCAGAAGGGCGTTTTGGCCCCTTCGATCCGGCATCCGGTGCAGTTGATCATCTCCGGGGTGATCGCCTCCCCGTTGAGTTCGGACCACAGCGCGGCGGTCTTCCGGCGCAGTTCGTCGTCGTTCCGGAGGGTGGCCAGCCGGGCGTCGCAGGCCTCGCAGTTCAGCCCGCAGTAAGCGATATACCTGTTCATGCGGATCTTTCCTTTCGTCGGTTCGTTTTTTGCCTCTGAACAGAGTATAATGAGCGGACAGGCGCGTGTCAAGGGCGGGGATGTATGCGGATCCCGGCCGGGCTGTTGTGCTTCCGGGGGAATCGTGGTACAATACCCGTGGCGGCCCCCTTGGAATGAGATAACGGCCGGAAGGAAGTCGACCCTGTGAAGAAGCTGCTCCTGAAATTGCTTTGCGTTACCCTGCTGGCAGGGCTTTTCGGCGCGCCGGCCGTTCAGGCGGAGGCGGCCGATGAAGGACGGACGGTCCGGGGAACCTTCAAGACCTTCGGGCACAAGTGGACGCAGGAGTACCGCTACGACGACGCGTACTTCTCCCTGCCGTCGGACATGTATCACCACGATTTCGCCCGGCTGTCCCTGGGCCTGTCCCTGTGCGCCTTCCGGAACAAGGACAACCCCGATCGCCAGGACGACAACCTGCTGGCGTTCCTGGAGGAGATGGGCTTTTCCGAGGCCGAGACGGACGCCTACCGCACCGGGCCCACCAAGGATTCCATCTGCTACGGGCTGGCCCGGAAGACCGTCGGGGACACGACGGTGATCCTCTGCGCGGTGTGCGGCGGGAACTACGGCGCCGAATGGGCCAGCAACCTGACCGTGGGAGACGAGGACAGGTCCGTGGGCTTCCGGGACGCGTCGATGCAGGTGCAGGCCGCTCTGACGGATTACCTGGACCGGCATTCCGCGGAGGGGAAGGTGAAGCTCTGGATCACGGGCTTCAGCCGGGCGGCCGCCGTCGCCAACATCACCGCCGCGGACTGCACGGCGTCGGGCCGGTTCGATGATGTCTACGCCTATCTGTTCGCGACGCCGCAGACCGTGAAGAACCCGGTGGCGTACCCGAACATCTTCAACATCGTCCAGAAGGAGGACGTTGTGCCCCGGATCCCGCTGGAGGACTGGGGCTATCACCGCTACGGCCAGGACCTGTTCCTGGTATCCACCGAGACGGACGCGGACTGCGCCCCCGTCATGGAGAAGGCCGCGGACCTGTACCGGGAGATGACGGGCGCGGAGATGGTCTTCAACACCGAGATCAATTACCAGATCCGGACCCTGATAGACTACCTGCTGATGCTCATGCCGAACGCAAAGGATTACGCGGAGCACCTCCAGCCGGTGATCATCGGCCTGATGACCGGCGACGAGGAGGCGGAGGACGCGCTGTTCATCCTGATGAAAGCGCTGGACACCTACGCCATGGAGGATCCCGATGCCGGAGAAGAACTCAAGGAGATGCGGGATTACCTCGGCACCCTGCTGAATGTCTACCTACTCCAGGGCAAGCCGGACCGGCTGCCTCCGGACCAGTGGGATCCGGAGCAGGGGATCATGAACCTGTTCAACGCGCACAACCCCTACGAGTACCTGGCCATGATGGAGGCCTCCGACGACCCGGCGGTCCTCTTCTCCGACAACACGGAGTACATCCGCCTGATCATCTACGGAAGCGCGGACATCGCGGTCTCCGACGGCGATAAGGTGCTGAAGCAGATCCTGGCGGACGGGAAGGAGCTGGTCGACGGGGCGGAGAACCCCCGGGCCTTCCCGGAAGCGCACGCCGAGGACGACAAGGTGATGATCACCCTGCCCGCGGACCGGAGCTACACGGTCGCGGTCACGTCCCGGTCCGCCCTGCCCCAGACCGTCACCTACACCGGGTTGCGGGCCTCCGGGCATTCGTTTCAGGTCAAGACAGACAACGTCTATTCGTACTTCATGGGCAGCGGGGAAACGGCGGTCATCCGGACCTCGGCCCAGGGCGGCGTGATCGAGCCGGAGGGCAGCGACCACACCGACATCTCCTTCCTGTCCGACACCGTCTATTCGCCCACCACCGCCATGCGGCTGGAGAACAACCGCGTGGTGCACCTGACCATCTCCGGCCTGATCAACCGGCTCCTGCTGCTCGTGCTGATCCTGCTGATCATGGCCATCACCGCCATCGTCATGGCGATTATCCGCAAGAAAAAGCACCGGCCGAAGAACCCGGTGGCGGCCTTCATCTGGCACGGCCTGGCGGTTGTCCTGTTTGCCCTGCCGGAGGTTGCCTTCTGGTACTTCATTCCGGTCCTGCCCCTGGCGAAGATCATCCCCGGGATCCTGGTGTTCATCGTGCTGCTGATCTACTGCTTCAAGGGCTGCCGGTCCGTCAGCAGGCGGTGGGGGTTCTTCTGGGCGCTGGTGCTGCTCCAGGCGGCCCACGCGCTTCTGGAGGGCCTCAACGGCGATTTCACCGTCCTGAAGGGCATCCTGCTGGTGCTGGTGCACATTGGATTCCTGATCGCCGCGTTTGTCTTCCTGTGGCACCGCAGGAAGGCGGAGGCGGCCGCATCCCAGCCGTGAGGACAGGCAGAGGAGAGAACATGAGCAATTTCATCTTTACGGAGACGGCTTTGCCCGGCGTCATGACCGTGGATCTGCGGGTTTACGGGGATGACCGGGGGCACTTCATGGAGACCTACCGGGAGGATGCCTTCGCGGAGGCCGGTTTCGGGTACCGCTTTGTCCAGGACAACCAGTCCGGGTCCGGCCGGGGCGTTCTCAGGGGGCTGCACTTCCAGCGGCGGCATCCCCAGGCCAAGCTGATGCGGGTGCTGCGGGGGGAGATCTTCGACGTGGCGGTGGACCTGCGCGGCGGCAGCGCCGCCTACGGCCGCTGGACCGGGACGCGGCTCTCGGAGGAGAACCGGCGGCAGATGCTGATCCCCCGGGGCTTCGCCCACGGCTACCTGGTGCTGTCCGACTGGGCGGAGATCGCCTACAAGTGCGACGACGTGTACCACCCGGAGGACGAGGGCGGCATCCGCTGGGACGATCCGGATATCGGCGTCGCCTGGCCCGAAGGGATCCCGCTGATCCTCAACGCCCGGGACCGGGCCTTCCCGACCCTGCGGGAGAGCGGGATGGTATTTTGACCCCTGCGGCACGCGAAAAGCGCCGGCACCCGACGTAAACAGCCGGGACAACGGCGCTTTTCCAGTGCGGTCTTCATACTGTTCTACCAAGCTAAGAATAACGAGTCAAGTGAGGGCATGCAACCGAAGGTCCAGGGCGATCGGAAAGCCCTGGTCGAGGCCCGCAGGCCTCGAAATCCCTTCTGTACACTCGGCGCTCTACAGGAATGATAAGCATCAGGCTTTCAGCTGCCCCTCCGCGCAGCGCAGGGCGGACGCGATGACCTGGTCCATATCGTAGTACTTATACTCACCCAGCCGTCCGCCGAAGACGACGTTTTTCTCACCCTCCGCCAGCGCTTTGTACGCCTTGTACAGGGCGCCGTTTTTTTCGTCGTTGACGGGGTAGTAGGGCTCGTCTCCGGGCTTCCACTCGGAGCTGAACTCCCGGCTGATGACGGTTTTGGGCAGATCCCGCCCGTCGGGGCCCTTGCCGAACTCGAACCACTTGTGCTCGATGATCCGGGTCCAGGGGGTCTCCGCGTCGGTGTAGTTGACGGCGGCGTTGCCCTGGAAGTTGGGCTGGTCCAGCACTTCCGTCTCGAAGCGGACGGAGCGGTATTCCAGCGTTCCCAGACGGTAGTTGAAATACGCGTCGATGGGGCCGGTGTACACGGTTTTCTCCGCCAGGGCATCCAACGCGGCCTTGTCCTGAAGGTAATCGACGCCGAGACGGACCTCGATGCCCGCCAGCATCCGGCTCACCATGGCGGTGTAGCCCCCCACGGGGATCCCCTGGTACAGGGCGTTGAAGTAGTTGTTGTCGAAGGTGAAGCGCACCGGCAGGCGGCGGATGATGAAGGCAGGCAGGTCGGTGCAGGCCCGGCCCCACTGCTTCTGCGTGTAGCCCTTCACCAGTTTCTCGTAGATGTCCGTGCCCACCAGGGAAATGGCCTGCTCCTCCAGGTTCTTCGGCTCGGTGATGCCCGCGGCGCGGCGCTGCTCCTCGATTTTCGCCTCGGCCTCCGCCGGAGTTACCACGCCCCACATGCGGTTGAAGGTGTACATGTTAAAGGGCAGGCTGTACAGCTCCCCGTGATAGTTGGCCACGGGGGAGTTGGTAAAGCGGTTGAATTCCGCGAAGCGCTGCACATAGTTCCACACGGTTTTGTCGTTGGTGTGGAAGATGTGGGCGCCGTACCGGTGCACCTGGATGCCCTCGATCTCCTCGGTGTACACGTTGCCGGCGATGTTGGGGCGCTTGTCGATCACCAGCACCCTTTTTCCGGCGTCCGCGGCCTGACGGGCGAACACGGCGCCGAACAGTCCCGCGCCCACCACCAGATAGTCATACGTCATGGCTTTGCCTCCCGGGCTCATGCCCTGCACAGTTCCGCCAGCACGGCGTCGGTCTCCCGGATCAGATCCGCCGGGGACAGGATCACCTGGCAGCCCCGGACACCGGCGGAAACGCTGATCTTCTCCAGCACGGCCGCCCGCTGATCGATGAAGGTGGGGAAGGGTTTCTTCATGCCGATGGGGCTGCAGCCGCCCCGCTGATAGCCGGTGAGGGGCAGCAGGTCCTTCTGATGGAGCATGGCCACGCTCTTCTGTCCCGCGGCCCGGGCCACCGCCTTCAGGTCCAGCTCGTCCTCCACCGGGATCACGCACACCAGATGGCTGTTTTTGTCCCCGGTGAGCACCAGGGTTTTGTAGACCATGGCCGGGTCCAGCCCGGTCTTTCCCGCCACCAGCTTGCCGTCGAAGCTGTCGTCCGTGACGGCGTACTCCCGGGTCTCATAGGGGATCCCCGCCGCGTCCAGATGGCGCAGCACGTTGGTCTTGATCGCTTTGGCCATGGGCTCACCCCCGGATGGGCCGGATCAGGATGAAGGGCGTCAGCTCGCCGCCCTGGCCGGAGGGATTGTCCTTCATGGCGTCCTGGATCTGGTCGTCCGTCAGGGGGAAGTTGGTCCCCTTGCCCAGCTGGTTCTGGTCGATGTCGTTGGCGTCCATCAGCACCACGGGCACGCCGGTGGCCTTCTCGATGCCGTCGCAGAGCTCCACCGGGTTGTCGTTGTTGATCAGGGCCAGCTCCTTGTAGCGGTCGAAGGAGGAGCGGTAGTAGAAGCCGTCGATGCCCGCCACTTCAGGCCCCACGATCTTCCAGAACACGCCCTTCTTGCCGAAGGGCTTCGTCACCGCGGAGGCGAAGGAGGCCCAGAGCACTTTGGGCAGGCCCACCATGTTGATGGCCAGCTGCATCTTGTAGGGCTCGTGGACGCCCACGCCGGCCACGGTCTCCGAGGCGCGCTTCGAGAGCGCTTTCGCCCAGAAACCGGGCTTTACGCTGTCCTTGGTGACCACGTTCTTCGTGCACATGGCCATGACCTTGGCGCCGAAGGACAGCACGTCCCCCTTCTGGTACAGCGGCAGCACGTAGCGCTTCACCAGCTCCGCCTGGTCTTCCCCGACTTCGATGAAGTGGGTGTGGATGGCGAAGCGGCTGTACTTCATGCCGTCCCGGCCCTCGATGACGCCCCGGTCGAAGTACTCCACGCCGTTTAGCTCCCGGCGCTGTTCTTCCTTGTTTTTGGATTCTGCTGACATGACTGTGGCCTCCCTGCTGTTGTCAAAATTCGACCGAAATAAGATTTGTCAGTGCTATCGGGATCTCCGCCGGCGTCTCCGCGATGGCGTCCGCCTCCCGCCAGTCCTCCGCCCCGTGATACCCGTAACTCACGAACAGCGCCGGAAGGCCGCAGGCGTGGGCGGCCCGCAGGTCTCCCAGGGCGTCGCCCACCACGCAGGCGCCGGTGTGGGGGATGCGGTCCAGGAGCGCGCGGATCACGTCCGCCTTGACCTTGCCGGGCATGCGGCCCTGGACTGCCGTGAAGACACCCTCCAGGCCCAGCACCGCCAGGGACGTGTTCACATACTTGGGCCGGCCGTAGGAGGCGATGGCGAGGGCGGCTTTTCCCACGAGCGCCGCCAGCATGTCCCGGATGCCGGGGAAGAGCTTTTGATGGGTGTAGATGGCCGCGTCCTCACATTCGGTGCGCAGGCGCAGGAACTCCTCCCGCCTCGCCGGATCGATGCCCAGGATGGCCGCGGATTCCTCGTAGGGCGGGCCGTTGCAGGCCATCATCCGCTCCCGGGGCGCCGGGGGCAGGCCCATCCGCGCCAGGGCCCCCTCGATCCCGGCCACACACATGTCCATGCTGTCGGCCAGGGTGCCGTCCCAGTCAAAGATGATCAGCGGTTTTTTCGCTTCTTCCATCAATGTGTGAACCTCTTGTTCGGTTACTTGCCGCGGCTTTCCACCAGCTTCACATTCTCCTGCCCGAAGACCGACGCCAGCGCCCGCAGACAGCTGTCGCCGCCGTCGCACCACTGCATCAGCGGCACCAGCAGGGTGATCTTCTCCGCGGGGATGTGCAGATAGACCGGCACCGCGCCGGGGAAGGCCTGCAGCAGGTCCGTGCAGGCGGTGAGCATCTCCCGGGGGAGGCGCACATACACCTTTTTCGGACTGATGCTGGCCAGCTGGGCGTCGCTCATGACGGGGGCGGCGGGTTTGGCGGGCTGCTGCCTGGTCTTCAGCTCCTGCTGCTCCTTGGCCCACAGGTCGATGGGGGTCACCCGGTCCACCAGCAGCTTGGGGCTCTCCTCCTCCCGGATGGAGAGCTTGCCGGAGAGCACCGCCACGTCGTCCACGCTGAGCAGGCCCTGGTACTTCTCGAAGACCTTGGGGAAGACCAGACACTCGATCTGGCCGGAGAGATCCTCCAGGGTGAGGAAGCCCATGTAGGCGCCCTTCTTGGTGGCCTTGCCCTTGACCTCCGTCAGGATGCCGCCCATGTCCACCTGAAAGCCGTCCAGGCTCATGCCGCCGTCGGCTCGCGCGTCCAGGTCCTCCAGGTCCGCGGTGGAGAAGGGCAGGGTGCTCAGCAGGTCCCGGAAGTCGTCCAGCGGGTGGCCGGTGATGTAGACGCCGGTCATTTCCTTCTCCTGGGCCAGGCGGTAGCGGGTGGTGTAATCCGGCAGATCGGGGTAGGTGTGGGGCGTTTCCAGACTGATGGCGTCCCCGCCCCCGCCCAGATCAAAGAGAGAAAGCTGGCCGTCCACGTTGGATTTTCGCTGCCTGGCGTTGGCGTCCAGTTCGCTCTCGAACACCGCCAGCTGGGCCGGCCGGGTGGCACCGAAGCCGTCGAAAGCGCCGGCCTTGATGAGGCTCTCCACCACCCGCTTGCCGCAGACGGAGGGGTCGATCCGGGCGCAGAAGTCGAAGATGTCCTTGTAGGGGCCTTTTTTCGCCCGCTCCCGCACGATGGCCTCCACCGCACCTTCACCCACGGTTTTCACCGCGCCGAGACCGAAGATGATGGCCGGGGTGCCGTCCGCCTGCTTCTCCACGGAGAACTTCCAGCCGGAGCGGTTGATGTCCGGGGGCAGCACCGGGATGCCGTGGGCCCGGCAGTACTGGATGTACACGGAGACCTTGCCGGCGTTGCCGTAGACGCTGTTGATGATGGCGGCCATGAACTCCGCCGGATGCCAGCGCTTGAGCCAGCCGGTCTGGGCGGCCACCACGGCGTAGGCCGCGGCGTGGGACTTGTTGAAGGCGTAGGAGGCGAAGGAGATCATCTCGTCGTAGATCTGGTTGGCCACGTCCTCCGGCACACCGTTGCGGACGCAGCCGGGGATCACAATGGTGCCGTCCTTGTCCGTCTGGCCGTAGACGAAGTTCTGCCGCTCCTCCTCCATGACCTTGTGCTTCTTCTTGGCCATGGCCCGGCGCACCAGGTCCGACCGGCCGTAGGAATACCCGGCCAGGTCCCGGACGATCTGCATCACCTGCTCCTGGTACACCATGCAGCCGTAGGTGACGTCCAGGATGGGCCGCAGCTTTTCGGTGGAGTAGGTAACGCTGGCGGCGTTCTGCTTGCCGGCGATGTAGCGGGGAATGGACTCCATGGGTCCCGGGCGGTACAGGGAGATGGCGGCGATGATGTCCTCGAAATTGCCGGGCTTCATCTGCATCAGGAAGGACCGCATGCCGCTGCCCTCCAGCTGGAACACGCCGTCGGTGTCTCCGGCGGAGATCATCTCGTAGACGGCGGGGTCATCCAGGGGGATGTCCTCGGGCTTCATGTCCACGCCGGAGACTTCCCGCATCATGTCCAGGGCGTCCCGGATCACCGTCAGGGTCCGGAGCCCCAGAAAGTCCATCTTCAGCAGGCCCAGGTGCTCGATGGTGTCCTTGGCGAACTGGGTGGTGATCACGTCGTCGTTGCGCTGCAGGGGCACGTAGTCCGTCACGGGCCGGTCTGTGATCAGCACGCCGGCGGCGTGGGTGGAGGCGTTGCGGGGCATGCCCTCCAGGGTCATGGCCATCTGCAGCAGGCGGTGGACATTGGGGTCCTCCGCGTCCATGGTGTGGAGCTGGGGGCTCAGTTTCAGGGCCTGCTCCAGGGTGATGCCCAGCTCGAAGGGCACGGCCTTCGCCACAGTGTCCGTGTCCTGATAACTCAGGCCCAGCACCCGGCCCACGTCCCGGACCACGGCCCGGGCGGCCATGGTGCCGAAGGTGATGATCTGGCTCACATGGTCCGCGCCGTACTTGCGCACCACATAGTCGATGACCTCCTGCCGCCGCTCGTAGCAGAAGTCCACGTCGATATCCGGCATGGACACCCGCTCCGGGTTCAGGAAGCGTTCGAAGAGCAGCTGGTATTTCAGGGGGTCCAGGGAGGTGATGCCCAGGGAGTAGGAGACGATGGAGCCGGCGGCGCTGCCCCGGCCCGGGCCCACCATGATGCCGTTGGACCGGGCGTAGTTGATGAAATCCCAGACGATGAGGAAGTAATCGACGAAGCCCATGCCCCGGATGGTGTCCAGCTCGTACCGCAGGCGCTGCCAGGGCTCGTCGCCCTCCTTGGCCTCCGGGTACAGCCGCCGGATGCCCTCGCTGCACAGGCGGGTCAGCATTTCCAGACTGGTCTCACCGGTTTCCACCGGGTACACGGGGATCTTCCGCTCGCCGAAGGTGAACTCCAGGTTGCAGCGATCCGCGATGACACGGGTGTTCTCGATGGCCTCGGGGATGGCGTGGAACAGGGCCTGCATCTCCGCCTCGCTGCGGACGTAGAGCTTGGTGGTCTCGTGCCGCATGTGGGAAGGGTCGTCGAGGGTTTTGCCGGTCTGGATGCACATGAGGACTTCCTGGGCCGGGGCGTCCTCCTCCAGCAGGTAGTGGCAGTCGTTGGTGGCCACCATGGGGACGTTCATTTCCCGGGCCAGGCTGATGAGGCGGGGGAGGACGGTTTTCTCCTCCCGGATGCCGTGGTCCATCAGCTCGATGTAGTAGTGATCCGGGCCGAAGATGTCCCGCATCATCCGCACGTGGTCCGCCGCGTCCTCGTAGCGGCCCGCCAGCAGCAGCTTGGGCAGGTCGCCGGACAGGCAGGCGGACAGGGCGATGAGGCCCTCGTGGTGCTCCCGGAGCATCTGATAGTCCATCCGGGGCCGGTAGTAGTAGCCGTTGACGAAGGCCTCGCTGTCCAGCCAGCACAGGTTGCGCCAGCCTGTCTCGTTCTCGCAGAGGAGGATGAGGTGGCTCATCTCCCGGCCCGCGTTGCTGCGGTCCAGGTGGTCCCTGCACACATAGGCCTCGCAGCCGATGATGGGCTTCAGGCCGGCGTTCTTCATGGCCTCGTAGAAGTCGATGGCCCCGTACAGCACGCCGTGGTCCGTGATGGCGCAGCTGTCCATGCCCAGGGCCTTCAGCCGCTCCACCAGCCGCGGGATGCGGCAGGCGCCGTCCAGGAGGCTGTACTCGGTGTGCAGATGGAGATGGGTGAATGCCATCGGGGGCAGCCTCCTTTCAATTCAATTCGGAATTCGGGATCAGGGTTTGTGGATCAGGCGGATCAGGGCTTTAGTGACTTTTTCCATGTCCTCCGCCGTGCCGATGGTGACCCGGAGCCAGGGCTTCAGGCGGGGGGCGGTGAAGTGGCGCACCAGGATGCCTTCGCTCCGCAGGGCCCGCTGGACGGGAGCGGCGTCGGTTTCGTCGGCCTTCACGAACAGGAAGTTGGTGGCGGAGGGGAGGACCTCGATGCCGGCCTTCAGCAGGGCTTCGCGGCACCGGTCCCGGGTTTCGACGATCTGCCCGGTCCGCCGGGCGGTGTATGCCGTGTCAGCCATGGCGGCTTCCGCGGCGGCCTGGGCCAGGCGGTCCGTGGGATAACTGTTGAAGGAGTCCCGGATCCGCCGCAGGGCGTCGATGAGGCGCACGGAACCCAGCGCGTAGCCCATCCGCAGCCCTGCCAGGGCGTGGCTCTTGGAGAAGGTGCGGGTGATCAGCAGGTTGTCGTGGTCCTTCAGCAGCGGCACGGCGTTCTCCGGGGCAAAGGCGGCATAGGCCTCGTCCACCAGCAGTACCGCGTCGTTTGCCCTGCAGTGGGCCGCCATCCGGGCGATCTCGCCGAGGGGCAGCATGATGCCCGTGGGGGCGTTGGGGTTGGCGATGGCAATGGGGGCCCCCCGCATCAGCGTGTCGGGATCCACGGTGAAGTCCTCCCGCAGGGGAACGGCGGTATAATTCACGCCGAACAGGCTGGCATACACCGGATAAAAGCTGTAGGTGATGTCCGCGGACACCAGGGCCTTCCCGGCGAAAAAGGCCGCGAAGGCGAAGGCCAGCACCTCGTCGGAGCCGTTGCCGCAGAACACATTCTCCGGATCAACACTGTTGACCCGGGCGATGGTTTCCCGCAGCCGGGTGGCCTCCGTGTCCGGGTACAGCCGCAGGCTTTCCGCCTGACCGGTCAGGGCTTCCGCCACCTTCGGCGACGGCGGATAGGGGTTCTCGTTGGTGTTCAGCTTGATGAACGTCTGGTCCTTCGGCTGCTCTCCCGCCACGTAGGGGGAGAGGGACAGGGCGAGGGCGCTCTCGTAGGCCATGGCTTTCTCTCCTCTCAGCTGGTCAGGCGCACCGGCACGCCCTCGCTGGCCAGCCATTGCTTCAGCTCCGGCACCGGCAGGATCCCGAAGTGGAACAGGGTGGCGGCCAGGGCGGCGTCCGCGTGGCCCTCGGTGAGGACGTCCCGGAAGTGCTCGCGCTTCCCGGCGCCGCCGGAGGCAATCACCGGCACCGGCACGGCGTCCGCCACCGTGCGGGTCAGCTCCATGGCGAAGCCGTCCCCCTCACCGTCGGTGTCCATGCTGGTCAGCAGGATCTCCCCGGCGCCGCGGCGCACACCATCGACGGCCCACTGTACCGCGTCGATGCCCGTGGGGATCCGGCCGCCGTTGAGGTAGACTTCCCAGCCGCCGCCGGGCCGGGCCTTGGCGTCGATGGCCAGCACGATGCACTGGCTGCCGTAGCGCAGGGCGGCCTCGGTGATGAAGTCCGGGTTCCGCACCGCCGGGCTGTTGATGGACACCTTGTCCGCGCCCAGGGACAGCAGCCCGCGGATCTGCTCCACGCTGCGGATGCCGCCGCCCACGGTGAAGGGGATGAAGACCTGCTCGGCCACCCGGCTCACCACGTCCTGCATGGTGCCGCGGCCCTCGTGGCTGGCGTTGATGTCCAGCAGCACCAGCTCGTCCGCGCCGGCCTCGTTATAGCGGACGGCGGCTTCCACGGGGTCCCCGGCGTCCCGGATGTTCAGAAACTGTATGCCCTTGACCACCCGGCCGTCCCGGATGTCCAGGCAGGGGATGATGCGCTTGGTCAGCATTCAATGTCCCTCCCTTCACGCCATGGCGGCGAACCGGCGGAGCATCTCCAGCCCCACGTTGCCGCTCTTCTCCGGGTGGAACTGGGTGGCCAGGATGTTGCCCCGGCAGGCCGCCGCGGTAAAGGGCTGCCCGTAGGTGCAGACGGCGGCGGTATCCCCGCTGATGTCCCGGGCGCAGTAGGAGTGGACGAAATAGACGGCGGGATGCTGATCCCCGTCGAAGAGGGGGCAGGGGCGGGTGTCCAGGGTGTTCCAGCCCATGTGGGGCACCTTCAGGCCCGGGGCGTCCAGCAGGGTGACGCGGCCCGGCAGCAAACCCAGGCCTTCAAAGACCCCGTTTTCCTCGCTGGCCTCATACATCAGCTGCATGCCGAGGCAGATGCCCAGCACCGGCTTCCCGGCCTTCGCGGCGTCGGTGAAGGCGCGGTCCAGGCCGCTGCGGCGCAGGCGCTCGATGGCGTCCTGAAAAGCGCCCACCCCGGGCAGCACCACATGGCTTGCTTCCCGGATGGTTTCCGGCCGGTCGGTGATCCGGGCGTCCTGGCCCAGGTACTCCAGCGCCTTCTGGACGCTCCGCAGGTTGCCCATGCCGTAGTCGATGATGGCGATCATAGCTTCCTCTTTCCTGTTCAGCGCCGGAGGATCTCCTCGCGCTTGGGGCCGTTGGAGACCAGGCGGATGGGGGTGCCGATCTGCGCCTCGATGAAGTCCACATAGCGGCGGCAGTTCTCCGGCAGGTCGGCGTAATTCCGGATGCCGCGGATGTCGCACAGCCAGCCGGGGAGCCTCTCGAACACCGGCTTGCAGCCCATCAGCACGGGGGTGGCGGGGAAGTCGGTGATCCGCTCGCCCTCGGCGGTTTCATAGGCCACGCACACCGGGATGTCCGGCAGGTAGCCCAGCACGTCCAGGTTGGTCAGCACGGCCTCCGTGGCGCCCTGGATCTGCACGCCGTAGCGGGTGGCCACCGCGTCGAACCAGCCCACGTCCCGGGCCCGGCCGGTGGTGGCGCCGAACTCGCCGGCGTCGCCGCCCCGGCGGCGGAGCTCATCCCCCTCGGGGCCGTCCAGCCGGCAGACGAAGGGGCCGGCGCCTACGGCGGAGGAGTAGGCCTTCGTCACGCAGACGATGTCCGTCAGAGACCGGGGCGGGATCCCCGCGCCTACACAGCCGTACCCCGCCAGGGGTGAGGAGGAGGTGGTATAGGGGTAGATGCCGTGGTCCGGATCCCGCAGGGTGCCCAGCTGGCCCTCCAGCAGGATGACCTTTCCGGCCCTGTCCGCCTCGTACAGCAGGCGGCTGGTGTCGCAGACCATGGGCCTGATAAGCTCCGCCTGTTCCCGCAGCTTGGCCGTCAGGGCGTCGATGTCCACCGGCGGCTTGTGGTACAGGTGCTCCAGCAGGCAGTTCTTCTTCACCAGCGCGATGGCCAGCCGCTCCCGCAGCAGGCTTTCGTCGTACAG
Source organism: Christensenellales bacterium (assembly GCA_045226335.1). GTDB lineage: Bacteria > Bacillota > Clostridia > Christensenellales > Aristaeellaceae > RUG11272. The sequence continues at coordinate 2,733 of JBGVCH010000002.1, read as the reverse complement.
CTGGCAGACCTGGATGCCGGTCTTGGCATACTTATCGGAATAGAAGGGCGCGATGCCGCTCTTGGTGGAGCCGAAGGACTGCTTGCCCAGGCGCTCCTCCTCGAAGCGGTCGAAATCGATATGGTAGGGCATCATGACCTGGCAGCGGTCGCTGATGCGGATCTGCGGGGCGGGCACGCCGCGGTCCGTCAGGTCTTTCAGCTCCTTCAGCAGCGCGTCGATGTTCAGCGCCACCCCGGGTCCGATGACATTGATCACATCCCGATGGAAAACACCGCTGGGCAGCAGATGCAGGGCGAACTTGCCGTACTCGTTGATGATGGTGTGGCCGGCGTTGGCTCCGCCCTGAAAGCGCACCACCACGTCGCTTTCGGCGGCCATCACGTCGGTGACCTTGCCCTTGCCCTCATCGCCCCAGTTGGCGCCTACGATTGCACGAACCATGGAGAATCCCTCCCGTTTCTGACGGCGGCACATCAAAACCGCCCTGCGCCTTTGGCACAGCGCCATCATTATAAACGATCGGCCGGGGAATGGCAAGGCTCGGGACGAACTTCGGCACATCCGGGCTTGCCTTTTTTCTGTACTATGGTACAATGACGGCGGCGACACGGATCGGCAAAAACGGAAGACGGGGGAAGAACGATGAGCAGAACAGCCGGGAGAGCCTTTGACGCATACACAAGCCCGGAGGAGGCCGGTGTCTCCTCCGCGGGCCTGCTGCAATTCCTGGAGGAATGGGAGAAGAGCCGGGACAAGGTGCAGTTCCACAGCATGATCCTGCTGCGGCACGGGAAACAGGTGGCCCGGGTGAACTTCGCCCCCTACGACGACCAGACGCCCCACAGCCTGTTCTCCCTGAGCAAGTCCTTCACCAGCGCGGCGGCGGGGTTTGCCGTCAGCGAGGGGAAGCTGGCCTGGGACAGCAGCGTGGTGGACATCCTGCCGGAGGAAGTGCCGGAGGGCCGGGAGGAGGAGCTGCGGCAAGTCACGCTGGAGGCCCTGCTGTGCATGGGCTCGGGCCTGGCGCCGGAGTCCGACTCGCCCTCCCGGGACCCGAAGATCACCTGGGCCCGCCATGTGCTGAGCCACAAGGTGCTGTACCCGCCCAAGACGCACTTCCACTACAACAGTTTCGGCACTTACCTGGTCTCCTGCATGGTCCAGAAGGTGACGGGACAGACGGTGCGGGACTACTTGGTGCCGCGGCTGTTCGGGCCGCTGGGCATTGAGACGCCGGCGTGGGACATGAGCCCCCAGGGCGTGAGCTGCGGCGGGTTCGGCCTGCACCTGAGCGCGGAGGGCATCGCCCGCTTTGGCCTGTGCCTGCTTCAAAAAGGCGTCTGGGAGGGGAAGCAGGTCCTGCCGGAGGGCTGGGTGGACCTGGCCACCCGGGAGCACATCGCCAACTACGAGGGCACCCGCCAGGAGGGCAACGAGTGGGGCCAGGGCTACGGCTTCCAGTTCTGGCGGTGCATGGACGGCCGGTACCGGGGCGACGGCGCCATGGGCCAGGCCTGCATCGTGGATGAGAAGCGGGACGCCGTGCTGGCGGTGACCTGCGGCACCTCCGACATGGGGGAGGAGTTCCGGCTGATCCGAGAATACCTGTTCCCGGCCTTCGACGCGCCGGCCGGGACGCAGGATCAGCAGGCGGCCCTGAAGGAGAAGATCGCCGGACTGGCATACGGCTTCCCGGAGGACGACGGCGGCGACGCGCCGCTGCCGGAGGGCGTGTATGAAACGGCCTTTCAGAATCAACCCCTGCGGATCTCCCTGGAAAAGGCCCTCCTGGACCACCTGCGGCTGTCCATGCGGTTCAGCGAGATGGAGGAGATCGTGTTTTACCTGCCCAGAGGCCGGGCGGGGCTCACGGCGGTGATCCCCAACGGCACAGCCATGCTCCGGTACTTCGGCGCCTACGGCTGGCAGCAGGGCAAACTCCTCCTGTCGATGCGGACGCCGGACGGCCCGGACAGCATGGACGGCGTAGTGAGCTGGGCCGGGGATGAGCTGGCCTTCGACGGCACCGGCGTGGACTTCCCCGGCGGCCATGTGGTTTTCACAAAGGCCGGACCGAGCGGAAAAGGAGAAGAAGAAAAATGATCAGTTCGGTGAGAAAGTCTGTGGCGGCCGGCGTGATGATCTGCATGGGCTGCATCGTGTTTCTCAAGGTGGGCGGTGTGGCCGGCGCGGTGCTGTTCAGCGCGGGACTGTGGTTTGTGGTGAACTTCGACGCGGAACTCTTCACCGGCCGGGTCACCCGGAAGGACTACAGCCCGGCCCAGAAGGGGATCATGCTGCTGATGAACGTGGGCGGCGCTTTTGCCTGCGGCCTGCTGGCGTCCCTGTGCCTGCCGGAGATCACGGAGATGGCGAAGAACATGATGGACGGCCTGGCGGCCCAGGGACCGCTGGTGATCCTGTGGAAGGCCGTCATGTGCGGCGTCTGCATGTACCTGGCCACCACGAAGGTGGGGGAGGAATCCCGGCTGCCCTTCGTCATCTACGGCGTGGCGCTGTTCATCCTGTCGGGATACGGGCACTCCATCGCCATCGCGGGCTACGCGGCCATCGCCCGGGGCGTTGCCTGGTGGATCCTGCCCGTGGCCGCGGCGGGCAATGCCATCGGCAGCTACGGCATCAAGTGGCTCCTGAAAAAATGAAAAACCGCAGGCTTGCTGCGGTCAGGCGTCCGGGATGACGGCATCCCGGCATAACATCGCGATCCAT
>JBGVCH010000001.1:0-21414 GCA_045226335.1 Christensenellales bacterium | reverse complement strand
TCCGTGTTAAGAACGCTAAATGAAAGCAAAGGGATTCCGAGGCCTGCGGGCCTCGGCCAGGGCTTTCCGATCGCCCTGGACCTTCGGTTGCATACCGTTGCTTGATTTGTAATTCATAACTGAGATCCGTATCATGGGGTATCGTAAGCACCGGCGCCGGCACCCACGATGCGCTCGAAGGCCCGCGGGCTCATGAAGGGCCTCGACAGGGCCGCCAACTCCTCCTGGGTGAGGCTTCCCGTCCGGGCCAGCCGCCGGCCGGCGTCCCGCAGCTCCTCCAGGCGCTTCTCCAGGATGGGGCCCATCTGTTCCTCCCGGATCATCTCCCCCTGGGGCACGGCGATGAGGTCCGCCGGCACCCGGTCCCCGAACAGCGCTTTCATCTGGCTCCGGAGGGGATCGTACACCTCGCCGCTGTCCCGGTAGCCGCAGCTGCTCACGACGACGAAGTGCTTGTCCCCGAAGCTGTAGCACGTCCGCTTCAGCACCGGGCCGCCGTTGTAGATCTGCAGCACCGGCAGCATCCGGTCCAGGAAGGCCTTCATCTGCGACGGCGCGCCGTAGAAGTACAGCGGAAAGGACACCACGATCAGCTTCGCCGCCGCGGCCAGCGCGTGGGCCCGGTCCATGTCGTCCCGCAGAGCACAGCGGCCCGGGGTCTGCCGCCAGCACGCAAAGCACCCCCGGCAGGGCGCGATGTCCATGTCGTACACCGTCAGCGTCTCCGCCACCGCGCCGGTCGCTTCTTCGTAGCCGGCCAGCAGCGCGGCGGCCAGTTTCAGCGTGTTGCTCCGCTCCTTCCGGGGACTGCCGTTGATCAGCAGCACCGGCCCTTTGGCTTTCAAATCCATACCCGTCTCCTGTGTCGGCCAATCATGACCCATCGGTGCAGTCCACAAACACAAACCCGTTCTCCGGCGTACAGAGGGCCTCCGCGGAGCTCCCCGGGACGCCGAAGACCGTCACGTCCTCACAGTTGGCCAGGGCTTTGGGGTCCACCTCGCAGTCCCCGGGGATCCGGATCCGCCGCAGCGCCGGACAATCCCGGAAAGCGCCGGCGCCGATGAAGCCGCAGCCGTCGGGGATGTACACGCTCCCGGCGGCGACGCCCGCGAAGGCCTCCGCCTCCACCCGGACGGTGTCCGCCGGCAGCGTCAAATCTGCCACGCCGTCCAGGATTTCCTCCCGCCAGCGGGCGGTGACGGTCATGTGCCCCGACACGGGAACGGTTTCCCCGGCGGCAAAGACAGTCTCCCCGATCCGCCAGCCCGTGAAGCGCTTCCCCGCGGGCCGGTCAAAGCCGTTCTCCGGCAGGAGCAGGTCATCCCCCTCCGCCAGGATCAGGGAATCCATCTCCCCGCCGCCGCCGTCGGCCTCGAAGCGGACGAGCCGCGGGTTGGCCACGCCGTAGACGCGGTAGTCCCAGGGGACGGGCTCTTCGTACACCATCTGCGCCACGGCGTTCAGGCCCGAGATGGGCCCCCAGCCGTTGTCGCTGAACGAACTGGATACCCGCGTGGAGTGAGCGTAGGTGTGTACGGTGCCCTCCTCCGCATTTACCTCGGCACAGTACAGCACATGGTGCTTGTCGTGCTCCCAGACGATGTCCCCCTCGTGGAGGTCGGCCGCGGTGAATTCCGTCAGGAAGTGTTCCTCCCCGATGAGGCTCCGCAGGACGTGCGACAGGGAGCCGCCCGGGCTGGTGTCCTCATTGGCATAAGGCGCATAGACGGGAAAACCGGCAGCGGTCAGGATCCGGCTCTGGTAGGTGGCGCAGTCATTGCTCGTGGCCCATTCCCGGCCCGTGCCGCCCACGGATGGGAGCAGGTTGGCGGGGTCCGAGGCGTAGGCAGTGGCGGCGTGGTAATCGTAGTTGCCGAAGGTCCGGAGGACGGTGGCGGGATGGTCCAGGCCGTCAGCGGAGCGAACAGCGTCGAACACCACATCCCCGTTTTCGTCGGAGAAGGCGGTGGTGACGGCGTTCCCGTCCCCGTCCACCAGGGTCACTTCCACGTCGGGGATGCCGGTGGCGAAGGCGACGGGGTCCCCTTCGCCGCAGATCCGTGAGGCAGCGCTGGCCGGCAAAATGGCGGGATTTTTGTAGTGATAGGCCGAAATCCACAGGTAAACCGTCTCGTCCGGCCGGGTGTCCGGCCAGGAGGCCTTCCGGGCGGTGACCAGCACGGCGGCGTGGTGGGTGTTGGCGATGCGCATCAGGGCGTACAGGTCCGCGGTGTCGCAGGTGATGGTCCAGGGATCCACACGGGCGCCGTCGCCGACGCAGACAGACGTATAGCCGGTCAGCCCGCTGACCCGCACCCGAATGCGATTCTCCGGGTTGCTGAAAACGGCGATGGACTTCACGCCGTATCGCTTTCCCTCTACAACAGCCTCCTCCGCGGAGAGCCGGGTCCCCTGGGCGTCGGCAGTCTCCACGGCAATGGCGGTCTCCCCGGCCGGAACCTCCTCCGTTTCCGCGGACGCGAACGCTATCAGCGCGCACAGAAGTGCCAGCGCCAGCATCGCACCGGCGACTCTGCGCTTCCGTGAACCTGACCTCTCAGCCCTCGGTGTCATACGTCCGCCTCCCTTCTCCGCCGGATACCGGCCACTTTCACGGATATGATACCACACTTTGGCCCTCCGCGGGAGCAACCGCAACAATTTTACTTATCATACATTTTTCCCTATGTTTCCACATGCAAACTCGGCAAGACGCATCATGGCGTCGCCGCGTCTCCCAAGGTCTCGTCCACAAAGACAATGCCGTACTCCTCTGCCTCAAGGGCCTCCGCCGAACTGCCGGGGGTGCCGTAGACCGTCACTTCCAGACAGCCCAGCAGGGCGGTGGGATCCACATCGCAGTCCGCCGGGATGCGGATCTGCGCCAGGTTCCGGCACTCCCGGAAGGCGCCGGCGCCGATGCGGACGCAGCCGTCTGGGATGTACACACTCCGGGCTGCGATGCCCGCGAAGGCCTTCGTGCCGATCTCCAGCGTGCCCTCGGGCAGCCTCAAATCCGCAACGCCGTCCAGGATCTCCTCCCGCCAGCAGGCGGTGACGGTCATATGGCCCGTCACGGGGAGGATCTCCCCCGGCGCACAGACGGTCTCCCCGATCCGCCAGCCCGCGAAGCGCCTGCCCGCGGGCGGACCGAAGCCGTTCTCCGGCAGCAGCAGGTCGTCCCCCTCCGCCAGGATCAGGGACGCCATCTCCCCCTCGCCGCCGTCGGCGTCAAAGCGGATGAGCCGCGGCTCGGCCAGACCGTTGATCCGGTAATCCCAGGAGGCGGTCTCGACATACACCATCTGCGCCACGGCGTCCAGGTCCGCGATGGGGGACCAGCCGTTGTCGGACAGGGTGCTGCCGGCGGAGGTGGAGTGGGCGTAGGTGTGCACGGCGCCCGCCTCCGGGTCCACCTCGGCGCAGTACAGGGCGTGGCCCATGTTGTGGCCCCAGACGATGTCGCCCTCATGGAGATCCGCCGCGGTGAACTCCGTCAGGAAGTGTTCCTCCCCCACCAGGCTCCGCAGGATGTCCGAAAGAGACCCGCCCGGGCTGGAGGAAGAGCTGGCGTACGGCGCGTACACCGGGAACCCGCCGGCGGTCAGGATCCGGCTCTGGTAGGTGGCGCAGTCGCCGTTCTCCACCCACTCGAAGCTGGTGCCGCCCGCGGCGGGGAGCAGGTTGGCGGGGTCCGAGGCATAGGCGGTGGCGGCGTGGTAATCGTAGCCGCCGAAGGTCCGGGTGACGGACACCGGGTGGTCCAGGCCGTCGGCGGAATGGGCGGCGTCGAACACCACATCGCCGTTTTCATCGGAAAACGCGGTGGTGACGGCGATCCCGTCGCCGTCCACCAGGGTCACTTCCGCGCCGGGAATGCCGGTGGCGAACGAGACGGAGGGCCCGGTTTCACAGGTCCGCGGGGCGGTGCCGGCGGGGAGGATGACGGGGCGGCTCGCGTTGTAGGCATAAATCCACAGGTAAACCGTCTCATCCGGCCGGGTGGAAGCCCAGCCGCTCTGTCGGGCGGTGACCAGCACCGCCGCAAAATGCCGGTTCCCGATCCGCATCAGGGCGCAGAGGTCCCCGGCCGCGCAGGTGATCTGCCAGGCCTCCGACATGCTCCCTTCATCGGTATTGACGTAGAAATACCCCGTCATGCCGCTGACATTCGCCCGGATCCGGCCCTCCGCGTTGGCGAAGACGGCCAGACGGGGAACGCCGCCGTTCCTGCCCTCCACGACCGCGCTCCGGGCCGAGAGGGAGCCCGTCTGGCTGTCGGCGGTCTGCACGGCGGGGGCGGTCCCGTCCGCCGGCGTCTCCTCCGCCGAGGCAAAGGAGAGAACGCCGAAAAACATCAGCGCTGACAGCATCAGGCTGACCCACCGGACCGGGCTGACCGCGGACGTTCTCTTCATGATGCGCCTTTCATCCGTCTGCCGGTTCTGATTCTCTTCAGGGCCAGTATACCACCGTTCCGGGGCGTTGTACAGGTTTTCGGAAGGAAAAGACCGCCCGACGTCGCAGGGACATCAGGCGGCCGGAACAGGAGGCAGGCTTACTCTTCGTCGCCCAGGGCTTCGGTCTGGCGGACCGTGACCTTCTTGTCATAGCAGGAGAAGGCGTAGTCCACCAGCTTGCGGTCCGGCTTGGGGGTGGCCAGGCTGACCAGCGGGACGATCACCAGGCCGAAGATCATGCAGAAGGCGCCGGCATAGATGGCGTTGCTCAGGTCGCCCAGGAAGTTCGGCAGGACCTTCAGGTTGATGAGCATCACCAGGGTCATGAAGATGCTGGAGAAGAAGAAGGACACATAGCAGGCGGTCTTGCTGGTCTTCTTCGCGTACAGGCCGTAGAGGAAGGGGGCCAGGAACGCGCCGGCCATGGCGCCCCAGCTGACGCCCATGGCCTGGGCGATGAAGGCCACGTTGGAGTTGGCCTGAATGATGGCGATGACGGCGGAGATGGCGATGAAGACCACGATCAGCGCGCGCATGATCAGCAGCTGCTTCTTCTCGCTCATCTGTTTGATGACGCGGCCCTTGAGGAGGTCCAGGGTCACGGTGGAGGAGGAGGTCAGCACCAGGGAGGACAGGGTGGACATGGAGGCGGAGAGCACCAGGATGATGACGATGGCGATGAGCCACGGCGCGAGGCTGGAGAGCATCCCGGGGATGACGGCGTCGAAGCCGCCCTCGGGATTGCCGTTCGCCGCCACGCCGATGACGTCGGAGAAGGCGCGCCCGAAGCCGCCCAGGAAGTAGCAGCCGCCGGCGACGATCACCGCGAAGATCGTGGAGATGATGGTGCCCTTGTGAATGTCACCCTCCGACTTGATGGCGTAGAACTTGCCCACCATCTGGGGCAGGCCCCAGGTGCCCAGGGAGGTGAGGATCACGACGCCCAGCAGGAAGAGGGGGTTCGGGCCCAGGAAGGAGGCGAAGATGCCGGGCACATCACCGTTGGCGGTGATGAGGGCCCCGCTGGCGTCGGTCTCCAGCGCCTGGATGGAGGCCAGGGTGTTCAGGGAGCCCTGCAGGCCGCCGTTGATGTTCAGCACCGCCGCGATGACCGCGATGATGCCGCCGATCATGATGATGCCCTGGATGAAGTCATTGATGGCGGTGGCCATGTAGCCGCCGGCGATGACATAGATGCCGGTCAGCACGGACATCACGATGACGCACCAGACGTAGGGAATGCCGAAGGCCATGTTGAACAGCCGGCTCAGGCCGTTGTAGAGGGAAGCGGTGTAGGGGATGAGGAAGATGAAGATGATGACGGAGGCGATCACCTTCAGCGCGGAGGAGCCGAAGCGCTTCTCAAAGAAGTCCGGCATGGTGGCGCTGCCCAGGTGCTGGGTCATGATACGGGTGCGGCGGCCCAGGATCACCCAGGCCATCAGGGAACCGATCATGGCGTTCCCCAGGCCGATCCAGGTGGAGGCGATGCCGAAGCGCCAGCCGAACTGGCCCGCGTAACCCACGAAGATGACGGCGGAGAAATACGATGTGCCATAGGCGAAAGCGGTCAGCCACGGGCCCACGGCGCGCCCGCCCAGGACGAAGCCGTTGACGTCCGTGGCGTTGCGGCGGCAGTACAGGCCGATGCCCACCATCAGGGCGAAGAAGGCCACCAGCATGATCACCTTCAGGACCATGCCCTCGGAGGGATCGGTTTTCTTCCGGACGTTCCGGTCCGCTTCCTCCGCCGGCGCGTTGTCGGTGACGGCGGGATCGGTGGACAGGGACTCCTCCGCCAGGGCCGGCAGCGCCAGAGCGGTCACCAGGATGCAGAGGGCAAAGAGTAGGGCCAGTGCGCGTTTCATAACAGGTCGCTCCTTCACAGCAGTGTAGTGCTTTAACGCGTCATACTTTAATGCATAAAAGCAATAAAGTCAAGAGGGTTTTTCGACCTGTCGGACAGAAAAACAATGGATGTACAATCCGCTCCAAAAGCCCTCCCGACGGCCGGGAGGGCTTCAAAGAAGCGAGAGATCAGAGGATATAGTCCGTGATGCAGTCGTACCAGTGGACATACGTGGTCCCGTTGATGGTCAGGCGCTCGTTTTCCGGCAGCTGTTCGCTCCAGGGCTTTTTGTAGTGGTCGATGGCCCAGTCGTCCCGGTTGAAGCGCCGCCACAGGATCGTCCTCCCGTTCCGGTCCAGGTACTGCTCGCACACCACCCCGGCGTTGTAGGTCTCGATGTCCATGACGCACACCGTGTCGTACCGCTTCCCGCCGATGGTGACGGTGTACCGGCCCACGATATCCAGCAGGAAATCCTTCTTCGCGCCGGTGACGGTGTTCCCGCTGCGCCGAATGTCCCCCTTGGGGGCCAGGTTGGTCTCGTTGCCGCAGTTGTCCTCCCCGAAGCCCCAGCACTGCATGAACTCGTCCCCGTCCAGGAAGGTGATGTAGTTCCGCACGTCGCCATCAGTCCGGATCGTGGCCAGGTACCGGCAGTGGGTGTCCGTCAGCTGGGCCACGAAGGTGCGGTTGATGACCTCGTTCCTGTCCGAGTACGAGGCCTCCCGGGCCGTCAGTTCCACGCCCTCAATGCCGTGGACCTTCGCCTTCCCGGTGACCTTCATGTCGTACACATGGCTGCACTTGCGGGAAGGAATGTCGTACATCCCCCAGGACAGTTCCTCGCCGAGCTTCGGCACCAGGAACCAGCCCATAAGCTCTTCCCACTTCACGGAGAAGGGTTTTTCTTCGCTGGGCTCGATGGTATATTCCGGCAGTAGGCCGGGCAGTTTTTTCATATTGCTCTCTCCTTTCGCGTTTTCGTTCGTTTGGGGATAGTGCCGGCGGAAGTTCTGCCGGGCCGTGTGCAGGCGGCTCTTGACGGTGCCCACGGGGATCTTCAGCGCTTTGGCGATCTCCGCTTGGGGCAGTTCCTTCCAGAAATACAGGTAGAGGATCTGTTTGTCTCGCTCCCCCAGGAGGTCCAGGGTTTCCCGGACCGTGTCGGCCACCGTCACGCCGCAGCGCCCCGCCGACAGGCATTTCTCCGACAGCGCGTCCAGGGGGATCTCCATGCGCCGGGCCTGTTCCCGGAACCAGTCCGCGCACTTGTTCCGCGCGATTTGAAGGATCCACGCCCGGAAGGCCGCCCGGTTCTTCAGATCGGCGAACTTTCGGAAAGCCGTCAGGTAGACCTCCTGCAGCACGTCCTCCGCGTCGGCCTTCGCGCCGATCCGGTAGCGCACAAACCGCTCCACCGACACGCGCTCCGCGGCCAGCAGCCGGTCGAACTCGTCCATTTGCAGCCCTCCTTTCCGGGTTTTTTCTCTCTTTGCCGCCATAGAAGTGCAGGACCTGTCAGGGGTCCTTCAGGTAAGGCCAGGGGCTTTCCGATCGCCCCTGGGCCCTTCGGATTCCCACCCTTGCGAGCGTGTAGTCAATGCCATGGGGAAAAGAAGAAAGTGTATCTGAAACCGGTTTCACTATGCACAGGACCTGTCAGGAGTCCTTCAGGTAAGGCCAGGGGCTTTCCGGTCGCCCCTGGACCCTTCGGATTCCCGCCCTTGCGGGCGGGTGGTCGATGCCTTGGAGAGTAAGAAGAAAGTGTGTTTGAAACCAGTTTCACTCATCAAGACGCAAATGACGCCCAAAAGGTTCACCGCAACAGAAAAACCAAAAAGATTGGCGGGAGGTCATCCCGCCGCAGAACCGGATCCAGCCAGTGAAACTCAATTCCGAATTCCGAATTCCGAATTCCGAAATTCCCCTCCGTCTCCCATCTCTCCGCTCATCCCCTCCGTCCGCTCCGCGATGATATACCGCGGCCGGGCTTTGGTCTCCATGTAGATCTTCCCGATGTACTCGCCGATGACCCCCAGGAACAGGGCCTGGATGCCGCCCATGAAGCACACGATGCAGGCCGTGGAGGCCCAGCCCGCCACGGAGTGGCCGGTGAAGGCCATCACCAGCGCCCAGATGATACCCAGAAAGCTCAGCACGCTGATGATCAGGCCGATGGAGGTGATCATGCGGATGGGCTTCACCGACAGGCTGGTGACGCCGTCGAAGGCCAGGCCCAGCATCTTCCGCAGGGGGTAATGGCTCTCCCCTGCCAGGCGCTCGTGGCGGTCGTAGTACACGCAGGTGGACTTGAACCCCACCAGCGGCACCATGCCCCGGAGGTACAGATTGACCTCCCGGAACTTCGCGAACTCCCGCAGCGCCCTGGCCGACATGAGGCGGTAGTCCGCGTGGTTGTAAACCACCTCGGCCCCCATGAAGTTGAGGAACTTGTAAAAGCCCTGGGCGGTGGCCCGCTTGAAGGCTGTGTCCGTATCGCGTTTGGCCCGGACGCCGTAGACGATCTCGCAGCCGTCCAGGTAGGCGTCCACCATGGCGTCCATGGCGTTGATGTCGTCCTGGCCGTCGCAGTCGATGGAGATCGTGATGTCGCAGCGGTCCTTCGCCTCCATCAGGCCAGCCAGGACCGCGTTTTGATGGCCGCGGTTGCGGCTCTGGGCGATGCCCTGGAAGTGTTCGTCCTCCCGGCTCAGCCCCCGGATGATCTCCCAGGTGCGGTCCTTCGAGCCATCGTTGACGAAGAGCACCCGGCTCTCCTCGGCGATCTTCCCCGCCTCCGTCAGCTGCCGCAGCTTGTCGCGAAACATGCCGCTGGTGACCGGCAGCACCGCCTCCTCGTTGTAACAGGGCACAACGATGTACAGCACGGGCTTGTCCACTTTCTCCACCTCCCGTTATTGCATCCGGCGCATCAGCCGCCTGAGGGCGTCATATGCCCGGGGATCGCAGGCTTCCTCCGGCAGGATGCCCGTCTCCGCGGCGGAAGCCATGGCCGCGTCGCCGATCACGGCGACCGGCGCGGTGCGCAGCACGGCCGCGATGGCGCTCCGCTGCCAGGTCAGGGCCCACATCCGCACGCCGGCGGGATCCAGCCGCTTCAGGTCCGGCACCGGCGCCAGACGGGTCACGCCGCCCATGCCCGCCTTGCGGCGGCAGGCGGAGCACACTCCGCAATCCGGCGCCCGCTGCCCGAAAGCCTCCGCGATGCCCCGGGCCAGGCAGCGCCCGTCCAGGCACCAGTGCAGCAGGTCTTCCGCGTCCCGCTCCCGGCGCCGCAGCCGGAGGCTTTCCCGGAGTTTCACCCTCACCCGGAACCAGGGGATCCGCCCGTTCTCCTGCCGGCTCCGGCGGAAAAACCGGACCTGCTGCAGGAGGCCGGCGGGGTCCACCAGCACCGTGCAGTCCGCCGGCTCGCCGTCCCGCCCGGCCCGGCCGCTCTGCTGGGTCAGGTCCGTGAGGCTGTCCGGCAGGGCGTCGTGGAGGGTCCAGCGGATGTCCGGGATGTCGATCCCCATGCCGAAGGCGGAGGTGGCGGCCAGCACCGCGGTCTCCCCGTCGGTGTACCGGCGCTGTGTCTCCTCCCGCTCCTCCCGGGTCATGCCGGCGTGATAGGCCGCCGCGCCGATCCCCGCCAGCCGCAGCCGGTCCGCCAGCTCCTCACAGCGCTGCCGGGTGCGGCAGAAGATCAGCCCCTTCTCCCCGGGATGCTCCTCCGCCAGGCGCAGGGCCTCCGCCGTGGGGTCCACGGTGGTCTTCACCGCGTAGCACAGGTTCTCCCGCAGCAGGGGCAGGGTCACCGTCCGGACGCCGCGCATCCCCAGGCTTTTCACAATGCCGCGGCGTATGCGGCGGTCCGCCGTGGCCGTCATGGCACAGACCGGCGGCCTTGCCGGGAGCTCCGCCAGAAAGTCCGCCAGCGCGCCGTAGGCCGGGCGGAAGGTCTCTCCCCACTGCACCGCGCAGTGGGCCTCGTCGACCACGAAAAGGGCCGGGGGCGTCCGCCGCATCAGGGTCAGGAAGCGCTGCGTCCGCAGGCGCTCCGGGGAGGCGTAGACCAGCCGCGCCTCTCCGTCCCGAATGGCCCGGTAGGCCGCCTCCAGCGCCTCCGCGGCCTGCAGGCTGTCCAGGCTCACCGCCTTCACACCCCGGGCCGTCATCCGCCGCACCTGATCCTGCATCAGGGCAATCAAAGGCGACACCACCAGGGTGAACCCCGGCAGCATCAGGGCCGGAAGCTGATAGCACAGGGATTTGCCCGCGCCGGTGGGAAACAGGGCCAGCAGGTCCCGCCCCGCCAGCACGGTCTCCACCGCCTCCCGCTGCCCCGGCCGGAACCCCTCCGCGCCGAAGGTCTCCCGCAGGAGGCGCTCACATTCCCGCTTTTCCCAACTGCGCATCGCTCAGTCCCCGGCGCTCAGAAGTGATGGCCGCCGCCGCCGTGGGTGTGGCCGCCGCTGGAGATGTGCACGCCGCTGCCCCGGCCGCTGCCGGAGAAGCCGCCCAGGCCGCCGCCACCGCCGCCGCCCTTGTTCTCCGAGACGATGCGGGTGTGGGTCACCTTCTGGCCGATCAGGACCTCTCTGTCGTCCGTCAGCTGCAGCTTCGCGTTTTCGTCGCTGTTGTAGCGGTAGGTGGAATGCTTGAGCTTGTAGCGGCCGTTGATCACCGACATGATGATGGCCCCGACGCCCACGCCGCTGGCCACGCCGAAGAGCGCCTCGCCTTTGGTCAGTTTGTTGAACAGACGGGTGAGCCGTTTTCCGGTTTTCTCATCGAAGCGGAACTGACCTTCCTCGATCCCTTTGGCCAGCAGTTTCTCGATCATTTGCAGTTCCGCAATCATGGCCCTTCCCTGGTTCTCCTTGCCATACCGATCCCAGGCCGAAAGGACCTGCTCAATGCGGCCGCTGGTCATATAATCGATCATGATGCCCATGGTGGAGATGTAGTTAAAGCGGTTGGTCATGTCCGTGATAAGCACGGCGCCGGCCCGGTCCTCCCCGATGCCATAGCCGTTCTCCTCGAACCAATGATCCGCGTATTCCACCGTCACACTGTCCGTACCCAGCGGCACGTCGTTGGTGGTCAGCACCACGACGTCGATCTGATATTTCTCCCGGATCCGGGTGATGATCTCTTCCATCTCGGCGATCTGATCCGCCGTGTAGAGGTCCGCGTTGTCGATGACCATGGGGCGGTCGGCCAGGGCCGCGGGCATGAGAAACATGAGCACCAGCAAGCAGCACGCCGCCGCCGCGATCCCTCTCCTTACCATACCAGCGCACCTCCCAGACACATGACCCCGGCCACGGCGGCACCGATGCCGGCTGCGGTCATCAGCAGCTTTTTGCCGTCCACCGGGAGCCGGCCGCAGACCTTGCCGCTCTGGCCGTTCATCATGAAGCTGAAGACCCGGCTCCCGTTGTTCTCCCGGTAGGTCAGCACCCACACGGGCAGCAGCACGTAGCGCATGTCGGCGGTGGTGTCGTTCAGGGCAAAGCTGGCGTTGACCTCGCTGTACTTCAGGTTGCTGCGGATCATGCCCTCCGCCAGCTTCACGGCCTCCTGGGCCATGTCCTGCATGGGCTCATCCTTCGGGATGTCCCGCATCTCCGCCAGGAAACCGCTGAGGTAGGCGGGGGTGTAGGGCTGGATCTGCGTCAGGTCATAGGGGTGCACGCCGTCGGACAGCTGCCGGTCCACGCTGTTCAGCGCCTTGCGGATGAAGTTCCGCGCCACCACGTCCCCCTCCCGGTGAATATCAAACATGCGGGTGGTGGTGTACAGGTAGTTGCCCCGCACCGAGCTGGAGACCGTCTTGCCCTGGCCGTCCAGCACCGCGTGGCCCCGGATATCGCCGATCCAGTAGGGGTAGTACACCCCGCTGAAGTTCTCCATCTGGGCCGCGCTGAAAAAGCTGTGCTTCACAAAGCGGTGCGCCTTGATGTAGGCCAGGAACCGCTGCTCCGCCTCCTCCCGCTCGATGCGGAAGGGGATCACGCCGTCGGGCCGGAAGTCCGCGCTGAGGCGGTCCTCCAGCACCACCGGGCTGTGGCAGAAATAGCAGTGGGTGGCCGCCGTGGTGGCCCCCGTCACGATCTCCGCACCGCACATATCGCACTTGTAGGCTTTCAGCCGGTCCGCCTGAACCGGCACCGCGGTCTGCTGCAGGCCCGACGGTGCCACCGGCGTCTGCGCCCCGCAGAAACTGCAGCTCAGCACCTGCGTGCCGGGCTGCCATGTCAGGGACGCGCCGCAGGATGGGCACTTGATGATGGTTGCCGCGCTCATGTCGCTCCTCCTCTTATCCCGTCACCCGGAACACATCCACCACGTCCTGCCGTTTCTGCAGCTGGCGGATGACACTGTCCATCTGTTCCCTGGATCGGACCTCCAGCACCATGCGGATCGTGGCGATCTTGTTGCGGTCCACCGAGGTGGCGGCGTTGCGGATGGGCACCCCCATGCTGCCGATGAAGGTGGACACCTCGCCCAGCAGGCCCAGGTGGTCGTAGGCCACGATCTTGATGGACACGCAGAAGGTGCCGATCTCGGTGTCCGCCCAGTCCACGGCCACCTTGCGCTCCTTCTCGCCGCTGAGGGCGTTGACGCACTCCGCCTTGTGGATGCTGACCCCCCGGCCCCGGGTGATGAAGCCCACGATGTCGTCCCCCGGCACCGGGCTGCAGCACTTGGCGAAGCGCACGGGGATGTCCATGTCCATGCCTTCCATGATGACGCCGTGGTTCACCTTGCCGCTGGGCTTGCCCTCCGCGGGTTTGGGCGGCGGCGCGGGCTGGCTGGCCCGCTGCTCCTCGATGAGCCGCGCCACCACATAGGCCGCGGACATCCCGCCGTATCCCACCGCGCCGAAGATGTCGTCCATCTCCTGGAAGCCGTACTTCCGCATGATGGGCTCGCAGTACTCGGGCTTGAGCAGGTCGCCGGCGCTGACGTTGCGGCGCTTGGCCTCGTGCTCGATCATGGAACGGCCCAGCTCGATGTTCTCCTCCCGCAGTTCCTTCTTCAGGTACTGGCGGATCTTGGCCCGGGCCTGGGCGGTCTTGCAGATGCGGAGCCAGTCGATGCTGGGGCCTTTGGCGCTGGCGGAGGTCATGATCTCCACCCGGTCGCCCGTCTGAAGTTCCGTGTCCAGGGGCACGATGCGGCCGTTCACCTTGGCGCCGATGCAGCGGTTGCCCACGCCGGAGTGGATGGCGTAGGCGAAGTCCAGGGGCGTGGCGCCCTTGGCCATGCTCTTCACATCGCCCTTGGGCGTGAAGAGGAAGACCTCCTCGGAGAACAGGTCGGTTTTGAGGGTGTCGATGAACTCCTTGGAGTCCCGGGTGTCGCTCTGCCAGTCCAGGATCTGCCGCACCCAGAACAGCTTGTTGTCCAGGGAGCTGTCGCTGCCGCCCTCCTTGTAGCGCCAGTGGGCCGCGATGCCGTACTCCGCCACCCGGTGCATCTCCCAGGTGCGGATCTGCACCTCGAAGGGGAAGGGGATCTTTCGCCCGCCCACCACCGTGGTGTGCAGGGACTGGTACATGTTGGCCTTTGGCACGGAGATGTAGTCCTTGAAGCGGCCCGGCACCTGGTTCCACAGGGTGTGGACGATGCCCAGCACCGTGTAGCAGTCCTGCACCGTGTCCACCAGCACCCGGATGGCGATCAGGTCGTAGATCTGCTCGAAGGGCTTGTTCTGCATCACCATCTTGCGGTAGATGGAGTAGAAGTGCTTGGGCCGGCCGTCGATGTCGTAGTGCAGGTGCGCCTCGTCCAGCTTGGCGGAGAGCTCGTCGATGACCAGGCGGATGTTGTCCGTGCGCTCCTGGCGCTTCATGCCCACCTTGTTCACCAGGTCCTGATAGCCCTCGGGGTCGATGTAGCGCAGGGAGAGGTCCTCCAGCTCCTGCTTGATGGCGTACACGCCCAGGCGGTGGGCCAGCGGCGCGTAGATGTCCAGGGTCTCCCGGGCGATGGCCAGCTGCCGGTCCCGGGGCTGGTGCTTCAGGGTGCGCATGTTGTGGAGCCGGTCCGCCAGCTTGATCAGCACCACCGGGATGTCCTTGCTCATGGCCAGGATCATCTTCCGCAGAGATTCCGCCTGGGCCTCCTCCCGGTTGGAGAAATTCAGCTTCTCCAGCTTGGTGACGCCGTCCACCAGCTGGGCCACCTCGTCCCCGAACTCCGTCCGGATGGTGTCCAGGGTGATGTTCTTGTCCTTGCAGTCCTCCACCGTGTCGTGGAGCAGGCCCGCGGCGATGGTGGGCGGGTCGATCATCAGCTCCGTCAGGATGGACGCCACAAACCAGGGGTGGGTGAAATAGTCCTCCCCGCTCTTGCGCTTCTGCCCGGCATGGGCCTCCTGCGCAAAGTTGTACGCCTTCTCCACCAGTTTCCACCCGTCGCCGGGGGTGTATTTCTGGATGCGCCCCAGCATCTGGTCCAGGGGCATCACATCAAAGGACGAGGACATTCCGCTCACCTCTCTTTCGCTTCACGGTATTCAGGCTATGAGATCCGCCAGATAGCGCCACAGGGGCGTGGCGGTGGGATCCGCCTTCGCCACGGCCGTGCGCACGGCCCTCCAGGGGGACAGGCTGAACTCCGCCAGCCCGGCCGCCTCCAGCATCCGCATGCCCAGCAGCACGGTCTCCTCCGGCTGCCCGCAGGCCTGCCGCAGGGTCACCAGGCTGCCGCCCGCCCCCTGCTGCAGCGCCAGCACCAGCGCCCGCAGGGCCGGCAGATCCGGGCAGAAACGCTTCAGCGTCTGCCGGCACCGGTCGTTCTCCGGCAGCGTCCACAGCGCCGCCCGGGGACACCGGGCCGCCGCCATGGCCGCCTCGCCCGGCAGCACGTCGCCGTCCGCCAGCACCACGGTCTGCCACTGGTCCGACAGCATGTCCGGCGTCGGATGGAACAGCACGGTGCAGAAGCCGCGCCGGTCCGGTCTCTTCCCTTCCGCCGGGACGTCCGGCGCGGGCTCGATGCCCAGCAGCTCCCGGGCACGCTCCGGGTCATGGGCGATCACACAGGTGCCGAGACCCTGCCGCAGCCGTTCCCGGACCTCCCGCGCCCGGTGGAGTTCCGCCGCGGCCGGTATCTGGGGAGAATTCTCCGCGAGGCTGCCGATTTCCTGCAAAAGCGACCGGAAAAGCAGGGATTCCGGCGGAATCGGCTCGCTGCCGGCGGAGGGCCGCAGCGCCTGCACCTGCATCTGGGCCGTGACCCGGCCGTTGAACTCGTTGCGGTCCAGGGCAAACAGCGCGTCCACCCGCTCCAGGGCCAGGTCCGCCAGGTCTCCCAGGCCGAAGCCGATGCCCTCCGCCCGGTGGGTGCCGTCCGTGAGGCTCAGCTTCAGGTGGTCCCCCGTGGCCCCCACCCGGCGGCACTGGCCCACCTGGGCGCCGGTGATCAGGAACACCGGCGGCGGGTTGCCCTCCCCGCAGGGCGACAGCCGCGACACCGCGTCCACCGTGGCCAGCTTCACCTGTTCCAGGGGCAGCACGGCGTCATACTCCAGCACCGGCACGAAGGCCGCCGGGTCACAGCGCTCCGCGATGAACGCGTTCAGCCGGCGCCTCAGCTCCGGGATCCGCTCCGTCGGGATCGTCAGCCCCGCCGCCATCTCGTGGCCGCCGAAGCGGTCGAACAGGTCCTTGCAGGCCGACAGGGCCTCGAAGATGTTCACCCCGGGAATGGACCGGCAGGAGCCCACCGACTTGCCGGTTTCCGGGTCGCTGCTGAGCACGATGGCCGGCCAGTGGTACTTCTCGCACAGCTTGCCCGCCGCCAGACCCACCACGCCGCTCTCCCAGCCCTCGCCCCGGACGATGATGCAGCGGTCGTCCCGGAAATCCGTCTCCGCCGCCATCATGGCCTCCGCCTGGGCCGTGATCTCCGCCTGCCGCGTCTGCCGCTCCCGGTTGAGGGTGTTGAGCCGCATGGCCAGGGCTTCCGCTTCCGCCGGATCCCGGGTGGTCAGGAGGTTCAGGGCATCCCGGGCGTGGGCCAGGCGGCCCGCTGCGTTGATCCTGGGCCCCAGCCGGTAGCCCAGGTGGTTCTCGTTCACGGGCGGGGTGATCTCCGCCGCGGCCATCAGCGCCTTCAGCCCCGGCCGGGGGCTGTCCGTCATGCGCTTCAGGCCGTTGGCCACGATGATGCGGTTCTCCCCCATCAGGGGCACGATGTCCGACACAGTGGCCAGGGCGGCCAGGTCCAGGCGTTCCAGCGCCGCTTCCCGTCCCGCCAGGGCCTCGCTGAGCTTCAGCGCCACCCCTGCGCCGCACAGATGCCGCAGGGCCGGCGGGGTGCCCGGCAGTTCCGGGTTCACCAGGGCGTCCGCCTCCGGCAGTTCCGGCCCCGGGTGATGGTGGTCCGTCACCGCCACCGCCAGGCCCAGGCGGCGGGCTTTCATCACCTCCGGCAGGTTGGAGATGCCGCAGTCCACCGTCACCAGCAGACCGCAGCCCTCCGCGTGTAGCTTCCGCACCGCCTCGCCGTTGACGCCGTAGCCCTCCGCGTGTCGGTCCGGGATGTAGGACACGACGTCCGCCCCCAGCTCCCGCAGGGTCTCCAGCAGGATGGCGGAGGCGCACACGCCGTCGCAGTCGTAATCCCCGTACACGGCGATCTTTTTTCCGTCAGCCAGCGCGCCGCGGATCAGGGCGGCGGTCTCCCGCATCCCGGGCATGGAGAAGGGGTCCGTCATCCGGTCCAGGTCCGGGTTCAGAAAGGCCTCCGCCTTCTCCGCCGTGTCGATGCCCCGGGCCCGCAGCAGCTGGCTCATCAGGGCGTCGCAGCCCGCCAGCGGTTCCCGGCTGACCCGGGCCCTCTCCCTGAATTGCAGCATCCTGTCCCTTCTTTCCTCTTCGCTCCCGCGGATCGGGGATGAGATCCGATTATGCCGTGCGGGCGGGTCATTCCTCCGCCTTCAGCTTTTCCGCGATGCAGTTCATCGCTTCCTTGATGGCCGCGTACCCGTAGTGCGCGCTCCGGTCCGTTACCACCGTGGGCGGCATCGCCTCGTACACCAGCCTGCGGATGACCTTTCCGTCCCGGGCGACGGCGATGTACGTATACGTCTTGTATCCCTTGCTGCCGTTGCTGTACTTGCAGTACTCGGACGCCGCCGTGTAGACCAGGATCTTCGTCTCCGCCTCCTCGAAGGAGGTGGCCAGGCGCTCCTTGGGGATGGCCCGGAAGTACTCGTGATACGGCCCGTCATCCAGCGTGTCCACCGCCAGGTCGCCGCCGTTGAAGGCAAAGACGCCGATGAAGACGAGCCCCTCCAGCTCCACGTCCTCCCCCTTGCCCCACTCGCCCGGCCGGCCGCCCTGGTTCCGGATGGCCCGCATTTGCATGTTCACGCCGTCCCGCTGCTCCTCCGTCAGGGGGCGGAAGCGGGCGTCCGGCGTGGGCACGGGGGTGGGGGACGGCGTCGGCGCGGGGGACGGCGTCGGGGCATAGGTGGCCATGGGCAAGTCTTCCTCCCCCGGGTTGTTCCCCAGCGGCCCTTCGGGGGCCGGAAGATCCCGGAGGGAGTAAAACGCGGGTTCCACCCACACGCTCCTGCCCGGGAACCTCAGGTACAGCGCATCCTGGCAGTACGGTTCCCCGCCGTCGCGGTAGAAGACGACATCAAACTCGGACATGTAACCGTTCCGACGTCCGACGAAAAACCTTGTCTCCTTGACATGGTCTCTGGGCACATTGAAATAAACCTTTTCCATCTCCTGCGTCTCCGGCTGCAGGGCCCAGAGCTCACAGTTGTTGATGAAGTGCCGGGCGTCACCGATGCCGATCACGCCGTCCAGGCAGCGAAACCGGATCATGCAGTGATGCTCCCTTTTGTATTCCCGGTACTCCTGCGGAAATTCGTTCTCCTCGCTGCTGTCGTCCAGATACGCCACCGCCTGAAAGCGCAGGCCCTCAAACTCGATGACCGTATCCGCGAGCTTCGGCTCCTCCGCCGCCGCGCAGGCCGCGGCCGCCGTCCAAAGAACCAGCAGGATCCACAAAACGACGGATTTCTTCACGGTTGACCCTCCTCCCGGCCGTTTCAAAAACCGCAACGGGGAAACCCCTCCGCAGAAGAGTTTCCCCGTTGCCCGCAAAAACTTACGCCCGCTTCGGCGCTTTCTTGGCCTTCTTGCCCGCGCCTTTGAGGTTCTCCAGCCAGGCCCAGACATAGCCGTTGATCAGGTTGGCGCTGTACACGCCGGACACGATGCCGATGATCAGCGGCAGGGCGAACTCCCGGATGGAATCCACGCCCAGGATGTACAGCAGTACGATGGTCACCAGGGTGGTGGCCGTGGTGGTCAGGGTGCGGCCCAGGCACTCCTTCACAGAGCGGGTCACAACGTCCACCCGGCTCTCGCCCCGGGACTTCTTCATGTTGTCCCGGATGCGGTCGAAGATGACGATGGTGTTGTTGATGGAATAGCCCACGATGGTCAGCATGGCCGCGATGAAGGTGGAGTTCATCTGGATCACGGAGCGCAGGAAGACCATGAAGGCCAGCATCATCAGCACGTCGTGGATGAGACCGATCACCGCCGCAAGCCCCGAGAAGAAGTCAAAGCGGATGGCGATGTAGATCAGCATCAGGGCGGAGGCGATGAGGACGGAGACCACGGCGTTGCTCACCAGCCGGGCGCCGGCCACGGGGCCCACATAGCTGATGTCGCCGGACTGTGTAATGTCGGGATAGCGCTCCGCCAGCCGGTCTTTCAGGGCGGTCTCAACGTTCTGGACCTCAGACTCGCCCACAGTGGGGATGCGGATGACCACTTCGTTCTTGTGGGCGCCCTGGATGGTGGCGCCGGCGCCGGTGAGCCCGGCCTCGGCGATGGCGGCCTCTACCTCCGTCTGGCTGACGGTGGTGTGCATGTCATACTGCAGGGACATGCCGCCGGCGAAGTCAATGCCCAGGTTGATGCCGGTGGGAAGGCCCGAGACGGCGGAGAGCAGCATCAGGATCAGGCCCAGGCCGATGAGGCAGGCGGACACGATCAGGCAGATCCGGAACCGTTTCGTCGCTGTCATGTCACTTCGCCTCCTTTCCGTCAAGCTTGTCGGTTTGCTGACCGGGCGCCGTGCCGTTCTTCAAGCTGCAGTAAAGGGCAGGCTTGACGGCGCCCGCGTTGATGATCCAGGTCATGAGGCCGCGGGTGATGAGCACGGCGGAGAGCATGGACACCACCACGCCCAGCAGCAGGGTCTTGGCGAAGCCCTGCACGGAGCCGGTGCCGAAGAGCAGCAGCACAAAGCCGGCGATCAGCGTGGTGACGTTGGCGTCCAGGATGGCGCTCATGGCGCTCTTGAAGCCCAGCCTCGCCGAGACGGCGGCGCCGCGGCCGCGGCGCATCTCCTCGTTGAAGCGCTCGAAGATGATGACGTTGGCGTCCACCGCCATGCCGATGCCCAGCACGATGCCCGCCAGGCCCGGCAGGGTGATCTGGATGCCGTCCAGCAGCGCCATCAGCAGGAACAGCACGATGATGTAGATGCACAGCGCCCAGGAGGCCACGAGGCCGTTGAGGCGGTAACGGACGATCATGATGAGCATGACCAGAATGATGCCGATCAGCGCCGCCTTCACGGCCGTGGTCAGGGCGTTGTCGCCCAGGGTGGCGGACACGGTGTCCACCTTCTGCTGGGTCAGCAGCAGGGGCATGGCGCCGGAGTTGATCTGGGAGGCCAGGTTGACCGCCTCATCCTGATCGTAATCGCCCGTGATGATGCCGCTGCCGCCGGTGATGGCCGTGTTGACGGTGGGCGCCACCAGCAGTTCTTCCTGGGTCGTGCCGTAATCCAGATAGATGCTGATGGTCTTGTTGATCCAGTTGGCGGTCTTCACGCCGAAAAGCGCCGCGCCCTCGCTGTCCAGCTCAAAGCCGATGGCCAGCTTGCCGCTGTCGTCATAGGTGACGTAGGCGGATTTCACGTTCTCGCCGGTCATGAAGGGCACGGTCTCGCCCTCGGCCACGAAGTCCAGCTCCGCGGTCTTGCCCAGCAAATCCAGCAGGGACTGCTGGTCGTAGATGCCGGGGACCTCCACGCGGATGCCCGTGCCGTTCTCGATGGAGGAGACGGTGGCCTCGGTGTAGCCCTTGGCGCTGAGGCGCTTCTCCAGGACCTTGAGGGTGGCCTCCATCTGGTCGCCCATGCTCAGTCCCTGGGCCTTGCTCTTCTCCGTCTGATCCACGGAATACTCCACGTACACGCCGCCCCGCAGGTCCAGGCCCAGGGTCAGGTTCTCAGGCCACTTCTCCGCGTCGGTGGTGGGCAGCCAGGGCTTCACATAGTCCAGCTTGCCGGTCCACAGGCCCTTCACGCCGACAATGCCCAAAAACACCGTCAGCGCCAGGGTGACGCACAGCGCAATGACTGCCACCATCCGGGACGACGCTTTGGGGCGCGATTTGTTCGCCATTTCCGAATCATCCTTTCGTGTACCGTCCCTCTGTCAGGGCCCGGCAAACGCCGCGTTTTCGCAACGTCCCGATTATACTTGCTTTGGCTTTTTTCGTCAAGGGTCACATTGGATCCGGCGGAAGAAAGGAGGTTCAGCAATGCCCACGCTGGACATGATCCGCAAGGCGGTACAGCAGGCCGCTTTGGAATACCCCGTCCGACGGGTGGAGCTGTTCGGTTCCTGCGCCGACGGCACGGCCACCGGGGACAGCGACACCATTTCCTCGTGGAGTTCACGGAAAACCCGACTTCGCTGCTGCACATCTGCGGCTTTCGTGAAACCCTTTCCGAGCTCCTGAGCCTGGATGTGGATATCGTCAAGCTGCCCCGCAAACCGGACGACGGACTGAGAATCGACAGGACGGTGCAGATGTATGGCGTATGAAGGCTGGAAACGCACGCATTCTGAGGGCTTACTCACTTCCCGGCAGGGCTACCCCTGCCGGTTTTCTTTGCGCGAAAGCCGTTGACGCTCCCGCGCCGTTGTGCTATCCTTTATTTGTTGGAGTTTGCGCTCCGGCGGAAGAAAGCGCGGGCTTCGCGCGTTGTAACAAGCGGAGGACAGTCTGATGGAATACTCGAAGGCGTATGCCCTGG